>CALZAE010000083.1 GCA_945612235.1 uncultured Gammaproteobacteria bacterium | reverse complement strand
TATTCGGTGCGGGCAATTGCGCGTTACCTGGTCCGAAGAGCTCTCCTCGACTGCATTTGAGCAGGTCTTCGTAGGTGAAGGCGTTTTGTTTGGTCATGCGGGCTCCTCAACGTGCCTAATCGTGTACTGCATGGGCGATGGATATCCATCAAGCTAATGGTTTTGTTTAACGTATTAGCGTGTTTTTAACACATTTAATAACGCTTCACAAAAAAACTCTATTCAACTTAAGCCTTTTGTCAGCTTGTTTGCTGTGCTGAGCGCTAGAGCAAAGTCTCAAGTTGAGCATAATTGCATGGTTAGACCACAGATACGACTTATAAGTCACAGGTTAATCACTATCAATGCCAGCCAGCAGACAAAAATACCCTGTGTCCTATCTTTACACTTTAATGGTAGTGGCCATTATATATGATGCAAGGGTACTTCAAGTACAAAAGTCGAGCCTAAGCCAACTTTGCTGCTCACTGTTAAGCTTCCGGACATTTGCTCAGCTAGGGTGTAGGCAATGGATAAGCCCAAGCCGGTGCCGCCGTAGCGTCTGGAAATGCTTTGGTCGGCTTGATGAAAGGCAGTGAAAATTGAGTCCAATTGCTCCTGGGCAATACCTATACCTGAGTCAGAAATAGCACAATGTAAGCGCAATTGGTTGTGGTCCAGAACACTCCAATGCACATTTAAGTGGATATGACCTTCTTGGGTGAATTTTAATGCGTTAGCCAGCAGGTTAACTAAAATTTGCCGTAAACGTGTGGGGTCACCCTCAACATGCAAGGAGGCGAATTCACTTGGAATATTAAAGCTAAGCTGCAGCCCTTTCTCTTCGGCGCTGTATTTAAAGCTTTTATGCAAAGAGGTGAAAATATCATCCAGAGAAAAAGCAATGCACTCCAGTTGTAAAACGTCGTGCTCAAGGCGCGAGAAATCTAAAATATCGTTAATCACATCCAGCATTTGTAAGCTTGAGGTGTGAGCAATACTGGTGTATTCGGTTTGCTCTGGACTGAGCTGAGTTTGCTCAAGTAGTTGCAACATCCCCAAGACACCGTTCATAGGTGTACGTAATTCGTGACTCATCATGGCTAGAAAATCTGACTTGGCTTGGTTAGCCCGTTCTGCTTCATGTTGTGCTTGTTGTAATTGCTGTGTGTATTTTTGTTGCGCAAGCTGCGCTTGATTGAGCGTATGGCTGAGCAGATTAATATGTTGGCTCAACTCGCCCAGTTCACCGTTATCAATAGTGGTTAACACCGGTGTCGTGTAGTTGCCAGCATCTAAAGCTTTGAGTTTTTTACGCATACCCAGAATAGGTATTGAGAGGCTGCGGGCTAATAGATATGCTAATGCCCAGATAATACCCAAGGCCAAAAAAATCAACCAGAGCGCGCGCACTAAGGTCTGAAATTGCTGTTGTTTGAGTGTGCTATCGGTCATGCCAACCACCACGTGACCTATCACTTCGTCAAGCCCGCTAACGGTAGGAGATAGAGCCGTAGATGATAAGAAAAACGGCTCCAGCTCAATACTCTGGCGGTTGATTTGCGCTTGAAAGGTGGGGGCAATACTGGATTTTATTGGTTTTTTTTCGCTGCGTTTTAAGCGTTGATTATCATTGTTATAAATTTCAATAAATGCAATGTGCGGGTGTTTCAGTAAGCCCTGTAGCAAAGGTTCTAAGGCATCTATATTGCCTGAGATAACACTAAACTCAGCAGCGGGTGCGAGCTGGTTAGCAATCAGTTGTCCAGCATCAGCTAGCTCATCTTGGAGGGAGTTTAAGCGCGATAAGGTAAAATAGCCGGTGAGTAAAAAAGCAATTAAAACAGCAGGTAATAAACTGACAAATAAAGTGTGGCGATGGATACTGCCGCCTAAAATTTTTATCATAATGCTTGCCTGTGGCGCTGCTGCAGAGCCAGTTTTAACTCTGCACTAGAATTCGCTCGAATACCTAAAGAGCGCGCCACTTGCTGGTTGGTAAGTATCTCGAATGCCTGCGGGTACAAGCTATCTGGCCATTGTGTTGTCGGCGTTGCTAATAGTTGGCGCAGGGTGCTCAACCAATTTTCTTTGCTTGAGTAGGTTGTAGCAAGGCTGCCAGCGTTGATAAAGGCAGCAGTAGGACCAATTAAGGCTTTTTTACGCGCATAGCTGCTCAGTAGAATATTTTTAATGGTTTTGGAGTTGTACACTTGAGCATCATCAATACCCAGCAGCGCTTCGGTGGTATTGAGTAAGTAGTGAAAGCTGCGAGCAATATAGTCACCAGACCAATTGTTCACATGCATCAGTAAGCCTTCGGCTTGCAGAGCTTGCATAATTTCTGGCAGTAAAAAATAGCTATCTTCGCTAAACAATACGCCCACATCGCGTATGCCGGGCTGCATGGTTTTTAACAAAGCAATTTGACGCTCAATGGGTGGATCGCTCCAGATCAGGGTAAGGTGTGGTGGATGCTTGTCCTGAAAACGTTGAAAGGCCTGCGTGCGGCTGACTTGTAAAATCAGCGTAGCGGGTTGGCTGTGTTTGAGTTGCAAGCGCCAATCAAGCAGCTCAGTACCCAGTAGGATTAATTGTGTATCAGCAGCAAAGTAAGCCTGCTGCTGCAGTTGGCTGCTGGGTATATAAATGATCTTATGCTCGGGCATAGAATCGGCTAACTCTTGTGCAAACATACGCACAGTTGCGGTGTCGCGTTCGGCACTGAGAATAACTTGCGCTAAAGACGAAAAACTGATGCCGCACAATACGCTGCACAGCGCGATAAAACGCAATATGCTGGCCAGCTGTGCTGGTTTAAAACTCCAGCTGCACGCTAGCGTATGCATAATCATGTGAGTGGTCCTTGTTATTAGTGCGACCTATGGGCTGGTTGTTTAACGTCCTTTGGAGATTGCCCGCTAGGGTGATGCGTGTGTAAGGTGCATGAAATAATTTAGCCACTCTGAATGTGGCCAGTTGTAAGTCTTTTTGATGCAGTTGTTGTGCAGCAAAGTACATCACGCTGGCATTCCAGTCGCGGCCCCAGTTGTACAGCCAACTGATTGATCCGCTGTGCGGTGGTGAAACTTTTTGATCGAGCTTGTGACTGGCGCGCTCGTTAATATAGGCATAGCTCAAACGTAGGCGATGATTGTGGCTGGCTTGCCAGTTTGCTTCCAACTCGGTGCCAGTGAACTTAATGTGATCATTGTTGGTTAAGTTAAATGACTCTAGACGTGGTGAGTGACTGATCATCCGACTGATTTTTTCTTCAAATACTTTAATATCAATCGAGGCACGTTGGCGTGCAAAATGGCCGTTATAGCCCAGTTCATAGGCTGTGATTTTTTCTTGTTTAAGTTGGCCATGACTTTTTGAGTTGATAAAGAAGTCAACAGCACTGTTGCCGCCTACGGTGGGGCGCAAGTCGCGCACGTTATAGCGCCAGTCTGCGTGATTTTCAAACATATCCGGCGAGCGCACAGCTTCGCTATAGACCGCCCGCAAACCATGTGCTGGAGTTAACAGATAATTGACGGCTAAGCGGGGCGAAAAAGCATCGCCAGTGCTGCTGTCATGTTCAAGCATGCCGCCACCTTGTAGCAGCCAGTGATCGGTTAAATACCATTCAAATTGACTAAAACCGCGCACAATATCTTTGCGTTGACGGCCATTTAAGAAAGTTTTTGAGCGTGCCTGATCGTAACGATAACTTAAGCCGCTGATCAGGCGTAGGCTATCTGAGACGCTGTAAGTGTCTTGCAGTTCAATGTCATAGCGTACTTCGCGGCTGTTTTCGTTAATCAGGCCGCAGGTGTGGGCTAGCGTCTGGCCAGAGAGGTAAGGTTTAAGCTCTTCCAGTAGTTTTTTTTGGCGAGGACTTGCATTATAAATAGGGTCTGTACCTATAGGGTTATGAATGAATTGTTGAAATTGCGCGGGTGAAGAGATTCGCCATAATTCATTGAGTTCGGGTGTAAAGCTGATTTGCGCATCACAGGCGCGCCACTCGCGTAAACGCTCCCACTGCTGCGCATTGGCCTGCAAAGTAATACTATGCTTGCTATTGACGGCTGCAGTCCATCGTATGCTGCCTGCATAGTCATTAGCATTTTCGTCGGAATTGCTGTCTTGCTCGCCCGGCTTGAAGTTGAGATCTTTAGCAAAAACTGAAGTGTAGTTATTATTAATTTGATTGCTGCCTTCTTTAAAGGCTAACTGCCAATCTAAACTGTTGTACTCATTGAGTTGATGATTTGCGCGCACATTAAAACGGCTAAGACGACGGCTGTCTCTGAAGTCACTACCATCTTTGCGCTTAGCAAAACCATCATCGGTTAAGCCTGATAAGGATAAGCGCATATCAGTGCGCTCAGAATGCCACGCTTGGCGTGCGTACCAATCGCGAATGCCGTTTTGACCTATATTGCTTTTTAGTAATGTGCCGTGAGTGTCTTTAGCTGGGCTGGTGATGATATTAATCACGCCCAGTAAAGCGTTGGCTCCATAACTGACAGTGTTAGGGCCGCGAAATACTTCAATGCGCTGAATATCTTCTATGGCCACAGGTAGGTCTGACCAGTCCACTTGAGCAAAGCCTGCGCGATACACCGAGCGTCCATCAATCAAAACCTGCAAACGCCGCGCTTGACCGGGACTGGTGCCGTGGTAATTCACTGTGGTGAGGTTACTGCTGTCGGGTACCACCAGTAAGCCGGGCACTAAACGTAAAAGATCAGTGATATTACGTGCACCACTGGCAGTAATAAGGGCTTGATCAATAATACTCACGCTACCAGGTACTGCAGCGGGGGGCTGGTACAGGTGGGTGGCTGTGAGGACTTCAGGCATAACCTGATCAGTGATAAATAAGTCTTGAGCGCGAGCTGACTCGGTCAAGCCTGCCATCAAGAGCGTGGTCAAAATAAAGTAAGGATGGTATGACCGTAGCTGTAAATGCACGCGCTGCAAGGGCTTGCCTCGTAAATTAAATGATAAAACAAGGGATAGTTTAACCGAAAATGTTAAACACTGGTTATGCTTGATTAGCCCCGTATAATGGCGCCATCGCCAACCTATGGCAGAAGAGAGCAACAGCATGACAGTAAAACAATCAATCGCAGTATTAGGTGGTGGCAGTTTTGGTACCGCCCTAGCTAATTTATTGGCCAGTAACCAGCATCAAGTGCAGTTATGGATGCGTGATGCACAGCAGGCTCAAGCGATTAATGATACCAGGCTTAATCCGCGCTATTTAAAAGGTGTAGCAGTGTTCGATGGTGTCACTGCGCGTACTGATTTAGCAGCTGTGTTGGCTGAGTGTGATTTGGTTTTTGTTGCCTTACCCTCAACTGCGTTGCGTAGCGTGCTGACAGAACACAGTGATGCACTGCGCAATAAAATGCTAGTGAGCACGACTAAAGGTATTGAAGCGCAGACCTTTATGCTGATGAGTCAGATTCTAGAAGACATTGCACCCTTAGCTCGGGTGGGGGTGTTGTCGGGGCCCAATTTGGCTCGTGAAGTTGCGGCGCATGCACTCACTGCCAGCGTAGTGGCCAGTGAAGATGAAGCCTTATGTAAAGATGTGCAACGAGTGTTGCATGGCCCCACTTTTCGCGTATATGCCAGTCGTGATCGCTTCGGTGTGGAGTTGGGCGGGGCGCTTAAAAACGTTTATGCGATTATCGCCGGTATGGCGGCAGCGCTGGGTATGGGTGAAAACACAAAAAGCATGTTGATTACCCGCGCACTGGCAGAAATGACTCGCTTTGCTGTGAAGTTGGGTGCCAACCCAATGACGTTTTTGGGTTTGGCCGGGGTGGGTGATTTGATCGTGACCTGTACTTCACCTAAAAGCCGTAATTACCAAGTTGGTTTTGCTTTAGGTGAGGGCTTGAGTCTAGAGGAGGCGGTTGAGCGTTTAGGTGAAGTGGCAGAAGGCGTCAACACCTTAAAAGTACTCAAAGCTAAGTCACAAGAGCTTGATGTATATATGCCATTAGTGGCAGGGTTGCATGCGATTTTATTTGAGGGGCGTACCCTTGAGCAAATTATTGGCGGACTGATGAGCGGCGAGCCAAAAACCGATGTTGATTTTATCTCCATTGATGGTTTTTAAACGAGGATTAAACCAATGGCAACACCAGAAAAAACCATGCGTCGCGAGTCACTTGTACTGCGTGTGATATGGATGCTGATATTTCTTGTGGCGTGGTATATCGCCGTACCATTGCTTGGGTTATTAGTGGCTGCACAATTATTGTTTCGTTTGTTTATGGGCGCACCCAGCAGTGTTTTCATGAGCTTTGGCGATAGTTTAAGCCAGTACTTGGCACAAATTGGTCGTTTTGCGGTGTTTAATACAGATGCTAAGCCTTGGCCTGTGGCTGATTGGCCTACGCCACATTGTGCAGACGGTGAGCCTGCGCAC
>CALZAE010000082.1 GCA_945612235.1 uncultured Gammaproteobacteria bacterium | reverse complement strand
TTCACTGCTTAACGCAGCTGAAACCTCAACAAAATGAGCAAACTCAGCGTACACAGCGCTGACAGAGGGAACCTTCTGACGTAGTTGTTCAAAAAGTTTCTCGTGGCGAAAAGCAGAAAGGGCAGGTGCGCCGCGCAAGATCAGCATCGTCGTGACAGCCTCGAAAAGTTGTATGAAATGGGGCCATATTCTAGTGCCCACAGCGATAAATAACCATCCAAATCTAGCATTTAGCTATTTATTGCCTGATACACCGCATCGACTACCGATCCTAAGCACAAGCAACACTGCTTTTCTTTGCTGCAATCCGTTGCACTTGCGTATACTGCGCGCATGCGTTCACTGATATTAACCCCCATACGCGCCCTATTGATTGGCTGCGCTTTGTTTTTTATGCTGATGCTAAGCAGCTGTGGCAAACCACCCACAACTCTGGAGCGCATTCAGGAGCAAGGCATTTTGCATGTTATTACCCGCAACAGCCCCTCCACTTATTTCCAAGACCGCAACGGTGAAACTGGCTTTGAATATGAGCTGATTAAACACTTCGCTGAGCAACTGGGTGTGGAGCTTAAAATTGAAACAGCTGACAACCTTGATCAATTATTTAACAGTCTAGGCACAGAGGATGGTCCAGTGCTCGCAGCTGCAGGTTTAGTGATGAACCCGGAACGCTTAGACCATGTGCGCTTTTCTGACTCTTATCTCGATGTGTCTTCACAGTTCATTTACCACCAAAAGAATCAACGCCCCAAGCAAACCCAGCACTTGATCGGTAAAACCATACTGGCCCTTAAAGGCAGTATTCATGAAAACAACCTCAAGAGCCTAAAACAAACTGTTCCAGATCTGGACTACGCAGTCTCTGATCAAGTGGAAAGCGTAGATTTATTACGCATGGTCGATGAGCAACAAATTGATCTAGCGCTGGTAAACTCTAATCAAATGGCCATGAATCAAGTGTACTTTCCCAACATTCGCGTGGCCTTTACCCTGCAAGCCAGCCACCCGCTGAGTTGGGCCATTGCACCAGGTACAGATGTGAGCCTGCTGAATGAAATCAATCGCTTTTTAGCCAATGCCAAACAATCAGGCTTACTCCAGCGCCTAACTGAACGCTATTACGGACACGTGGATATTTTAGGCTACGTGGGAGCTAACGCTTTTGCTCGGCATTTACAGCAACGCCTACCTAATTATGAAGCCAGCTTTCGCGCAGCCGCTAAAGAACATAGCGTGGATTGGCGCTTATTGGCTGCCATGGGCTATCAAGAGTCACACTGGTTACCGACCGCCACATCCAAAACAGGTGTGCGTGGCTTAATGATGCTGACCTTGCGCACCGCACAAGCGATGGGCGTCAAAAACCGCCTCGACCCCAAGCAAAGTATTCAAGGTGGTGCGCGTTATATTGCTTTATTGATGTCGCAATTACCCGAAAGTATTTACCCAGCTGACCGCATCTGGTTTGCCTTAGCTGCCTATAACGTTGGCATGGGGCATCTGGATGACGCTCGTAAACTGACGCTTGCTGAAGGGCTTGATCCAAACAAATGGCTGGACGTTAAGACTATTTTGCCTCGTTTAGCGCAAAAGCAATGGTATAGCAAAACCCGTTACGGCTATGCCCGTGGTGGCGAGCCAGTGCATTTTGTCAACAATATCCGTCGTTATTACGATATTTTAACTTGGGTCACGCAGCCACAAATTGAAGGCACCAGTATCAGCAGCGGCAGCATGCATATTCCAGGCTTAGCCCCAAATAACGCAGACAGCAAACCTACTGACCCTGAGTTACTTTCTGAGTAGCAGATTTGCGGCGAGCCTTAAAAAAGCTCTTGAGTAATTGCGCTGACTCATCGGCCAGTATGCCGCCGGTTATAGTCACCCGATGATTTAAAAAGCTCTGCGCAAAGAAGCACCCCTGACTTTCCACCGCACCCGCACGCGGCTCATGCGCAGCAAACACCACTCGCGCAATACGAGCATGCACCATTAAGCCAGCACACATATGGCAAGGTTCAAGCGTGACATACAGCGTGGTATTGGGCAGGCGGTAGTTTTCCACACCTGTCGCTGCATCGCGAATTGCCTGCACTTCAGCATGTGCACTGGGGTCATTTAAACCAATGGGGCTGTTATAACCACGCCCAATGATAACGCCATCCTGCACTAAAACAGCGCCTACAGGTACTTCACCGATAGCAGCGCCCTGCTCCGCTAAGCGTAATGCCTCAGCCATAAACAACTCATCGTCTGCGTGCTGATCATTTGGTTCTTGCATGACTTCTCTCACAATAAAAAACGGCGAACCCATATCAAGGGTTCGCCGTTAAGATCTGACTCATAAAGGTGACGTTTGCTAGGTGCGTTAAATTTTACCGCATCGATCACCACAACACGAATCAGTAGACGTGAGGATCCTTTAACCCATGCAGCAATAAAGAGAACTTAAGCCCGCGCCGCCTGCAGAATCATCTCTGCGGCTTTCTCCGCGATCATAATAATAGTCGCGCTAGGGTCACCTGTAGTAATTCTAGGCATCACCGAGCCATCCACCACTCGCAGTCCTTCGATACCATGCACTTGCAGCTTATCGTTTACCACTGCCAGTTCATCATGCCCCATTTTACAGGTGCCCACCGCTTCATAGTTGACCAAGCAAGTATCCCGGAAAAATGCATCGAGCTCCTCATCACTCTGACACTCAGCACCCGGCAGATACTCGCGACCACGGTAAGGATCGTAGGCTTTTTGCGAGAAAATATTCCGCGCAATGCGCACACCTTTACGCAACACCTCAAGATCACGCTCATCAGATAAATAATTAGCATCAATAATGGGTTTATCCATCGGATCAGCTGAGCGTAAGCGTAACTGGCCACGACTTTCGGGGCGCGTTAAAATCACTAAATTCGTCACACCATGTTCTTTGGCTGGCTTATCACTGCCGGTCAAAATAGGGACTAAATAATATTTAAGATCAAGCTCACCATGCTCTTGAGTACCGGAGCGTAAGTAAGCAATGGCTTCAATACTATTACTGGCTAAAGGACCACCACGGGTTAGCAAGTAACGAATACCCGCCTTTATTTTAGTGAAGTTACTGCTCACTAATTTATAGTCAGTCACCGGCAAGGGACAGGTCATTTGTACAGCCGTACCGATGTGATCATGCAAGTTCTGCCCAACACCTTTCAAATCAACCCGAGCTTCAATACCCAGTTCGCGCAGATGATCAGCATCACCAATCCCTGACAGCATTAACAATTGTGGCGATTGGAAAGTACCACTACTGCAAATCACTTCATGCCTTGCGTACACCTGCTTGATCTCAGAGTCCTGTTGATACTCGACACCAATCACCCGCAAACCATCAAACAGTAACATGGTTGCATGGGCATTGATTTCGATATGTAGGTTTTCACGCCCTTTAATTGGCTTTAAGTAGGCAACTGCGGTGCTGATGCGACGTCCGTTTTTAATCGTACTGTCGCAGGGTCCAAAGCCTTCAGGTTTAGCACCATTATGGTCATCGCTATACGGAAAACCTGCTTGCTGTGCGGCATCTAACCAGGCTAGCTGGGCAAGATTTT
The DNA here is from genome assembly GCA_945612235.1 of uncultured Gammaproteobacteria bacterium. Lineage (GTDB taxonomy): Bacteria > Pseudomonadota > Gammaproteobacteria > Pseudomonadales > Pseudomonadaceae > Denitrificimonas. The sequence goes on along the minus strand of CALZAE010000082.1, from coordinate 2,852 downwards.
TCACCTTCGCCTGAGTCACATGCAAGGGGCCACTGCCGCCATGAAATTCACTCTCACCGTGCTCATAACATTCTGCACGCTTAAAGTACGGCAACACCTCTTGATATGACCAACCGGCGTTACCCATGCTAGCCCATAGATCGAAGATTTCTGGCGCGCCACGGCTATAGCACATACCATTAATCGAACTACTACCGCCTAACACCTTACCGCGCGCATCATGCAAGACACGATTATTCAGATTTTTTTGCGGTGCCGTTTGATAGTTCCAGCTGTTTTTACCATTTTGCAGCAGCAAGAAAAAACCTGCCGGCATATGAATCAGCGGACTGGTATCCTGACCGCCAGCCTCAAGTAACAGAACCTTGTGTTGGGGATTTTCTGACAGTCGATTGGCCAACACACAGCCTGCCGATCCCGCCCCAATTACAATAAAATCATACTCAGTTCGATTTGCCATGATTATTCTTATTTGCCTCGATCAGTTGGTGACCCTTGCTTGATACGCAAGAAACATTTGTAAAACTTTAAGTGACCGACAAAGGCGTTGAATCACCAACTGTGCCCTGTATCTCTAGCTCCCCTTGCCTGCCATACCACACGATAATGCCTAATTATTGCTATAGACTCGCACTCCAAGCCTAAACGATAGCCGCTCAATCATCTAACCTAAATGGAGTAGATTTATCCACGCTCAAGTAGCAACCACAACAAGCCTATCCACGTCTGCAATCAAGGTAAAACCTCATATTCAAGATACAAAAAAGCCCATACATAGATGGGCTTTAATGCAATCAACTAACGCTTAATGCGAGCGTAAAATCACTCCCACTCAATGGTCGCTGGTGGCTTGCTTGACACGTCATAGACCACACGTGAAATGCCTTCGATTTCATTGATAATACGGCCTGAAACCTTTTCTAGTAAATCGTACGGCAAGTGCGCCCAGCGCGCCGTCATAAAGTCGATCGTTTCTACCGCACGCAGTGAGACGACCCAAGCGTAACGACGCGCATCACCCACCACACCAACCGACTTCACCGGCAAGAACACGGTAAAAGCTTGACTGGTTTTTTCATACCAACCCGCTTTACGCAACTCTTCGATAAAAATATGATCCGCTTGACGCAACAAGTCAGCATATTCTTTAGTCACTTCACCGAGAATGCGTACACCAAGACCAGGGCCTGGGAACGGATGACGGTAAACCATATCGTGTGGTAGTCCGAGCTCAACGCCAAGCTTACGCACTTCGTCTTTAAACAATTCGCGCAGCGGCTCAACCAACTCAAACTTCATATCTTCCGGCAAGCCGCCCACGTTGTGGTGTGATTTAATCACATGCGCCTTACCGCCTTTAATCGCTGCAGACTCAATCACGTCAGGATAAATCGTACCCTGCGCGAGGAAATCAATACCTTCTAACTTACTGGCTTCCTCATCAAATACTTCGATAAAGGTGCGACCAATAATTTTACGCTTAGCTTCTGGATCAGTCTCGCCCTTAAGCAAGGCTAAGTAACGATCTTCAACGTCAACACGGATGACTTTAACACCCATATTGTCAGCGAACATGCGCATCACTTCATCGCCTTCATGCAGACGCAATAGACCGTGATCCACAAACACACAAGTCAACTGATCGCCAATCGCCTTATGCAATAACGCCGCCACGACAGATGAATCCACGCCCCCCGACAGACCCAGCAACACTTTACGATCGCCGACCTGCGCACGTACTGTAGCAATCGCATCTTCTACAATATTAGCTGGAGTCCATAATGCGGCACAGGCACAAATATCCAACACAAAGCGACTGAGGATATCTGCACCTTGAGTTGTATGCGTCACTTCAGGATGGAACTGCAAACCGTAATAGTGACGATCTGCATCTGCCATACCAGCAATTGGGCAACTCTCGGTGCTAGCAATGGTGGTAAAACCTTCTGGCAAAGCAGTCACTTTATCGCCATGACTCATCCACACATCCAAGCCGCTCGGTGACGCTGCCGTCGCGGCATCACGCAAACCATCGAGCAACGCGCTGTCTGCAACAACGCTGACGCGGGCAGCACCAAACTCACGCACATTTGAGCCTTGCACCTGCCCACCCAATTGCTGCGCCATAGCTTGCATGCCGTAGCACACTCCTAGCACAGGGATTTGCAAGTCAAAAACCAACTGCGGTACACGTGGACTGTCCTGCTCATGTACAGACTCAGGACCACCGGACAAGATGATACCGCGCGGATTAAACGCACGAATCACGTCTTCACTGACATCAAAGGGGTGAATTTCGCAGAATACGCCGATACCGCGAATACGTCGTGCGATCAACTGGGTGTATTGTGAGCCGAAATCTAAAACTAAAATGCGATGAGCATGAATATCTTGAGCAGCCATGGGATAAGTCTCAATAACAGTTTATAAACCTATTAAAAGATAAACCGCCTAAATACGGCGGTTTATCTAACGAATATGAGCGCAGCTTAGCTGACTCGATAGTTCGGTGCTTCTTTGGTAATTTGTACATCGTGCACGTGGGACTCAGCCATACCCGCACCGGTGATACGCACGAACTCAGGCTCAGTACGCATCTGCTCGATGGTGGCACAACCGGTGTAACCCATTGATGCGCGTAATCCACCCATCAACTGGTGAACAATGGCAGCAATCGCACCTTTATAAGGTACGCGACCTTCAATACCTTCAGGAACGAGCTTTTCAGCACCGCCACTGGTGTCTTGGAAGTAACGATCTGATGAACCCTGCGCTTGTGCCATAGCACCGAGCGAGCCCATGCCACGGTACGACTTGTAGGAACGACCTTGGAATAATTCAATTTCACCTGG
>CALZAE010000081.1 GCA_945612235.1 uncultured Gammaproteobacteria bacterium | reverse complement strand
CGTCCGGGTACCCGTCTAGGTGATATCGGCGAAGTGATTCAAAAGCACGCAGAAAGCAACGGCTACTCAGTGGTACGTGAATATTGCGGCCACGGTATCGGTACTGTGTTCCATGAAGAGCCACAGATTCTGCACTACGGCAAAGCTGGCACAGGTTTAGAGCTCAAAGAAGGCATGACCTTTACCATTGAGCCGATGATTAACCTGGGTAAAAAAGAAACGCGTTTACTCGGTGACGGCTGGACCGCTATCACCAAAGACCGCAAATTAACCGCACAGTGGGAACACACCTTAGTGGTGACTGCTGACGGTTATGAAATCTTTACCCTGCGTAACGATGAGACCTTCCCTGCGAAGTCATCTTAAGCTGTTGCGCGCCCTCAGGTGCTGGCTGAACTGGTACCTGAAGCTTGAAAACTCTACGACAAGGTTGTGTCATCTGCACAATATGTGCGCATGACTCGCCCTTGTTATGCTCTACATTAATCGCTGTTGTGCGAGGTGCTGAACATGTTGCCCATGGATCTTGAGCTGTTTAACCCTGAAGAATTCCAGCGCAAACTGGAGCAGCACCCGCAGCCGCTTAGCGTCTTTCGCAGTGCTATCGAACATGCGCGCATGGTTATGGACCAGCGTTTTCTAGATCAGCATGATATTCATGAAGTGGTCGCCGCCCGCGCCTGGTTTATCGACCAGCTGCTACAGCACGCGTGGCCCGCACCTCGTTGCGACAATGGCCTGTGTCAAGTGGCACTGGTTGCTGTGGGTGGTTACGGCCGCGCTGAACTACACCCTTACTCGGATATTGATTTACTGATCTTGCTGGAAAATGACGACAACCAGCACCTGCATGAGCAAATTACCAGCTTTCTGACCTTCCTTTGGGATATCGGCTTGGAAGTCGGTCATAGCGTGCGCACCATTCAACAGTGTGCCGATGAAGCGCGCAACGATTTGACCATTATGACCAACCTGCTCGAAAGCCGGTTGATCGTCGGCGATCCTGCATTACTCGATGCCATGCGCGAGCAGACCGGCCCTCAGCATATGTGGTCCAGCGAGCAGTTTTTCTTAGGCAAACGCGCCGAACAGCGTGAGCGCCACGATAAATACAACGACACCGAATACAATCTTGAGCCTAACGTCAAAGGCTCACCCGGCGGCCTGCGTGATGTACAAACCATTATGTGGGTCGCGCGCCGCCGCTTTGGTATGCGCACTCTGAGCAGTTTAGAAGCACCGGGCTTTTTAACCGAAGGTGAGTATCAATTACTGGCCAATGCGCGCGCCTTTCTCTGGCAAGTGCGCTATGCCCTGCATATGCTGGCGGGGCGTAACGAAGACCGTTTGCTGCTCGACTACCAGCATAAAATTGCGCACATGCTGGGTTATCTAGAAGATGATCACAAGCAAGCCATTGAGCATTTTATGCAGAAATACTATCGCGTAGTGATGGGGATTTCGCAGCTCTCGGATCTGATCAGCCAGTACTTTGAAGAAACCATTTTACGCACTGACAATGCCGATGTACTCACGCCGATCAATGAGCGTTTTCGCATTCGCGGCGGTTATATTGAAGCCTGTAACCCTTATGTTTTTAGCGATACACCATCGGCAATCTTAGAGATTTTTGTCCTGCTCGCGCAGCATCCAGAGATCACCGGGGTACGCTCACAAACCATTCGCTTACTGCGCGACCATCGTCATTTGATTGATGATGAGTTTCGCCATGACCCTCGTAATATTAATTTATTTCTTGAGTTATTCCGCTGCAAAGAAGGCGTGCATATGAATGTGCGCCGGATGAATCGCTACGGTATTTTAGGGCGTTATTTACCTGAGTTTGGCCGCATTGTCGGACAAATGCAGCATGATCTGTTCCATATCTATACCGTTGATGCGCACACGCTCAACCTGATTAAGCACCTGCGCAAACTGCGTCATCCAGACTTTGCAGAGAAGTTTTCCTTAGCCAGCGCCATTATTGGACGCCTGCCTAAGCCTGAGCTGATTTATCTCGCTGGCTTATTTCATGATATTGGTAAAGGTCGCGGCGGTAATCACTCGATGATTGGCGCAGAGATTGCTGAAGAGTTCTGTAAGCTGCATCAACTGCCCACGGCCGACGCTCGCTTGGTGGTCTGGCTGGTCCGCAGTCACTTAGTGATGTCTGTGACCGCGCAACGTAAGGATATTTCTGACCCTGACGAAATCCATAATTTTGCCATGCTAGTCGGCGATCAAACCAAACTCGACTACCTATATGTGCTGACGGTGGCAGATATTAACGCTACCAACCCAACCCTATGGAACTCATGGCGCGCACAACTGCTGCGCCAGCTGTACAGTGAAACACGCCGCGCATTGCGCCGTGGTTTAGAAAATCCATTGGAGCGTGAAGAGCAAATCACCACACGCCAAGCCACCGCACTGAGCCTGTTGGTTGAGGAAGGCGCCGACCCCGATGCGGTTGAGCAACTGTGGAGCCAGCTCGGTGATGACTACTTTTTACGTCATAGCGCCGGTGATATTGCTTGGCACAGTGAAGCTATTTTAGAGCATGGCAATAGCCTTGAGCCGCTGGTTCTGGTGCGCGAAACCACTCAGCGTGAGTTCGATGGTGCCACACAGATCTTTGTTTACGGTGCGCAGCGGCATGACTTTTTCGCTGTAACAGTAGCCACACTCGACCAGCTCAATTTAAGCACGCTGGATGCGCGTATCATGACCTCCAGTGGCCACTTTAATATTGAAACCTATATTGTGCTCGATGTGGACGGCGAGCGTATTGGTCATGACTCTGAAAGGATTCACAAAATCCAATCCGGCCTGACCGCAGCTTTGCGTAACCCTGAAGACTATCCAGCGATTATTCAGCGCCGCGTGCCACGCCAACTCAAGCACTTCTCCTTTACGCCGCAAATCACCATTCATAATGATGCGCAGCGCCCCTATACCGTAGTTGAAGTGGTGGCGCCGGATCGTCCGGGCTTATTGGCACGGATTGCAGGGATTTTTCTAGAATTTAACTTGGCCTTGGTCAAGGCAAAAATTATCACTTTAGGTGAGCGCATCGAAGACGTGTTTTTTATCACTGATGCACAAGGCTTGCCCTTATCTGATCCAGAATTGTGTCTGGCCCTGCAAGAAAGCATGATTGCACAATTATCCACCGGTGCCAGTGGTACAGTCACCCATTTATCGAATGCTTATTAGTAAGGATTTTTATGGACAACCCGCTTAACGTCATGACCACTTTAATCACCATTGGCATGTTTCTTTTGGCCTTTGGTTACAGCTGGCGTGAACGCTCTTGGGGTATAGCACTGTTGATGCTAGGCATGCTGTGCATGTTTGGCTCGATTGTCTATCGTGTCAATTTAGCTATTTCTTAAACGCGAATGCGGAGGTTGCTATGAGCGCTTTAACCCTATACGGCATTAAAAATTGTGACACTATGAAAAAAGCCCGTAAGTGGCTGGATGAACAAGGTCAGACCTATCATTTTCATGATTATAAAACTGCAGGTATCGATCAGGCGCATCTAGAGCAGTGGTGCAACGAGCATGGCTGGGAAAAAATCCTTAATCGTGCTGGCACCACTTTTCGCAAGCTCGATGACGCCAGCAAAGCAGATCTTGATCAAGCCAAAGCCATCACTTTGATGCTGGCACAACCCGCAATGATCAAGCGTCCGGTACTGGATTTGGGCGAACGCACCTTGGTGGCTTTTAAGCCCGAACTTTATGCAGCAGCTTTCGCTGATTTAGCCTAAGCGCCTTAACCATTCTTCCCTCACTTTTACATAAGGATTTTTCATGTCGCAATCTCTGTTTAGTATCGCCTTTGGTGTCGGCACCCGTAATCGTGAAGGCCAATGGTTAGAGGTGTTATTTCCACGCCCTTTGCTGCGTCCAAGCTCGGTGTTTATCAATCGTATTAAAGAGATTTTAGGCTATGAAGGCGGCAATCAAATTATTGATTTCAACTTTGCTGTGGCCGCAAAATTAGCCAGCGCTCTTAAATATATTGCCCCAGAACAAAGTGCCTTATTAGTCCGCTTGGCTGAAAGCCGCAAACCAACCGTGATTTGCGTGCTCGAGCATGACACCCAGCCGGTCTCAGTGCCTGAGGCATATCTGAAGCTACAACTGATTTCACATCGTCTGTGTAAGCCACATGAAATCAACCTGACTGATCTGTATCAAGTGCTGCCCAACGTAGCCTGGACTAATCGCGGTGCAGTGGATATCAATGAAGTGGCAGCGCTGCAGTTAGAGGAGCGCATCAAAGGCCGCATGCTCGATGTTTTCTCAGTGGATAAGCTACCCAAGCTGACCGACTATGTGGTGCCTAAGGGTATTCATATTGCCGATGCGGCACGTGTGCGTTTAGGTGCCTATGTCGGTGAAGGCACAGTGGTACTGCACGAAGGCTCAATCAACTTTAACGCCGGTACCCAAGGCGCGAGCACCATTGACGGTTGTATTGCTTCGGGCGTGTTGATTGGCGCGGACTCCACTTTAGAAGGCGGCTGCTCGATGTCCAGCAATGCTAATCAGCCGTTGATCAGTGTCGGTCACCACTGTGTGATTAACAGTCATGCGGGCGTGGGTATTTCTTTGGGTAATCGCAATACTGTTGAAGCAGGTTTATGGCTGAGCAGTGATACCCAAGTCAATGTATTGGATGCTGCCCAGCAATTGCTCAAAACCGTAGCGGCCAGCGAGCTCGCACTGCAAGATGATTTATCTTTCCGTCGCAATCCAGAAACCGGTGTGGTTGAGTGCACTACCAACCCAACTCAGTAAAATGAGCGGCAGTCAGCAACCTGCGTAAAGTGTGTTGCTGACTGCCCACTCCGCCCCACCGCCCGATCAATCTGTTTGCTTATTCTCATGGATATATCCCCCGTGTTTTTGCCCTCCCCTTGGCGTCAATTCTTTCCTGGTATTTTAGCTTTAGCTGAGCAACAACAGGTGTGGCTCGACAGCGCTGCCACCGCGCAAAAGCCGCACGTGATGATTGATACACTGACCCAGTATTATCAACATGCTGTGGCCAATGTGCACCGTGCGCAACATCAGCCTGGTGAGCGCGCAACCCGTGCTTTTGAAGATGCGCGCAGCAGTATCTCCAAGTGGTTGCAGGCCAGTGAAGATGACCAAGTAATCTTCACTAAAGGCACTACCGAAGGTATCAACCTGCTCAGCCAAGCCCTTGCCCATCACTTGCAGGCTGGGGATGAAATATTGATCAGTGCCTATGAGCACCACGCTAATCTCTTACCTTGGCAGCAACTGGCGCTCAGTCGTGGTGTAAAGCTGAAAATCTTAGCGATGGATAGCGACGGGCATGTGGATATTGATGCAGCGATTGCTCAGCTCTCTGCGCGCAGCAAAATACTGGCCATCAGCGCACTCTCCAATGTAATCGGCCATCAGCAAGCTTTAGAGCCGTTACTGCAAGCCGCCCGTGCGATGGGCATTTACACAGTGATTGATGGTGCGCAAGCGGCGGTGCATCAGCGCCCGAATCTGCAGCAACTGGATTGTGATTTTTATGTGTGCTCGGCACATAAGCTCTATGGTCCAGATGGCGTTGGTATTCTGTTTACACGCGAGCGTGCGGTTACGGCATTACGTCACTGGCAATTTGGCGGTGAAATGGTGCGCGACTGTGATTACCAGCACGCTGAGTTTTTACCGGCACCTTTAGGTTTTGAACCCGGCACACCCAGCACCGCGAATATCGTCGCGTTTGCCGCCACTTTAGATTGGTTGCACAGTCTGGATAGCGCAGCGATTGCCCGCCATGAAGCGGCTTTACATACGGCAGTGTTAGCAGGCTTACAACAGCGCGGCATGCAGATCATTGGTACGCCCAACTGTGCGCTGGTCAGTTTTAATGCGCCGGGCGTGCATCATGCTGACCTCGCGCTGTTACTCGGTGAGCAAGGCATAGCCGTGCGGGCCGGCCATCATTGCGCGATGCCACTGCTGAAAAGCTTAGGTCTCGCTGGTGCGCTGCGGGTGTCCTTAGCCATGTATAACGATGGTGATGATATTCAACGATTTTTTAGCGCCTTAGATCAGGCCTTGGAGATTTTGCAGTGAGTGAACTCAGTCAGGCTGCACAACAGGCCATTGCCGACTTTCAAGCCTGTCAGCAATGGGAGCAACGGGCGCGCTTGCTGTTGCAGCGGGGCAATCAGCTTGATGAGCTACCCGAAGCCCAGCGTACAACCGATCATTTAGTACAGGGCTGTGAAACCCGTGTGTGGCTGGTGTTAGACCGTGATACTCAGCCATTGCGCTTTCAGTTGGCCAGTGAAGCGCGCTTGCTGCGTGGTTTATTGGCTTTGTTGTTACTGCGCATTGAGGGTTTATCTGCCGCACAGATCATCGCAGTCGATGTGGCTGCATGGTTTGCACAGCTTGGTTTAAGCCGTCAGCTATCGCCATCACGCAGTAACGGCCTCAATGCTGTGCTCAAGAGGATGCATGAACTGCTGCAACAGCCTGCTTAAAGGCTCTGGCGTCGTATTTAAGCCACGACTGA
>CALZAE010000080.1 GCA_945612235.1 uncultured Gammaproteobacteria bacterium | reverse complement strand
CAAGAAGTGCGTCAGTACGCCAAAGATAACGATTTAACCGATGAGCAGCGCGCCATTGAAGCTGGTTTTAAAGAGCAGTCTGAGCGTTTCCGTGAAGAAGGCTCGATTATCTATAAGCAGGTTTAAACTCACAGTGGTATAAAAGGCGGCCTAAATGGGCCGCTTTTTTGTTGGAGAATGATATGCCTGAGCGCGTAATGAATCGTGAAGATGATGTGCTGATTGAGCAGCGTGAACGCTGTTTTCAAGGGTTTTACCGCTTAGATCGTGTGCATCTGCAGCATCGCTTGTTTGCTGGAAACATGGGGCCAACGATTAGTCGTGAGTTATTTGTGCGCCCAGATGCCGTCTGTGTGTTGCCCTATGATCCGCAGACTGATTCGGTGGTGCTGGTGGAGCAGTTTCGTATCGGTGCTATGGATAAAAGCCCAGAGCCATGGCTACTGGAAATTGTTGCAGGTTTAATCGATACCGATGAGCAGCCAGAAGAAGTGGCGCGCCGTGAAGCGTGGGAAGAGGCTGATTTAGAGTTGCACGAACTCATTCCTATTATGACCTATTACCCATCGCCTGGCGGCTCGGATGAGCGTGTGTATTTATATGTTGGGCGTTGCTCAACAGTAGGGGTTGGTGGGGTGTTTGGTGTGGCAGAGGAGGGCGAAGATATTCGTGTGCATGTCTGGCCATTGGCGGCTGCGTTACAAGCTGTACAAGATGGTCGGATTGATAATGCCGCGAGTATTATTGCATTGCAGTGGTTGGCGTTAAACAAGGCAGCAGTACAAGCAGACTGGCTCAAACTGTAAGTAGATCTTAGCTGCAACCTCTAGAGTGCAGCTAAGAGTGACCGGCTTATAAGCCTGGTAAACGTTTACGAATCTGGCTGATTAGATTATCCAGAGTGGCGGCATCATGAGTGTTCACACGGTAGCTTTGCGCAGTCTCGGTTGCGTTCAGCGGCTCTAAATGCTGACGCTGGGCTAAAATCACATCAGCCGTCGCGTCGGATGGGTCCAAACCTTCGGCTTGACGTTGTTTTAACCAAGTGGCAACCACTTCGTCTGGAGCTTGGCAATCAAGAATCAGGAAGGGCGTGCCAGTGTTTTCAGCAATCTGCCAGGCATCATGACGCTGTTCGGTTTTTAAGTAAGTGGCATCAATGACTACAGGGAAACCTGCTAGCAAGGCATCCGCAGCCAAAGAGTGCAGGCGTTGATAGGTCGCTGCGCTGGCATTTGGGTTGTAAATACCACCACCTAAAGTGTTTTGCTGCTCGCTGTCTTGCTCGCCAAATAAACGCTTACGTTCAAAGTCTGAGCGAAAACGCAGCGCGCCTAAGGCTTCAACTAAACGCATCGCCACAGAGCTTTTACCCACTGCAGAAATACCATGGGTAATGGCCAGTAAACGTGATGGAATTGCGCTGTAGCTTTCTGCTAAGTTGGCGTAACTGCGGTACTGGCGCACAATCACTGCGCGCTGTACAGGGTCCGTTTCTTGGCCTAAACGGAATAAGTTCACTTTGCCGCGTACCATGGCGCGATAAGCTTTGTAAAAATTGATCAGCGGCATGGCTTGGTAGTCACCAGACAGCTCTAACCACGCATTAATAAAGCGGCGTGATAGGGGTTTGAGACCGCGGTCTTCAAGGTCCATGGCTAAGAATGCAGCGTCTGAAGCTACATCAATTAAGCGAAATGGTTCGTTAAATTCAATGCAGTCAAACAATACAACTTCACCATCAAGGAGAGTGGCGTTGCCGAGGTGAATATCACCATGACACTCACGAATTGAACCATTGTGGCGACGTTGCTCTAATAGTGGGAGTAGACGGGTAAAACCGTCTTCGGCCCAAGCTTCGAGTGCATCGAGCTGTTGTAAATCAGCAGGTTCAGTGAGTAATGGGCGGATTTGCTCAAAGTTTTGGCGAATCGGTGCCATAATTGCGTGCGGATCACCTAGAGCATGCTCGGCAGGTACACGCGGTGCTTCATCATGGAAGCGGGCAATTTGTTTAGCCAACGCATCGATATGTGTTTCGCACAGTTCGCCGCGCTTTTGCATATCACCCAATAACTGGGTTTGTGGGAATTGACGCATTTTAACTGCGTATTCGATAGCATCACCGGTACCGTTAAGTTCGGGAGCATCGATTGAGCCAGTAATAGCGACGACTTCAAGGTAGAGACCGTCGGTTAAGCGTTGATTGAGACGGACTTCTTCACCGCAAAAGTGCTTGCGCGCGTCGATATCAGTGAAATCTAAAAAGCCAAAATTCACTGCCTTTTTGATTTTATAGGCATAAGGGCCAGTTAGGATAACCCAGGAAATATGCGTTTCGATGACCTGGAATTCTTCAACTGGATGCGGGAAGATCGCAGGATTTTGGAGTGCGGCAATCAGAGCTTGAGTCACAGGTAATCCTTGGAAGTGATAAAATAATGCATGCCATTATGGCAACTGTAAGCAGCTGTGCAAACTATAACAACATGCATTTTGAACTGAAATAGACTAGGTATAATTAACAGCATGACTCAGAAACGAACGTCACGGTCTACTAAAAAGGCTGTAAACCCGCGTCAAACCAAAGCTTCAGGCCGTTGGTTGAGCTTATTTATTAAGTTGTCGATTGTCGCTGTTGTTGTGCTTGCGGGTGTCCTTATGTATCTGGACGCCATTGTCCAGGAGAAGTTTTCCGGTAAGCGCTGGACTGTGCCCGCTAAAGTGTATGCGCGGCCTCTAGAGTTGTTTGCTGGGCAAAAGCTGAATAAACAAGACTTTCTAGCCGAACTCAATGCCTTAGGCTATCGCAATGAGCGCTCCGCCAGCAGTGCCGGTGATGTATCGGTTAATGGTAATACAGTCGACCTGCATACACGAGGCTTTAAGTTTTATGATGGTGCTGAGACTGGGCAAGCCATACGTGTAAATTTTTCTGGCAACAGTGTAGCCAGCCTTGCGCAAGCTAATGGGCAGCCTTTGGCGGTGGTGCGTTTAGAGCCTTTATTGGTAGGTGGTCTATATCCTGCTCATAAAGAAGATCGTATTTTAGTACGTTTAGATCAAGTGCCTGAGCTGTTGCCACAAGCTTTAATTGCAGTAGAAGATCGTGATTTTTATACACATTACGGTGTATCGCCTAAATCAATTGCGCGTGCTGTGTGGGTTAATACGTCCTCAGGCTCATTACGCCAAGGCGGTAGTACGCTGACGCAGCAGTTGGTGAAAAACTTCTTTTTAAACAATGAACGCACCTTAACCCGTAAAGCCACAGAAGCTTTGATGTCGGTGTTAATTGAACTGCATTACAGCAAGCAAGAGATTTTAGAAGCCTATCTCAATGAGGTTTTCTTAGGCCAAGACGGTCAGCGCGCCGTGCATGGTTTTGGCTTAGCCAGTCAGTATTTCTTTAGCCAGCCGTTAGCTGAATTAAAATTACATCAAGTGGCCTTGCTCGTGGCGATGGTTAAAGGGCCATCTTATTACAATCCGCGTCGTCAGCCTGAGCGAGCGCTTGAGCGTCGCAATTTAGTGATTGACCTGCTGATGGAACAAGGGGTTGTTGATGCAGAACAGGCTTCCGCAGCCAAGCAGCGCCCGTTAGGTATCACTAAAAAGGGCAGTTTAGCCAATACCACTTACCCAGGTTTTTTAGATTTGGTGAAGCGTCAGTTGCGTGAAGATTATCGTGATGAAGACTTAACTGAAGAAGGTTTACGTATTTTCACCAGCTTTGATCCTATTGTGCAGCGTAAAGCTGAGGAAGCGCTGGCGCAAACCTACAAACAACTGGCGGGCCGTAAAGAAATAGATAAAGTTGAAACTGCAATGTTGGTCAGTAGCCCGGCGTCAGGTGAAGTACTGGCGTTGTTAGGCAGTCGCCAGCCGCGATATGCGGGCTTTAACCGCGCGCTTGATGCGGTGCGACCGATAGGCTCGTTAGTTAAGCCTGCGGTATACCTCACTGCGTTAGAGCAGCCTAAGCAATACACGCTGACAACCTATATTGAAGACTCAAGTTTTACCGTGAAAAGTAGTAAAGGTAAGGCTTGGACACCGCAGAACTATGATCGTAAAGAGCATGGGACAGTGTTCTTGTATCAGGGCTTGGCACAATCCTATAACTTATCCACAGCTAAGCTGGGCTTGGAAATGGGGGTGCCGCGCGTGTTGCAAACCATGCGTAAGCTCGGAGTCGATCGCGATTGGCCTGCTTATCCTGCGATGTTGCTGGGTGCGGGTAGTTTGACACCCATTGAAGTCACCAGCATGTATCAAACGATCGCTAATGGTGGTTTTAATACACCTTTGCGCGCTATTCGTAGCGTCTTAACTGCTGATGATGAGCCGCTCGGGCGTTATCCTTATAGCGTTGAGCAGCGCTTTGATGCTGGCGCTATTTACCTGACTCAAGAAGCCATGCGTCGCGTGATGACTGAAGGTACAGGTCGTTCGGTTTACAATCGTATTCCGGCCTCTGTCATGTTGGCAGGTAAAACAGGCACCAGTAATGACTTGCGTGACAGTTGGTTTGCAGGTTTTGGGCAGGACTTACTGGCGGTGGTGTGGATGGGGCGTGATGATAATGGCCAAACACCCTTAACCGGTGCCAGCGGAGCCTTACAGGTCTGGGCTAACTTTATGCAAAAAGCTGCGCCATCTTCGTTGAATATGACACCTCCTGAGAATATTGTGATGGCCTGGGTGGATGCTTACTCAGGTTTGGGCAGCGCGAAAGATTGTCCAGGTGCTGTGCAAATGCCGTATATTCGTGGCAGTGAACCCTTGGCAGGTGATTCTTGTGATAAGCCAAGCATCATCAAGGAGCCAGTTGAGTCAGTGAAGAGTTGGATTCGTAGTTGGTTAAATTAATCTATGTGGGGAATTGATGTGAGTAAGCATGCCGTTATTTTAGTTGCGCTGGCCGCCCTCCTAGCCGGTTGTGCTGGCTCGCCGCAGTACAGCAGCATACCTGTAGTTGAAAGTGGCGGACCCTTAACCTCAGGTGCAATGCGTGATAGAAATACACGTCAAGTGGGTGCTGCAACACAGCAAGACCAGCGTAATGCTGTGACAGATGTACAAAACGACAATGAAATTGTTCAGACCTATGCTGTCCCTAGTGTGCCCATCAGCGGTATCCAGGTTCAGCACGGTGATGCACCAATAGACAAACCCATTACTAGCGCGCCAGTGGCGTCTATGCCGATTGGTGGCCAAGCTCGCTTAGCCGCTGATGAGCAGTTGTCAGGCCCAGTATTAGCATTGCTGACGACAGCTAAGCAGCAGCAAAATGGCGGTGATTATAATGGTGCTGCATCCAGTCTAGAACGTGCGCAGCGTATTGCTCCACGCGAACCGCAAGTGCTCTATCGTTTAGCTGAAGTGCGTTTAGCGCAAGGCGATGCGAGTCAAGCTGAGCAGTTGGCGCAGCGCGGTTTAAGCTACAGTAATGGGCAGGCTGCTTTGCAAGCTGGGTTGTGGGATTTAATTGCGCGAGCACGCAGTCAGCAAGGCAATGCTGCTGGAGCACAAGAAGCGCAGCGTCGTGCAAGGGTGAATATGTAATGTTAGTGCAAGCTAAATTACATGTTGGTGTGTTGCTAGTTGAGTTAGAGAACGAATTGCGCGCTTTGGGCTGGTGGGAGTCGCAAGCTCCTGCCGCGCAAGCACTGCAAAGCCAGCAGCCATTTTGTGTGGATACCTTAGAGTTCTCTCAATGGCTGCAATGGGTATTTATCCCGCGTATGCAGAGTATTGTTCTAACGCAGCAGCCATTGCCTAAGCAGTGCGCAATTTTTGAGATGGCTACTGTGGTCTATCGTGAAAAAAGCTTGGAGACCGCAGCATTACAGCGTTGCCTGAAAAATATAGACGCAGCAATCATGTCGCAACAGGTATTGCATTAAGCTTAAGCTTAAGCTGACGCTGGGTTGCAGTTACTTGATATTTGCGCAGCGCTCATTCAGTAATTTTTCTGTGTCAGCAATACGCGCTTGTCGTTCTTCTTCCGTTAGACGCGTCGGCTTGCCATCGACTTGAGCAAGTATTCTGGGGTTGTTTTTTAGGTGAGCAAGGTTATAGCGCAACTCTGTACAGTGCTTTTGCAGTTCGGCACTTTCTTGAGCAACTTGTTTACGTACTTCACGCTCTATTTCTGCTTGAGTTGGAGTGTCGTCAGCTAAGTTCTCAGTCGCTATCGCTTTAGTGGTTGGCTGTGGTTGAAACACTTTAGTTTTGACTTGCTCAGATTGAATGGCTGGTGATGGTTGCGAGCCGAAATGAGTCACGCCTTGTGCATCAACCCATTTGTAAATTGGGGCTGCGAAGAGTTGTGTGCTCAGTAGCAATAAAAAGCTGGTTAGAGATAAGAAACCCCGCATGCAATATTCCTTGTTGTATGTACGCGACTGTATATTAAAAATTAAAGCTTGTTGGAATATACCTTAAAAGACGGTATTGCAACCTTGAGGTTGCACTTCAGGCCTATAAATATCTATGATATGCATCAAATAGCCCAAGAAACGAGAGAATTGTCTCGTAAAGCTTGACTTGCGGCTGCTGAATCCGAACAATTCATTGATAGCTGTAAAGTTCGCCTCATAAAGGCGCTTATAGCATGAGTTCATGAGGTGCGTACCCGTGCCGCCCGCTATGCCCGTATCGCGTTACCTCGCGCTGGGTGAGGAATCTTTAGACATTCGGGTTTCTC
>CALZAE010000079.1 GCA_945612235.1 uncultured Gammaproteobacteria bacterium | reverse complement strand
CCTTTAGCTTCAATTTCCAGCGCTTTATCACGACCATGGTTAGCCGCTTTTTGAATGGTCTTCACCGCTTCAATCGGCGCAGGGAAGTTAGGTCCCGCCTGTGCAGCCACTAAACCTTTAGCTGTTTCAAAACTCATCATTTGCTCGATGGCATTGAGCTTGAGCTTTTCCAGTTTAGGCTGACGCTTAGCCTTGTAATCCAACTCGCCCGAGATTGCACGCTTAGCCAAGTCAATCGCAGCAGCTAGCAACTTATCAGCGCTAACCACAACATCGACCGCGCCGACTTTAAGCGCTTCTTCAGCGCGACCTTCTTTACCGCCCGCAATCCACTCAACGGCATTATCAGCGCCCACCACACGTGTTAAACGTACAGTACCGCCAAAGCCTGGATAAATACCAAGCTTAACTTCAGGCAAGCCAACTTTGGCGCTGTCAGACATCACACGATAATCTGCAGCCAAGCACATTTCAAAACCACCGCCTAGAGCGATGCCATTGATTGCTGCAACGGTAGGTACATTCAAATCTTCAAAATCATTAAAGATTTTATTGATTTCAAGGTTGGCAGCAATCAGCTCTTCTTCAGGTAGCTTAAAGTTCTCAACGAACTCAGTGATATCTGCACCAACGATAAATACATCTTTACCACTGGTCACAATCACGCCTTTAACAGCATCGTTGGCTTTGATTGCGTCAACTGCAGCGCGCAGTTCGGTCAGTGTAAGACGGTTAAACTTATTGACGGACTCACCCTTGAGGTCGAAATTTAATTCAACAATGCCACTTTCAAGGGTCTTCACCGTGATGGCTTTACCTGCGTAAATCATCAGCTGATCTCCATTCTATGGAAGCTGAGCAGTCTTTAATTGAGGACTGCCAGCCATTCAATATTGTGCAAGGCACTTTGCGAAACACTGTTTGGCACTCATACCATTATTATATTCAAAAGAATTTAAGCGGCAGTGCCAAAACGAATTTCATACGCCCGTTTGATTTGGGTAAGCACACATTCACGTAATTTTTTCTCTTTGTCAATTAGCAACATCGAAGAATGTTAAAAATTGTCTACTACTGTGCCATAGACTCACACTTTATGAGGGTAAATCGTACGTCCAAGATAAATTCGTGCAATTGCTCGGCGCTGACGTTACATTAAAGTTGATTGTGCAAGGCAAGGCAGTGCTCAAGTGCGGCCTACGACCTCAATACCACGCACTCAACGGCGCAAGCCTAGAGAAAAGACTGGAGACAGCTATGGCATATTCCCATCTACTGATTGCTATTGATTTAACTGAAGATTGTCACCGTGTTTTGGAAAGAGCCCAGCAACTGTGCCAGGCGCTGGCTTGCCAAACCACACTAGTGCACGTTGTTGAGCCACTAACACTGGCCTTTGGTGGCGATGTGCCAATGGACTTATCACTGCTACAAGAACAACAAACTGAGCAAGCACAACACAAGCTCAATATCCTGGCTGAACAGCATCAGTTGCTCAAAGAAAACAACTGCCACCTACGTTACGGTCAGCCACGCCAAGAGATTCATCTACTGGCCAAAGAGCATAACTGCGACCTGATTATTGTGGGCAGCCATGGCCGGCATGGCTTAGCAATGCTGCTCGGCTCAACCACTAAAGACTTGCTAGCGGATGCGCCTTGCGACGTACTAGCCGTCGATTTACAAATCCATACAGCAGACGATTAATAGCCACATAGCAAAACAGGCAAGCTGCTGATGCAGAACTTGCCTGTTATATAAACCACCGACTGCCGTGCACAGACCTGAGCCATGATGCACGGCCAGTCACTTGAACTTAGCTGTCGAGCTCAGCCCAACGCTCAATCAGCGCGTCCAACTGTTGCTGCACTGTATCAATTTTAGCTAATACTGCTTCAGTCGCTTCCTGCGGTTGCTGATAAAAATCAGCCGCTGAGACTTGCTCATGCAAAGCCGCCAGTTGTGCTTCTAACGTTTCAATCTCGCCTGGAATAGCATCCAATTCACGCTGTAGTTTATAGCTCAGCTTCTTTTTGGGCTCAGTGTTGCTCGCAACTGGCGTTGGTGCAGCCGCTGCAACCACAGGTTCAACTACTTTAGCTGCAGGAGCCTCCAGGTCATCAGTCACACCCAACAAGCGGATACTGCCACCTTGACGCAACCAATCATCAAAGCCACCGACATATTCACGTACACGGCCAGTGCCATCAAACACCAGCGTGTTGGTCACCACGTTATCTAAGAACGCACGGTCGTGACTGACAATCAGCACAGTGCCTTTAAAGTCCATCAACACTTCTTCGAGCAGCTCTAGGGTTTCTACGTCCAGATCGTTAGTCGGCTCATCGAGTACTAACAGGTTAGCTGGACGAGTAAATAGCTTGGCCAAGAGTAAACGCGCACGCTCACCGCCAGATAAGGCTTTAACTGGGGTACGGGCACGTTGCGGACTGAAGAGAAAATCACCTAAATAACTGAGTACGTGCTTGCTTTGACCATTAATCATAATGGTATCGCTGCCTTCACCGACGTTCTCAATCACAGTTTTTTCTGGATCAAGCTGATGACGCAGCTGATCAAAATAGGCCACTTCCAGTTTAGTACCCACGGCAATGGTGCCTGAAGTGGGCTGCAAATCACCTAGCAACAATTTCAGTAAAGTAGTTTTACCGCTACCATTAGCGCCGAGCAAACCAATGCGGTCGCCGCGCTGCAGAACCATAGAGAAATCTTTAATCAGCTCACGACCACCCGGATGCGCAAAGCTGACATGCTCAGCGACAATCACCTGCTTACCTGATTTCTCACCGGCACCAATATTGATATTGGCAGTACCTTGACGTTCACGACGCTGACTGCGTTCAACACGCAACGCTTTCAGCTCACGCACACGGCCTTCATTACGTGTACGACGCGCTTTAATACCTTGGCGAATCCACACTTCTTCTTGCGCGAGCTTTTTATCAAACAAAGCATTGGCGGTTTCTTCAGCGGCTAACTGTTGCTCTTTGTGAACCAAGAAACTGGCGTAGTCACCGTTCCAGTCAATCAAGTGACCGCGGTCCAATTCTAAAATCCGGGTGGCTAGATTTTGCAAGAAAGCTCGGTCGTGGGTAATAAAAATCACCGCACCAGTAAAGTTCAATAAGGCCTCTTCCAACCAAGCAATAGCACCAATATCCAAGTGGTTAGTCGGCTCATCCAGCAAGAGCAAATCTGGCTCAGCCACCAAAGCTTGCGCCAGCAATACGCGTCGACGCCAACCACCGGACAGCTCATTCATCTTCTTGTCAGCCGGCAACTGCAAGCGGCTCAGAGTGCTATCCACTAACTGCTGCAAACGCCAGCCATCACGTGCTTCAAGCTCTTGCTGCACGTGCATCATTTTATTCAGGTCTTCATCAGTGACGATGTTCTGACTGATATGATTGAACTGCGCTAACAATTCACCCACGCCGTCGAGCCCTTCAGAAACCACTTCAAAAATGGTCTTCTCATCGGCTACCGGTAATTCTTGCGGCAGCTCACCAATTTTTAAACCGGGTGCGCGCCATACTTCACCGCCATCCGGCACACGGTTACCACGTACAACATGCAGCATGCTTGACTTGCCCGTACCATTGCGGCCAATAATGCACACGCGCTCGCCACGCGCAATTTGCCAGGAAACATCCTCCAACAATGGAGTCGCGCCGTAAGCGAGTGATACTTGAGTTAATTTGAGCAAAGTCATGATGGTTCTCCTAAAATCTGCGACGTATTGTACAGGTTAGTGCGATGATTCGTTGGATATCTGTATTTAAGCGTTAGTACAGCGCTTTCACCCCTGTACACAAGCAGCTAAGCTGTGCTGCCTTGACCTGTAGAACTGCGTTTTATGGGTGCTTACTGGGCATTTATTTTTAGGATTTCTTATGCGCAGTCTCTATTTATTACCTTTATCTTTACTCCTTACACTGTGCTCGCCACTGACCACAGTGCAAGCTGCTTCCTTAGCTCAGCAACGTGTTATCTATGATCAAGCGCAAACGGCACTCAGCAAAAATGACCCCTCAGTCTATTTCAGCAACCGTGTGGCTTTACGTGATTACCCGCTCACACCCTACTTAGCTTACGATGAACTGACCCAGCGTCTGTCCACAGCCAGCTCTGCTGAAATTGAGCGGTTTTTACTTGAGCACGGTGATTTACCACAGATCAAGTGGATGAAACTGCGCTGGTTGCGCTTATTGAGTGAGCGCAACCAATGGCCTTTGTTTTTAAAGTACTACAGTCCAGAACTGCAATTCACTGAGCTGGACTGCCGCTTTGCCCGCTACCAACATGCCCATGGCCAAAGCCAAGCCGCCTTTGCCAGCGCGGAAAAACTCTGGTTGAGCGCGCAATCACAACCCAACGCTTGCGATCCTTTATTTGATACATGGCGCGCCGCGGGCCATCTGACTGAAGATAAAATCTGGCAACGCCTCAAGCTAGCGACCGACGCTCGTAACTATGGCGTAGCCAACTATTTAGTTAAGTTACTCGACACTCAGCACGCGCATGGGCAGCGCCTGATTGATGTCGCACAAAAACCTGATCTGCTTAAGCAAACCGCACGTTTTAGCGGTACAGACCCACGCAGCGCTGAAGTGATAGCTTTGGGTTTACGCAAGCTGGCTACACAAGACCTCGATGCCAGCGTACTTCTGCTCAGCCATTATGAAAAGCAAGTGGCTTTTAGCCCTGCCGATCGTCTCACTCTAGCCAACGACATTGGTTTACGTCTGGCCAAACGTTTTGATGTACGTGCCTTAGCGGTGATGGAAAAATATGACCCTCAGATGCAAAACGAAAACCTCAGCGAATGGCGCGCGCGCCTGCTATTGCGCTTAGGTCGTTGGAATGAGGCCAATCAAATCACCCGCCAGTTGCCCAATGACCTCAGTAACAGTAATCGCTGGCGGTATTGGCAAGCACGCAGCCTGCAACTGGCTCAACCTAAAAGCCAGCAGCCCTTAGTGTTGTATCAACCTCTAGCGCGCGAACGTGACTTCTATGGTTTTATGGCCGCTGACCACAGTCAACAGCCCTATCATTTGCAGCACCAAGCTTTAGCTTTGCAGCCGCAGACCTTACAAAAAGTGCGCAACGCTGCAGGACTCAAACGTGCTTTAGAGTTTCATGCTCGCGATGAAATGACTGAGGCACACCGCGAGTGGTATCACTTAAGCAATTTTCTCAGCCGCGATGAACTCGTCGCTCAAGCGCGTATTGCCTATGATATGGGTTGGTACTTTCCTGCGATTCGCAATATCAGCCAAGCCAAATATTGGGATGATTTAGAAATTCGTTTCCCCATGGCGCACCGCAGTAACTTTGTGACTGAAGCTAAAAACCGTGGTTTACAGTCCAGCTGGATGTTTGCCGTGACCCGCCAAGAAAGCGCCTTTATGATTCAAGCCAAATCCCATGTTGGTGCCATGGGCTTGATGCAACTGATGCCAGCCACTGCTAAAGAAACTGCGCAGCGTTACGGTATTGCATTAGACAACCCGCGCAGTGCTGTAATTCCATCTGTCAATATTCAGCTCGGTGCTGCCTATTTGAGTCAAGTACTGGGGCAGTTTAACGGTAATAGGGTACTGGCCTCAGCAGCTTATAATGCAGGTCCTGGACGTGTACGCCAATGGCTACGTGATGCCAAGCACTTACCCTATGATGTGTGGGTGGAAAGTATTCCCTTTGATGAAACGCGTCTCTATGTACAAAACGTACTGACTTACTCAGTTATCTATGGTGAAAAACTCAAAACGCCCATGCCACTGGTTGAATGGCATGAGCGTTCATTTGAAAAGCAATAAATAAGTATCTAGCCGCTGTGCTCAAGCATCCAAGCTGAGCACAGTAGCTTGCCAACCTTATAGGTTTTCGTAACGATTCATATCCAACACACCTGCTTCTAATGGCTGGCGTTCACGAATATGCTCACTAAGGTCGTGAAAATATGTCCAGAACTGTGGATGAGTTCGGCGTATACCCCACCGCTCAACCACCTGACGCAATGCTGCTTCATCTTTAACCTGCTCAAGAGCACTGACAAAGCTTGGGATATCAGCCGCCGGTAGATTAAAGATAAAGTTAGGATAGCTGCTCAACACTTCTGGATAGACGGTTAAAGTATCTAAGCCTGGCTGATAACGCAGCGACTCCCCTGTCATAAATGCCACATTGCTGTGCGCACGATTGCGTAACAGGCTATACACCTCACGCTGACCACCACTCAACTCAACACGCACCATAGTGGCTTCAGGTAGGTAATCAATAACCTTTAAAGCCGCAGCCGGGCGACTGCTTAAACGTGATAATACATGCTCAACATTGGCTGCTTCACGGCTTAACCCTGGGCGATTACAATGCGCACTGCGGCATCGATTAATTGGATCAGGTCGTGCATTCACTTTGGCAAAGCGCTCTAAAATCTCTTGGGAAAAGACTCGCAGAGTATTATCGTGCGGTAAGCCCAAAGCACTTTTAGTATCGTCATCAATTTTCGTGTAGTCGAGCCATAGCTTGACCTTACCACTTTTTTGGTACCAGTCATCCAATAAATCTTCACGCACAGCCGGTGGCATTAAGCGTAAAAAATTGACCTCAGCACCGTTGCGGATCAAATCAAAGTACAGGCGCGTTTGCGCCTGATGCGACACGCTACCAAACACATCAAAGTTCACCACCAACTGATAATAAGTACGCTCCAGTAATGGGAAGTCCAGCAACCACATGGTCTTAGGTACATCACC
>CALZAE010000078.1 GCA_945612235.1 uncultured Gammaproteobacteria bacterium | reverse complement strand
GAGTCGATGGCGCGTATGCGTAACGCTTTAGATGAAATCATTATTGATGGCATCAAAACCAACGTACCTTTGCATCGTGATTTATTGAATGACAAAGGTTTCTGTAAAGGTGGTGTGAATATTCACTACCTCGAGAAGAAACTGGGCATGCAGTAAGCACACTTAGGTTCAACAAAAAAGCCGATTATTTGATCGGCTTTTTTGTGTCGGATCCAAAGGTTTTTAAAAGCTCAATATCTGCGCCACGCTTAGCGGCCGCGTAAGAACAGCTTATCTAACTCATCCATACCTAGCTGTGTCCAAGTAGGGCGGCCATGGTTGCATTGTCCGCTACGTTCAGTCACTTCCATATCACGCAGTAGGGCATTCATCTCAGTCAGCGTAAGGCGGCGATTAGCACGTACTGCGCCATGACATGACATGGTGGCGAGCAGCTCATTGGTATGCGCCTCGATTTTATCGCTGGTGCCATACTCAATTAAGTCAGACAGCACATCGCGCACCAGCTCGGCTGCATCGGCTTGTTTGAGCAAGGCCGGAATTTGGCGAATAGCAATACTTTCAGGGCCTAAACCTTGCAGCTCAAAACCTAGTTGAGTAAACCATTGTGCGTGTTGCTCGGCGCAATCCACTTCGCGCTCACTGAGTGCGAGTGTTTCGGGAACCAGTAGCGGTTGTCCACGTAAGCCTTCGTCAGCCATGGCCAACTTCAAGCGCTCGTACATCACCCGTTCATGGGCCGCATGCATATCGACGAGAACCATGCCGTGCTGGTTTTCTGCAAGGATATAAATACCCTTGAGTTGCGCAATGGCAAAGCCTAGAGGTGGGATTTCTTCTTGGGATGCTTCAGCTAGATTGCCTAAGGGTTCGGCAAAGGCTTGATAAGCATTTTGGTAGTTCTCCGGCGTGCGCGTTGCTTGTGGCGGTTGCTGGCTGTAGCTGCTTTTGCTAAAGCTGGTGCTGTGCTGTGCTCGCGGCTCAAATGTGGGTTGTGGACTGGGTGTGTTGCTCAGTGGGATATGGCCTTGTGGACCAAATTCTCCAGCTTCTAAACCGCTAACTACAGGTTGTGTATGCAAACTTAAAGTACTGGCTGGCTCTAGCTTGTCTTCGGGGCGCACATCGGCAATGGCGCGGTGCAGGGTGCTGTATAAAAAGTCATGCACACTGCGGTTTTCACGAAAGCGCACTTCATGTTTAGTGGGGTGCACGTTGACATCTACGCTGCCAGGATCGAGCTCTAAAAACAGGACAAAAGCGGGATGCCGACCGCCATACATCACATCGCGATACGCTTGGCGTACGGCATGCGCCACCAAGCGGTCACTGACCACGCGACCATTGACATAAAAATGCTGCATATCTGCTTTGCTGCGCGAGAAGGTGGGTAAGCCAACCCAGCCCCACAGGTGCAGGCCGTTGCGCTCGACATTAATCGGCATGGCTTGTTCTAAAAATGCATCACCACACACCGCAGCAATGCGACGTGCTTGCGATATGTCATCGGTTGCCGGATGTAATGCCAGAATAGTTTTGCCGTTATGACGCAAATGAAAGGCTACATCAAAACGCGCTAAGGCCATGCGCTTAATGACATCTTGCAGATGATCGAATTCAGTTTTTTCAGTGCGCAGAAACTTACGTCGGGCAGGAGTGTTAAAAAATAAATCACAGACTTCCACCGTGGTGCCAACCGGGTGAGCGGCTGGTTGCACGCGAGGTTGCATATCACGCCCCTCAGCTTCCACTTGCCAAGCTTGCTCAGCATCGGCAGTGCGTGAGGTGAGGGTTAAGCGTGAGACTGAGCTAATGGACGCTAAAGCTTCACCACGGAAGCCTAAGCTGGCCACGCCTTCAAGATCTTCCAGTATTACAATTTTACTGGTGGCATGACGGGCGAGGGCTAATGGCAGTTGATCTGCGGCAATACCATGACCATCATCGCGAATTTGTAAGCGCTTGACGCCACCTTGCTCAACATCAATTTCAATGCGTTTGGCGCCAGCATCTAAACAGTTTTCCAGTAGTTCTTTGGCTACGGATGAGGGTCGCTCAACCACTTCACCCGCGGCAATTTGGTTTGCTAGACGCGGGCTCAGTAGATGAATGGCACGTACATCGGTCATTATTGTCCTGCTAAAGTTGTGGCTGGCACAGTGAGTATTTGGCCCACTTTTAGTGCATCACTTTTAAGTTTATTGGCTTGGCGCAGTTGCGCTGGGCTGACTTGGTAACGCTGTGCGAGCAAGGAAACGCTTTCGCCTGAACGAACCACGTGTTCACGCGGGCCAATGGCAAGTTTGCCAGAGTCACGTAGCCATGCCACATAACTGCCCGGTGGCGGGTTCTGTTGGAAAAACTGGCGAATACCGTTGTGAATAGAGCGCGCCAAGGCTTGCTGGTGCGAACGGTTGGAGAGCTTTTTAGACTCACCTGGGTTACTGATAAAACCGGTTTCGACCAAAATAGAGGGCATGTCCGGCGATTTAAGCACCATAAAACCTGCTTGTTCGACACGCTTTTTATGCAGCGGTGTAATGCGGCCCATATTGCTCAATACTTTTTGGCCGACATCTAGACTTGAAGACAGCGATGCCGTCATCGAAAGGTCGAGTAATACGCCTGCTAACATGGCGTCTTTATCATGCAGCTTCACGTTGCCTGCGCCACCAATTAAGTCGGAGCGGTTTTCACTGTCAGCGAGCCAGCGCGCTGTTTCTGAAGTAGCACCACTGTCAGATAAGGCGAAGACTGATGCACCAAAGGCAGCTGCACGTGGCGCAGCATCAGCGTGTACCGAGACAAATAAGTCAGCCCCTTTTTTACGAGCAATTTCAGTGCGACGACGCAGCGGAATAAAGTAATCACCGGTGCGTACCAGTTCGGCACGGAAACCTTTTTCGGCATTGATTTGACGTTGTAATTCTTTCGCAATCATCAACACAATGTCTTTTTCACGTAAGCCACCGGGGCCAATTGCACCTGGGTCTTCACCACCATGGCCAGGATCAATAGCAATCACAATATCGCGCTTACCTGAGGCAGGTAGTTTAGACAGTTTGGCCGTGGGGATTGGTGCTGTAGTTGTTAGCGGTTGGCGCGTGCTTGCATGGGCAACGTGCGGTGTGGGTGGATTGGCGCCGACATCAAATAAATCGACGACTAAGCGGTGGCCGTACTGTTGGTTGGGCGCCAAGGTAAAACTTTTTGGCGTAACTTGTTCAGAAATGTCGAGCACAATACGTAACTCATCTGCGCCTTGATTACCGGTGCGCACTTGAGTAATGGGTGATTTGCCACCGGTTAAACCTGCTAGCTGAGTTGAAAGCTGGGTTTTTTTAATATCAATAACAATACGGTCGGGTGCGCTCAGAGTAAAAACGCTATGCTCCACAGGGCCAGTCAGGTCAAACACGAGGCGAGTGTTATCGGGCGCACGCCATAAGCGCACGCTGTTAATTTGAGTCATTGCCAGAGCTTCAAGTGGTAAAGCTATGCAAAGAACCAATGCTGCTAGTAATTGTGGTATGCGCACGTATGACCTCGCTGTGTGTTTTAAGTCAGGTTTGCTAGAGCAACGCACCAACTTTCGCCGCGTGTGCTGAAGGGTAATAATCGCACAATTCGCCCATCATTATGAGCTTTTATAGCGATTTTAAGGTCAGGTTGCGGTAAATAGCCCTTTCCTTGTTGTGGCCACTCAATCAGGCACAGATCGTCATCGGCAAAATAGTCACGAATACCTAAGTATTCCAGTTCTTCCGGGTCGGCGAGGCGATATAGATCAAAGTGCCAAACCTTGAGTCCGTTGATCTCATAGGGCTCAACTAAGGTAAAAGTAGGGCTTTTCACTGCTCCATCATGACCTAGACCCCGCACAATACCGCGCGATAGAGTCGTTTTACCTGCGCCTAAATCACCTTCTAAAAAAATAAGCCCATGCCCAGCCGTTTGTGCAGCGATGGCATGGCCTAAACGCGTCATGGCGTCTTCATCTTGTATATACAACTCTACGCCTGACATGGGCTGTGTTCCTCTAATAAATATCGAATGCTGTGGCACATATCACTGGCAACAACACCGCGGCCAGCGTGAGCTAATTGCTCGCCAGCACAAGCATGCAACCAGACCGCTAAACAAGCAGCAGGGTAAGCGGTTAAGCCTTGGGCAATTAGCGCTGCAATCACGCCGGTGAGTACGTCACCAAAACCTGCACCGGCCATCACCGGATGGCCGCGCTCAACGCAGGATAATTCGCCGTTTGGCGTAGCAATTAAAGAGTGATGGCCTTTCAGTACAGTCACTGCATTATAGCGTTGCGCGAGTTGCAGTGCAGCGTTGTTTCGATCCGATTGCACCTGAGCGGTACTTATATTTAATAAGCGCGCTGCTTCGCCGGGATGCGGCGTGATAATCAACTGTTGAGCGGGCTGGCAGACACCGCTGGCCAGCATATTTAAGGCATCGGCATCCCATATTTGAGGCACTTGACGGTGCGCCGTACAACTGAGTAATGCCCGTGACCACGCTGATTGACCCAGCCCTGGGCCCACAGCAATGACACTGGCACGGGTTAATGGTTCGCGCAATTGTGTACTAGTGCCTATGCCATGGCTCATCACTTCAGGCAGACGGCCCAGTGCTGCGCTAATATGTTGCTCACGAGTGGCTAAACTGACCATGCCCGCACCGCAGCGCAAAGTGGCTTCTGCACAGAGTAAAGCTGCACCTCCCATGCCTTGATCGCCAGCCACCACTAAAACATGCCCAAGCTGCCCTTTATGACAATCCATAGCACGAGGTGCGAGGCGGGGTAGATTGCCAGCATGTATACTGCGCAGCGACTTTGTATTTGTCATCATTGCCTGCACTTATGTCTGAAACTATAAGTAATAGTATAACAATTTTTTTGGAGATAGCGCTCGATGTCTGCTGAACAACTGGATCTGGTGGCCTTGACAGCATCCATTCGTGAATGGGCAGCGCAATTAGGCTTTCAACAGCTGGGCATTACCGATACTGAATTGGGTGAAGATGCTGCGCGTTTAGATGCCTTCTTGGCCGCAGGTTATCACGGTGAAATGGCTTATATGGCCAGCCACGGCACCATGCGTTCGCGCCCTGAAGAGTTAGTGCCGGGCACGGTGCGAGTGATTTCAGTGCGCATGGACTACTTGCCAGAAGATACGCAAATGGCGCAGATGCTGGCGCAGCCTGAGCAGGCTTATATTTCCCGTTATGCTTTGGGGCGTGATTATCACAAGCTGATTCGCAAGCGTTTGCAGCAACTGGCAGAAAAAATCACCGCGCAGATTGGCCCTTTTGGTTATCGCGCTTTTGTTGATAGTGCGCCTGTGATGGAAAAACCTTTGGCGCGTAAAGCCGGTTTAGGCTGGATGGGTAAAAACACTCTGATCCTCAACCGCAAGGCCGGCAGTTGGTTCTTCTTAGGCGAACTGCTGATTGACTTGCCGTTGCCAATCGATGAGCCCAATGATCGTGATCATTGCGGTAAATGCAGTGCCTGTTTGGATGTGTGTCCCACGCAAGCTTTTGTCGGTGAGCGTGTGTTGGATGCGCGCCGCTGTATTTCCTATCTGACCATTGAATTAAAAGATGCTATTCCTGAAGAGTTACGCCCGCTGATCGGTAACCGAGTGTTTGGCTGTGATGATTGTCAGTTGGTGTGCCCGTGGAATCGCTTTGCCAAACCCACGCAAGAGGATGATTTTAAGCCGCGACATAATTTAGATAATGTGACTTTGGCTGAGTTGTTTATGTGGACTGAAGAGCAGTTTCTCAAGCGTACCGAAGGCTCACCGATGCGCCGTACTGGTTATGAGCGTTGGCTGCGCAATCTGGCCGTGGGTTTGGGTAATGCTCCCAGCACCATTGTAGTGCTTGAAGCTTTAAAGGCGCGTTTGGATCATCCTTCTGAGTTAGTGGTGGAGCATGTGCTGTGGGCATTAGAGCAGCATCACAATAGATCAGCTTAAAATCTGTAGCCTTAATCTTGTGCAGAGCGTTTGTCGGTTGCACTATTGAGACTCAAGCTAAATAGTATAAAAATCGCTATGCTATGCGCTTCTTTTAACCCTCTAGTAGTGTTTTAAATATCATGACAGTAAACGATTATGAAATGGCTTGGGGCATTTATGCCGTGTCTGCTTTGGGCTGTATGTTGGCGTGGTTTTATTTTACCGGCTGGATGTGGCGTTATCTGCGTGAACCCTTGCGTGTTTTGGTCGCGGTGCTGCTATTTGCGCCGACTGTTGTTGATCCTGCGCGTGATTTTTATGCTCCGTCAATTGCGATTACGGTGATGGATCTGTTGTTTAAAGATGGTAGTGATTTATGGCGTGCGGTGGCTGACTTATTTATGTATGGCGCCTTTGTGTTTGCAGCTTATGCCGTTTTTGTTGTGGTGCGCTTGCTATTAAAAAGTAAAAAACGCGCTGAAAAAACGGCGCAGCGCGATGCCGCTCATGCTGCCGAGCATGATGATGCAGAGCCTGAGTTGACCTTGCAGCAGATGCTTACTCGAGATGCGCAAAGCTCAGAGTCTGGTTTGACCGCGCAGCGTTAGGAGATCGCAGTATGTGTGAGTTACTTGGCATGAGTGCCAATGTGCCAACCGATGTGGTGTTTAGCTTTACCGGCTTAATGCAGCGCGGTGGTAATACTGGGCCACATCGTGATGGTTGGGGCATTGGTTTTTATGAAGGGCGCGGTTTGCGCTTGTTTCAAGACCCATTAGCCAGTGCCGATTCTGAAATTGCGCGCTTAGTGCAGCGTTATCCGATTAAAAGTGAAACGGTGATTGGTCATATTCGTCAGGCCAATG
>CALZAE010000077.1 GCA_945612235.1 uncultured Gammaproteobacteria bacterium | reverse complement strand
GGCCGTTTATATGGCTACGATCAGTTGCCTGTGCGTTACCCAGCCGCGCGCTTAGCGCCGCAAGCGCAATCTGAAGCGCAAGCACAGCTGCCAGTCTTGCGTCGCTTGTTGGTCGCGCGCGGCTATCAGGAGGCCATTACTTATAGCTTTATTGAGCCTGAATTATTCACAGCGTTCCACCCAGAGCTTAAAGCATTAACCTTGGCCAATCCGATTTCAGCTGAACTGTCAGTGATGCGTGCATCACTCTTGCCAGGCTTGCTTAAAGCTCTGCAGCACAACCTTAATCGTCAACAAGAGCGCGTGCGCTTATTTGAAAGCGGCTTAAGTTTTGTTGGCCAGCTCGAAGATCTTCAGCAAGAGCGCATGCTCGCTGGGGTGATTACCGGTGCGCGTTTGCCAGAGTTGTGGACACACGGTAAAGAAACCGTGGATTTCTACGATATTAAAGCCGATATTGAAGCGGTACTGGGTGTGGGTGGTGATAGCGCAAGTTTCACTTTTGTACCATGCCAGCAGCATGCCTTCCACCCAGGTCAGTGCGCACGTATTGAGCGCAATAGTCAGACAGTTGGTTTTGTCGGTACCTTGCATCCGCAGTTGGCCATTGAGCTGGACATCGATCAGCAAGTGTTGATGTTTGAAGTCAAGCTTGATGCCATTAGTGAAGGCCGTTTGCCTGAGTTTTCTGAGCTGTCACGCTTTCCTGAAGTACGCCGCGACTTAGCTTTAGTGGTGAATGCTGATATTCCAGCAGAACAACTGATGGACGCTATGCGCAGTGCTGCCGGTGAGTTTTTAACCCAAATTCGTTTGTTTGATGTGTATCAAGGCAAAGGGGTGGAAGAAGGTTGCAAAAGCTTAGCCGTTGGCTTGACCTGGCAGCATCCATCACGCACTCTTACAGACGAAGAGGTCAGCGCGGCAACACAAGCGATACTGACTCTATTGTCTGATAAGTTTGGTGCAATCTTAAGGAAGTAAGTGTATGGGGGCTTTAACGAAAGCAGAGATGGCCGAGCATCTATTTGTGGAAATCGGTCTGAATAAACGCGAAGCCAAAGAGTTGGTCGATACCTTCTTTGAGGAGATTCGTTTAGCCCTCGAACATAACGAGCCGGTCAAGCTGTCGGGTTTTGGCAATTTTGAATTGCGTGAAAAAAGTCAGCGGCCGGGTCGTAATCCTAAAACCGGTGAAGAAGTTGCCATTACTGCACGCCGTGTGGTGACTTTCCGTCCAGGGCAGAAACTGCGTGATCGGGTAGAAGCTTATGCTGGAACTTAGCCAGAATCGTGAGTTACCCATCATTCCGAATAAGCGCTACTTTACGATTAGCGAAGCCAGTGAATTGTGTGCGGTCAAGCCGCATGTATTGCGGTACTGGGAGCAAGAGTTTGAGCAGTTAGCTAATATTAAGCGTCGCGGTAATCGTCGCTATTACCAGCGCCATGATGTTTTGATGATACGTCAGATTCGTAGCCTGCTTTATGAGCATGGTTTTACTGTCGGTGGCGCTCGTTTACGACTGTCTGCCGGCGATGCAGATGATGTCAACGGTCAAACTAAGCAGGTGATTCGCCAAATGCTTGCTGAACTTGAAGACGTTTTAGTGATATTACGTAGTTAGCTGGCAAGCACCATCTGAGCTGTTTGTACTCGACTGTTTTGAGACAGTCAATGATTCATCTGTGTTGTGTCAGTCTTTGCCAAGCAACCCGCCCAGTCCTATTTCGCTCGCGTCAACACGAGGATGCACAGTGTCGTCAACTATCATAATTACTTTAGTGATCGCCGGTATTGTTTTGTTGCTGAGCTTAGGTTATCTCAATAATGTTTTAGAGAAAAACACGCTCAATAAAGCTCGGCGTAAAGCTCAATTAATTGATCGTCAGAGACGTTGCGCCACCTTGTCCGAAACCTTGCCAGGACAATTGGTCAGCGTTGAGTTGAAGCAGTTGTTAAATCGCATTGAACTGAAATTAAGCGATGAGCTTAGCGCGCTTGATCCTAAAAATACGGCTTGCAAGGCGCGGGCTGATCAGTTGCGTGAATTGATTGGGCAAGGGCAGGCATTGCCTGTTAGCAATACCCCGCTGGCAATTGCCAGTGAGACGCAGATTAAAGATGTGCGTTTTCAGCTGGAAAGTTTACAGGCGCAAATTGTGCGAGCGGCAGAGGAGAAAGTGATTTCTGCTGTTGAGGGTAAAAAGTGGTTAGGCCAAGTACGGCACATGTTGGTGAGTGTCTATATTGATTACTTTAATGCCATTGGTGGTGATTTTTTAGCACAAAAACGCGCTAATCAGGCTCGCTTAGTATTTGAGCGCGCGGTGCAGTTTTTAAACAAACAAAAAAATTCTGCGCCTTATCAACAGGCCCTGGGGGAGTTTGAAGAGCTATTAGCGCAAGCGAAAAACTTGTCGGTAGAGCAAACTCAGCCTAGTGCTGTGCAGGATAATGAGTTAATAGCAGCAGTGGCGCAAGAAGATGAAGATGATGCGCAGTGGAAGAAAAAGCAGATGTACGATTAAGGTGGTTATCTATACCACCCTTAATTTAAAGTGCTGCTGTATTGAAGGTGAAGCTTTAAATCAGTGACATTGATTGGGTAAAACCATCTGATATTGTGCGCATG
Organism: uncultured Gammaproteobacteria bacterium; assembly: GCA_945612235.1. Taxonomy (GTDB): domain Bacteria; phylum Pseudomonadota; class Gammaproteobacteria; order Pseudomonadales; family Pseudomonadaceae; genus Denitrificimonas. Next base: position 4,269 of record CALZAE010000077.1, on the reverse strand, counting down.
ACTATTTTTGCATAACTCGTCATTTTAGAATGTATCGTTGTTTCGTGCATTTTTTGTGAATAAGGTCATAATAGGACTTTGTTTTTGACTTGGTAGTTCTAGCATGCAAAAAGAATCACGTAAGGTTCGTGAGTTTCGCCGCAGAGAGCAAGAAATTCTGGATACCTCGCTCAAGTTGTTTCTTGAGCAAGGCGAAGACTCTGTCACTGTAGAGATGATTGCCGATACCGTAGGCATCGGTAAAGGCACTATTTACAAACATTTCAAATCTAAAGCAGAGATTTATCTGCGTCTGATGCTCGATTATGAGCGTGAGCTCAATGAGCTATTCCACTCTGATAGCGTTGCCAGCGATAAAGAAGCTTTATCTCGAGCTTATTTTTCTTTTCGCATGGGGGATCCGCAGCGTTACCGCTTATTTGACCGTCTTGAAGAGAAAGTGCTCAAGGGTCATCAAGTCCCTGAAATGGTTGAACAGTTGCATACTATCCGTGCCTCTAACTTTGAGCGTTTAACGCGTTTGATTGAAGGCCGAGTTGATGAAGGTAAGCTTGAGGATGTGCCGCCATACTTCCATTACTGTGCAGCATGGGCGTTGGTGCATGGCGCCGTGGCACTTTACCATTCACCGTTCTGGAGCAATGTCTTGGAAGATCAGGAAGGCTTTTTCCAGTTCTTGATGGATATTGGTGTGCGTATGGGTAATAAACGCCCTAAGCGTGATGAAGCAGCTCTAGATACGCCTGAGACAGCGGCTCTTGATCAAGAATAACCATACGTTTTAAAGCTCAGTAAGTTGGCGTAAAACCTGCTTGGTCAGTTGGAGCAGGTTATTCTTTTGACGCTCAAGGTGGACATTATAATGCGCCGTATATTACTGATTCTAGTCGCTGTGACATTGGCATCCTGTATGAAGGTCAGCGACCTCACTGCTGGAGCTGAGTATCACTTACGCGATGTAGGGTTGCTTAATCACAGTGAAATTAAACGCGCAAATAATTGGCGCTTGCAAGCTGACTCCTTTATTTATATCAGCCAAGATAACTTTATTCCTTTAGGGTATCCGCCGGCGTATTTTAATATTGTTGCGCAAGAAACATTTAATGCTTTTGTGGAATACTTTCCGCGCTTGAGTCGCTCACCTAAGCCGTTGCGTTATGATGAGGCTCTGCAAGCGGCGCGCCAAGCAGGTGCTCATTACTTGCTGTACACACGCTTTGCCCAAGGTAACGATCGCATAGGTAACTGGGATGAATTTAAGTCCCGTCAAGAAACGGGGGCGCGCTTAGGTGTGGATCGCGGTGCTATTCACCTGATGCTAGTGGAGGTGGGCAGTGGTTATTTAATTGATACTGCCAATATTCGTAATCGCGGTGGGTTTTTAACCTTCCATAATAATAAGCCTGAAGATTTAATACGCCCACCATTACGTGATTATGCACGGCGATTATTAGGTCTGTACCCATAAAATAGGTTCGCAATCATGTCCAGTCATGCATCGAGTGATGTGCTAGAGCGTTTAGCCAGCAGCGCTGAGCGTTTATCTTACAATGCCGATTGGCAGCCAACGCAATTGGGCGACAGTGAAATGCGCATTGCCAAAAACGGTACTTGGTATCACCAAGGGGATGAGATTAAACGCCCGGCGTTGGTGCGGCTGTTTTCGCGTTTATTGCGCCGTGAAGGTGAGCAATATTTTCTGGTTACGCCGGTGGAAAAATTGAGCATTGTGGTTGAAGATACGCCTTTTGTTTCGATTGATACTCGTATCGAGGGTGAAGGACGTGAACAGTCGGTGTACGTCACCACTAATCTTGATGATGTGCTGCTGATCAGTTCTGAGCATCCGCTGTGCGTTGAGGTTGATCCGCAAACGCAAGAGCCATCACCCTCTGTCTCTATTGGTCATCATCTTGCAGTACGTTTACAGCGCAGTGATTTTTATCGTTTGGTGGATGTTGCAACCGAGCAGATGCTTGCTGGACAGCGTGTTTTGGGTGTGTGGAGTCAGGGCGAGTTTTATAGCTTAGGGGCGTTTTAAGCTCAAGAGAATAAAAGTCCTGACTTGTAAAAGTACAGGTGAGCCCCCATTTATATCTTTAAATCTAAATTTTGTGTGCAATTATTATGACGTTGGCGTTATCCATTCAGCAATTAAGAAAAAGCTATGCAAATGGCTTTGAAGCCCTTAAAGGTGTTGATTTAGAAGTGGCCGAAGGTGATTTTTTTGCCTTATTAGGTCCCAATGGTGCAGGTAAATCGACCACCATTGGTATTCTGGCCACCTTGGTCAATAAAACCAGTGGCAGCGTGCAAGTGTTTGGTCACGACTTAGAAACTGACCCGCTGGCGCTCAAGCGTTGCATTGGTTTAGTGCCGCAGGAGTTTAACTTCAATCAGTTTGAAACGGCTTACAATATCTTAACTACGCAAGCCGGTTATTACGGTATTAAGCTCAAAGATGCGCGAGTGCGCGCTGAAGAACTGCTGAAACAATTGGGCTTGTGGGATAAGCGTGATTCAGCTTCGCGTATGCTTTCAGGTGGTATGAAGCGCCGTCTGATGATCGCTCGTGCTTTAATGCATAAGCCGCGCTTATTGATTCTTGATGAGCCCACTGCCGGTGTTGATATTGAGTTGCGCCGTTCAATGTGGGAGTACCTTACCGAGCTGAACGAGCAGGGCACTACTATTATTTTGACCACGCACTACCTAGAAGAGGCGGAGCAACTGTGCCGCAATATTGCCATTATTGATCATGGCACCATTGTTGAAAACACCAGTATGCGTGCTTTGCTGGGTCAGCTTTCCAATGAAACCTTCTTGCTTGATTTAAAAGAAATGCAAAAGCAGGCGCCGCAATTGCAAGGCTATCCGGCCGAGCTGCTCGATGAGTGCACTTTGCAGGTGCAAGTTGAAAAGAGCCGTGGGCTGACAGATCTATTCACTCAATTATCCGCTCAGGGTATTGAAGTGCTGAGTTTGCGCAATAAAAGTAACCGACTTGAGGAGTTGTTTGTGTCATTGGTGGAGAAAAACTTAGGAGGCGAACAACTGTGAGTGCAGAATTACGATCCAATCTAGTCGCTTTACGAACCATTGTGCATCGCGAAGCACGACGTTTTTTGCGTATTTGGCCGCAAACCTTACTGCCGCCAGCCATTACCATGGTTTTGTACTTTGTAATTTTCGGTAATTTGATTGGTAGTCAAATTGGCGATATGCATGGTTTTAGCTATATGCAATACATTGTGCCGGGCCTGATTATGATGTCAGTGATTACCAACTCATACAGTAACGTGGTTTCGAGCTTCTTTAGTGCAAAGTTTCAAAACTCCATTGAGGAGTTGATGGTGTCGCCGGTATCGCCGCATACCATTTTGATTGGTTTTGTATTGGGCGGTATTTTGCGTGGCTTAGGTGTAGCTGTGATAGTGTCGACTTTATCGCTGTTTTTTACCAAGTTGCAGGTGCATAACTTAGGTATCACCATGGTAGTGATTGTCTGCACTTCGGCAGTATTTGCTTTGGGTGGGTTTTTAAATGCTATTTTTGCCCGCAACTTTGATGATATTTCTATTATTCCATCCTTTGTTCTCACGCCCTTAACCTACTTAGGTGGTGTGTTTTACTCGATTGATATGTTGGGGCCATTTTGGAAAACCCTTTCTATGGCCAATCCGATTTTGCATATGGTCAACGCTTTTCGTTACGGTATTTTGGGTATCTCAGATATTGATATCAGTGTGGCGATTGGCTTGATGTTGTTGACTACTTTAGTGCTCTACACTATTTGTGTGCGCTTGCTGATTTCGGGTCGAGGTATGCGCAGTTAAGCTCTTGCTTGAAAAGTTGGCCTGAAAATTGCTTTTATCTTCCTAAGTGTCGCAAAGCGTCAAAGAAGCGGTGGGGAGATAAAGATGAGCCAAGGTATAGAATTTAATCGGTTGATGTTAGAAATGCGCAGTATGCAGGCGGATGCCATGTCGCGCATGAAGCCTGCTGCAGTGGAAACGACTCAGGCGGCGGGCGGCCCTAACTTTGCTGAAATGCTTGGTCAAGCCGTGGGCAAGGTGAATGAAACCCAACAAGCCTCAAGCCAGCTCGCTAATGCCTTTGAAATAGGGCAAAGTGGCGTCGATTTAACCGACGTGATGATAGCTTCGCAAAAAGCGAGCGTATCATTTCAAGCCATGACTCAGGTTCGCAATAAACTGGTTCAGGCTTATCAAGATATTATGCAGATGCCAGTTTAGGGGCGATAGATCA
>CALZAE010000076.1 GCA_945612235.1 uncultured Gammaproteobacteria bacterium | reverse complement strand
CCAGTGCGGCAACGGCTTGACCACTACGATTCATGTAGGTGGTCGGAATCAATAAGCGTACATCGCGACCTTGATAATTTAGCTTGCCGATGAGACCGGAGTACTTTTTATCAAAGCTTAGATTAACGCCATGCTGAGCAGCTAAACGCTCAACAAAAAAAGCTCCCGCGTTATGCCGGGTCTGGTCGTATTCTGGGCCTGGGTTACCTAAGCCGACGATCAGTTGAACAGCATTCACTACGGGAGCTCCTTGTCTTACAGGTTAAACAGCGAGAAATTACTTCTCTTCTGCTTCGCCTTCAGCTGCTGCATCAGCAGGCTGATCTTGTTCAGTATCTTCAACAACGTTGACACGTGCTTCTTGTACGCTGGCAACTGCAATGTTGTTATCGTGCGCTAGGGCAGTGAACTCAACACCTTTAGGTGCAACTAGGTCAGCCAAGTGTACGATTTCACCAACGTTAACATTGAGCATGTCAACTTCGATTGCATCAGGCAGGTCTTGTGGTAAGCAAGTCACTTCCAGCTCAGTTGCTAGACGGAAGATATCACCACCGCCTGTTTTCGCGCCAACACAGTTCTCTTCGTTCAGTAATAATACTGGAACGATGGTGGTCAGTTTCTGGCCAGCAACAACACGGATAAAGTCAGCGTGCATAACAAAGTTTTTTGCTGGGTGACGCTGCAGCGCTTTGATCAATACGTTTTCTTTTTTGCCATCAATGTTCAAGGACAAAATGCTGCTGTAAGCGGCATCGTTGAGTAGCAATCTTGCTACTTCACGAGTTTCTAGGCTTACAGAAACAGGTGTTGATTCACCACCGTAAACTACTGCAGGAATCAGGTTCGCATTACGACGTAGGCGGCGGCTCGCACCTTTCCCTAAGTCGTTACGTGCTTGTGCGTTAAGTGTAAAATCGCTCATGTGTATCTCTCCAGAAAAACAACAACGCCCGCCAACTTGCGACCAGTGACGAGCGGGGTTGTTGAGGCCTAAATAGTGTTAGGCGGTTGTTGATTGCGCCGTGTTCAACGGAACATTGCGCTAATCGATTCTTCATTGCTGATACGACGTACAGCTTCAGCAACCACCGGGGCAATGTCGAGTTGACGAATGCGCGAGCAGGCTTGAGCGGCAGCGGACAGCGGAATAGTGTTGGTAATCACAATTTCATCAAGCAGTGAGTTTTCGATATTCTCGATCGCTCGGCCGGAGAAAATAGGGTGTGTGCAATAAGCAAGCACTTGTGATGCGCCACGATCTTTTAAAGCTTTAGCAGCAGTGCATAAAGTACCTGCTGTATCGACCATGTCATCCACTAGAATACAGGTACGGCCTTCAACATCGCCGATAATGTGCATTACTTCAGACTGGTTAGCTTTGGGGCGACGCTTGTCAATAATAGCAAGGTCAACACCTAGAGATTTGGCGACAGCACGAGCACGAACGACACCACCAATATCCGGAGACACAATCATTAGATTTTCAAAGCGCTGGGCTTGGATATCATCCACCAGCACTGGAGAACCGTAAATATTGTCAACTGGGATATCAAAGAAGCCTTGAATTTGGTCAGCATGCAAGTCAACAGTCAGTACGCGGTCAACACCAACACCTGACAACATATCAGCAACAACTTTTGCGCTAATAGCTACACGGGCGGAGCGAGGACGACGGTCTTGACGAGCATAACCAAAATAAGGAATCACTGCTGTGATGCGCGACGCTGAGGAGCGACGGAATGCATCAATCATCACAATGAGTTCCATGAGGTTATCATTGGTAGGTGCGCAAGTTGGCTGGATTAGGAATACATCCTTACCACGTACGTTTTCGTTGATTTCCGCACTGATTTCGCCATCGGAAAACTTACCGATAGATGCATCACCAAGTGGGATATAAAGTTGCTCCGCTACACGGCGGGCGAGGTCGGGGTTTGCATTCCCCGTAAAGATCATCATCTTCGACACGCGCAGTACCTGTTTTTTACTGAGGGTGAACCTGACGCAAAAAACCTTCGTAACTTCGCGATTAACGCGAAACCACGAAGGTTTCGGAATGTGGCAGGGGCGGCTGGATTCGAACCAACGCATGGCAGGATCAAAACCTGCTGCCTTACCGCTTGGCGACGCCCCTATAGATTTTTATACTATAAAATCTAAAAATTAGTTTTCAGTTAAGTTTTGTAATTCACGGTGCAACATCGAAGTGTTTGCGCCCTGTGCTACAAAGCTTGGTAGTGACTCTGAAATCTGGGTTGCTATGTTAACAGCTTGTTTTTTATTTTGCAAGCTACCAAATATACAACTTCCGGTTCCAGTTAATCGAGCTTCAACATATTTGTTTAGCAAGATCAAAGCGTTACGTACATCTGGATAACGCTTCTCAACTACTGCTTGGCAATCATTGTGACCGCTTTGCTTGAGAACGGTGCGTATATTAGTCAGGGGTGTGTCACGTGTCAAGCACTTATCTGAAAATACTTTTGCGGTGCTGATTGAAACGGGCGGTACAGCCACGATATACCAGGGTTCTGGCAACTCTAGCGGTTGCAGTTTTTCACCCACACCCTGCGCAAAAGCCGCTTTACCCATGACAAAAACGGGAACATCAGCGCCTAAACTCAAGCCCAGTTGCGCTAAAGATTCTAATGTTTGCTTGGTGCTCCAGAGATGATTCAGCCCCACTAAAGTGGTTGCTGCATTCGAACTGCCGCCACCAATGCCGCCGCCTACGGGTAATTTTTTATCCAGCCAAATATCCGCGCCTTGCCCTGTGTCGGTGTGTTGCTGCAGTAAACGAGCAGCCCGCACAATCAAGTTGTCGTCATGGGGCACGCCGGCAATCTGTGTATGCAAAATAATCTGCCCGTCGTTGCGGGGATTAAAGTGCAGGGTGTCGGCGTAATCTAAAAATTGAAATAAAGTTTCCAGCAAATGATAGCCGTCAGCGCGCTGCCCAACGATATGCAGCATTAAATTCAGTTTGGCGGGGGCAGGTAGGCTGAGCTGAGCTGTAGTGTTGGGCTGCGAACAGGAGTTTTGACATTGTGCGTGCATAATATTACTGACCTAGCTGCCGTGCTTGCCATTGTTTAATCACCAAAGTGATGTTTAAGTTTGCGCCACTGAGTTTAATGCGCTCAGGCATGGCTAGGCCATTTTCCATGCGATAACTCAAGTACTCAATGTGCCAGTCATCTTGTTCTAGGCTGGCGAGACGACTATCGCTATTGAGTTGCACTTTGCTCTTACTTTGAGGTGCAGGTAAGCCGCGCACCCACCACAGTAAATTCTCAACCGGTAAGCTCCAGCCTAGCTGCTCTTGCATTAGAACTTCAGCAGAGTGGGCTTGGAAAGTGCCGCGGTTAGCTATGTCTAAACTGACGGCGCCTTGGCGGCCGGTCAGGCGGGTTGAGCCTTGACCGAGCGGGCCGGCTAAGCGGATATCAAAGTAGTCTTGGCGTTGCAACCAAAACAATACTGCGCTGCCTGAATTTTGTTGGCTGCGGATACCAAGTTTGCCATTGATTTGCCAGGCATCAATGGGGGTGATCATTTTTTTGTGGGCTTGCCAAGAGCTTGGCTTGCCACTGCCAGCTACTTGTTCTTGTGAGGAGAAGTGGCTACAACCACTGAGTACTAAGAGTAGGCCCAGTATCATCAAGCTAGAAAAACGCATGGATTTATGGCTCCTTGTCCGTGAGGCGTTGGATGGTTTCGATGAGTACAGTGTCATTGGGTTGGGCTTTAAAGGCTTTGTTCCAGATTTTGCGTGCTTCGGCGCGTTTATTTTGTTGCCATAGAACTTCGCCAAGGTGAGCGGCCACTTCTGCATCAGGAAAACTTGCAAAAGCCTCGCGCAGCAAACGTTCTGCGGTGACAAGATCACCAAGGCGGTAATACACCCAGCCTAAACTGTCGGTAATAGCGGCATCGCTGGGTTCCAGTTCATGGGCCTGCTCAATCAGTTGGCGCGCTTCTTCTAGGCGGTCGGTGCGATCAGCTAAAGTGTAGCCAAGTGCATTGAGCGCCATAGCACTCTTGGGATTACGCTGAATAATTAAACGTAAGTCTTGTTCCAATTGTGCCAAATCGTTGCGCTTATCAGCGATCATAGCGCGGGTATATAGCAGGCTGGGATCATCAGTGAAATCATCCAGTGCCTGGTTGATACGCAACCAGGCTGTTTCAACCTGGTTATTATTGGCCAGATTTTCAACTTCAATTAAATACAATTGAATCGTAAGGCTCGGCTGCTCAATGCGCTGAGTATCAAAATATGTGCTGGCTTCTTTTAAGCGCTGCTCAGCCAGCAGTAAAGTGATAATGCGCTGCTGTGAGGCTAGGTAGCCTTCTATAGGCTGTACTGCTTTGTAAGCTTCGATGGCTTGTTGTGTGTTTTCTAGCTCTTCAAAAACACGACCTAAATGGAAGTAAGCGGCATTAGTATGGCTGCCACGCTCGAGAAGCTCCTCTAAATACACTTGTGCTTCGCGCCAAGCATTTAAATCCATATTAATCAGAGCAAGAGAGAAGCGTAGATCATCGTCATTGGGCGATTGTTGTAATAGCTCAAGAAATTCTGCGCGGGCCTCTTCTAAACGATTTAATTCAATAAGATGGCGAGCGTAGGTCATGCGCAGACGTGTATCGTCAGGGTACTTTTTTAATGCGGCGCGCAATAAAGGCAAGGCTTCTTCGCTGCGATTGAGTTGGCTTAACAGGCGAGCTCTTAACAGTAGAGTCGCAGGTACTGCATATTTTTTAGGTTGATCTTCAAGAAGTTGCAAGGCTTCTTCGCTGCGCTCGTCTTGGCTCAGTAAAATCGCTTTGCTAAATAATAGTTGTTGATTGTGAGGGTGTTTGATTAGCAGGCGATCAAAACTTTGCAGTAGCGCTTGTCGAGTTTTGTCATCGGACTGAGCTGCGGTGAGCGCTAGAAAATCAAACTGGGTTTCACCTTGGGCAGCAAGCACTGTTTCCATGCGCTGCAAAGCTTCATCAAAACGCTGTGCTTGGGCCAGTTGAATAGCAGCGTAACGTTGCGCTTCTAAGTTTTCAGGCGCAGCATTAGCCCAAATCAGTGCACTGGTGAGTGCACGCTGGTCTTCACCAAGATATTCCGCAATACGAAAAGCACGCTCGGCAACACCAGGATCGCCTGTGAGTTGCGCTTGTTCGCTATAGTTGTCCGACGCGATATCAAAACGATCGCGCTGCCCAGCAATCTCGGCTGCTAATAAACTGATCAGTGTCTCAGGTGAAAAATCCACTGAGCCTTGATCGGTAGTATCATGGCTGGCTGCAGGCGTATGTATGTCGCCTACGCTAGGATCATAATCCGGCGCTAAGGCTTGGCAGCCTGATAAAATCAAGCTGATGGAAATAAGGCTTAAATATTTATTCATAAGTACAAGGCAAGACAAGTTAGAATAGCTGCATCATGACACATGCAGAGACAACACGCGCGGCACTCTAAGTTTGAGCTTCACCTTGAAGCGCTGCTAAAGTGGGTGGCTGTGCATGTAATGGTCTAAAATATATGCTTTTTCTTACACTTAGTATTGTGTTTTGTTTGGGGAGGTTGTTCTGAAGGCTTTGAAGTAGGACAATCCCCTGCTTTAAATCCCCTTTAGCGACGTTGCATGGCTTTTATTGCACTTGGAATTAATCATAAAACGGCTTCTGTGGCGGTCCGCGAACGCGTGGCCTTTAGCCCAGAACAATTAGTTGAGGCGTTGCGTCAGCTATGTCGCGTCGTGGGCAGTCGCGAAGCCGCGATTTTGTCGACCTGCAACCGCAGTGAACTCTACTTAGAAGTGGAGCACGCACAGCCGCAAGCTGTGCTTGAGTGGTTGGCGCAGTTTCATCAGGTGCCAGTGGAGGATCTGCAAGCCTGTGCTTATGTTCACCAAGATGATCACGCAGTGCAGCATATGATGCGCGTTGCTTGTGGTTTAGACTCTTTGGTCTTGGGTGAGCCGCAAATTCTTGGGCAAATTAAGTCTGCCTATGCAGTCGCACGCGAGGCCGGCACGCTGGGGCCTATTTTGGGGCGCTTGTTTCAGGCCACCTTTAGCACGGCTAAAACTGTGCGTACTGATACGGCAATTGGTGAAAATCCGGTGTCAGTGGCCTTTGCGGCGGTCAGTTTGGCTAAGCAGATTTTTACTGACTTGAGTCACAGCCAAGCTCTCTTAGTCGGTGCTGGTGAAACCATTACGTTGGTAGCGCGGCACTTGTTTGAGCAGGGCGTCAAAAAGATTGTCGTGGCCAATCGCACCTTAGAGCGCGCCACCCTGCTAGCGAACGAATTTGGTGCACAAGCTATTTTGTTGTCAGATATCCCTGATGCGTTAGTTCATAGCGACATTGTTATCAGTTCTACAGCCAGCCAATTACCTATTTTAGGAAAAGGTGCGGTTGAGCGCGCATTAAAATTACGTAAGCATAAGCCGATTTTTATGGTCGATATTGCTGTGCCACGTGATATCGAGCCGCAAGTCGGTGAGCTCGATGACGTGTATTTATACAGTGTCGATGACTTGCATGAAGTGGTGACGGAAAACTTAAAAAGTCGTCAAGGAGCGGCTAAAGCTGCCGAAGAGCTTGTAGTGCGTGGTACTGCAGATTTTATGCAGCGTATGCGTGAACTTGAAGCTGTCGATGTGTTGCGCGCTTATCGTCAGCAAGGTGAGCGCTTGCGTGATGAAGAGTTGGCGCGAGCACAGCGTGCTTTAGCGAACGGTACGGCGCCTGAAGATGCCTTGGCCGCTTTAGCGCGCGGCTTAACAAACAAATTGCTGCATGCACCCAGTGTGCAATTAAAACGTTTATCTGCAGATGGTCGGTGTGAGGCGCTGGCGGTTGCGCAGGAATTATTTGGTTTAACAACAGGTGACTCGAATTAATGAAAGCGTCGTTAGTCAATCGTTT
>CALZAE010000075.1 GCA_945612235.1 uncultured Gammaproteobacteria bacterium | reverse complement strand
GTGCCTATCAATAGTTTGTGATTAACAACCACGAGCGGATCCCTTGGGATGGAGTAAAAATATTTCCTAACACTAGCGCAGGCCATCATAACGCGCAACCAGTAGATGCGGGTTTCGACTATTTCACCTGATCATTGACCCTGCTATAACTGCGACTACAAGCCCTAGCGGCGCTGATTCTCCCAGCACACTCTGCACATCCAAGGCCAGCGCTGCATACAACGCTGGCCACATCTTAAGCTTGGCTTGCGCTTGATACAGACCTCAACTCGGCGGTGGCAATTAAATGCTCACGCACTTCAGTGGCATGACCTCTAAACTCAGGTGTGCCATGAAAGTTAGCCAACTGATACTCGTACATAGGGTCATAATACTGGCTGAGCATCATTTCAATCCATGCCCTGTGCAAGCTGTCATCACCTTGCTGATGCTCAAGTAAAGCCTGCTGTAAGAGCGCATCAATCTCCTGATACAAGGCACCGCCTAAACGTTTTTTCGTGCGCAGTAAGGAGTCAGTTAAATCAGCACTGAACGCGATAAAGCCCGCCTGCGCTCCTAATGCTGCTTGCCATTCTTGTAATTTATACAAAATATAATTACGAAAACTATGCTCGACACGCTGCTCTAAACTGGCAACAACCTGCACAATGGGTGCAGTTGCCATGCGCTCGCGTAACTGCAGTGGCAAGGCGCAACGACCAATTAATTTGCTTTCATCTTCCAGCAAAATGCGCTGAGTGGGACGCGCATGATGTTGGCGCAGAAAGGCAATGGCTAAGCGGTTTTCAAAATCAATCGGCGTAGGCTGGCCACCTGGACGTTTACCAAAAGAACTGCCACGGTGATGCGCCAGCCCTTCAAGATCAATGCTATTCTCTAAAGTGTTTAACAGATCTGTTTTGGCGCAACCGGTATGCCCAGCGACAATACAAAATTGACTGTCAGTGATAATCTGCTCTTGGCTATCAATTAAAAAACGCCGCAGAGCCTTGTAGCCGCCAGTGATGCGTGGATAGTCACAGCCGGCTTCGCGCATCCATTGCTGAACGATCTGACTGCGCATGCCGCCACGAAAACAATACAAATACCCCTTAGGATGCTCCCGGGCAAAGCTCAGCCATTGCTCTAAGCGTTGCTGCTTAATATCGCCTTGCACCAACTCGTGACCCAAGTTAACTGCCGCATCTTGTCCTTGCTGTTTATAACAGGTGCCCACCTGCTCACGCTCGTCATCCGTCATCAAAGGCAAATTTAGCGTATGCGGGAAAGCACCTTTTGCAAACTCGACTGGCGCACGGGTATCCATCAAGGGTGTATCAGTTAAAAACAGCGGCGCAAAATCAGTGGCATCGGGACGACTCATGCTCGCACCTCAATGCGGTAATCCTCACGTGCAGCAATTAATTCACCAATCGGCTGTGCATGGACACCGCCCGCCTTTAACACCAACTCTAAAGCTGCGGCATGCTCAGGTTGCACAGCAATTAATAAACCGCCGCTGGTTTGTGGATCACAGAAGAGTGCGCGCTGCTCATCAGTCAGTGGTGCAAGCTTTTCACCGTAGGATTCAAAATTACGCGTGGTACCGCCCGGTAAACAGCCTTGAGCAATGTAGTCACGCACCGGTGGGAGCAAGGGAATCTGCTGTTCATAGAGCACGGCATTGACACCACTGCCTTCACAGACTTCCAGCAAATGACCCATCAGACCAAAACCTGTCACATCGGTAATGGCTTCAACGCCAGCTAAATGAGCCACTTGCGCACCGATTTTATTCATCTGGCACATCACATCACGGGCTAGAAACTCGTGCTCAGGCAGTAGTTTTTTCTGCTTTTGTGCAGTGGTTAAAATACCCACGCCCAAAGGTTTAGTCAGATACAACTGACAACCGGCAGTTGCAGTATTGTTTTGCTTGAGCTGCTCTTTGCTGACAATACCGGTCACCGCCAAACCAAAAATCGGCTCAGGCGAATCAATGCTGTGACCACCAGCCAACATAATTCCAGCATCGGCACAGGCCTGACGACCGCCATCAATCACCCGCTGCGCCACTTCTGGTGGCAGTATATTCACCGGCCAACCCAAAATCGCAATCGCCATAATTGGCTTACCGCCCATGGCATAAATATCACTGATGGCATTGGTGGCAGCAATGCGGCCAAAATCAAAGGGATCATCGGCAATCGGCATAAAGAAGTCAGTGGTACTGAGAATGACCTGACCATTGCCAATATCATAGGCCGCAGCATCATCTTTACTGCTATTACCCACCAGCAAATTAGCATCAGTAGGCAAGGTCAGGCTGGAGGCCAGAATGCGGTCAAGGACCTGAGGAGAGATTTTGCAACCGCAACCAGCACCGTGGCTGTATTCGGTAAGTTTGATGGCGGAAATGGATGATGGATCCTGAACTGGATTGCTCACTGGCGACTGACCTCTAAGTTGGTACATGGCTCATTTGGAGAGTTCCATGATACAACTCAGAGGACCTGTGGGGGCATTATTTTGCGCTGATTGAGGTTTCAGCGCAGCAACTGAGCCAGCCTTACAAAAACAGCTCGCGCAAGTCATCCACAATTAAAGCCGGGTTATCTGCGCTGATCGGCTCACCGTAGTTATAGCCGTAAGTCACCGCCACACAGGCAACATGTGCCGCACGTGCCGCTTGTACATCATTACGTGAATCACCAATAAACACGCACTGCTCAGGCGTAACGCCCGCTTGCTGCATCACCCAGAGCAAACCGGTCGGATCAGGCTTTTTCTGCGCAAAGGTATCGCCACCGACAATCCAGTCAAAAAACTCGGCCATACCGGTATCAGCCAATAACTGGGGTAAGAACTTCTCAGGTTTATTCGTAACTAGCGCGATTTTGATGCCCAGCATTTTTAACGACTGCAAAGTTTCTAATGCTCCCGGATACAGCGTGGTTAAGCTCTCACCTGTGCCGTATACCTGCATAAAAATTGCTAAACCGGCCGCCTCTTGCTCTGCTGTGACGCTGCTATGCTCAACATCATCAGCCAACGCACGACGCACCAACACCGGCGCACCATTGCCCACCCAGTGACGCACCTTATCCATACCTGCAGGCGCACGGCCTAATTGCACCAGCATCTGATCAGTGGCTGTGGCCAGATCAGGGACTGAATCAATTAAAGTGCCATCCAGGTCAAACATCACCAGTTTCGGCAATTGCCCACCCAACACACCTGCTAATACTTTCACTTTTGCACACCTGCCAACTCTGCACGCATCGCAGCAATTACTTGCGCGTAATCTGGCGCATTAAAAATGGCTGAGCCCGCCACAAAAGTATCGGCACCGGCCTCAGCAATGGCTTTAATATTCTGCACATTGACGCCGCCATCCACTTGTAAGCGAATCGGCAAACCACTGGCATCAATAATTTCACGCGCTTCACGCAGCTTATCCAAAGTACCTGGAATAAACGACTGCCCACCAAAGCCCGGGTTAACGCTCATCAGCAGTACCATATCGACTTTATCTAAAACGTACTTAAGCACATCTAAAGGGGTCGCCGGATTAAAGACTAAACCTGCTTTACAGCCGCCTTGCTTAATCAACTGCAAAGAGCGATCGACGTGTTCAGAGGCTTCCGGGTGAAAGGTAATATAGCTGGCACCAGCTTCAATAAAGTCGCCAATCACGCGATCGACAGGTTTGACCATGAGGTGCACATCAATCGGCGCAGTCACACCGTATTTACGCAATGCACTACAAACCATCGGCCCGATGGTGAGGTTCGGTACATAGTGGTTGTCCATCACATCAAAGTGAATGGTATCTGCACCAGCGGCGAGCACACGATCAACGTCTTCACCTAAACGGGCAAAGTCGGCAGATAAAATAGATGGGGCAATGACAAAAGGCTGCATAACGTCCTCACAATACAATAGTTAGGCTAGCGCTTGAGTTAGCCAGATTAAATAGCAATGAATGCAGCTATCTTAGCTTAATTAAGCCGCCTATAGGTTTTAGATACTATGAACTACCCACCACTTTAGAAGTGAGGGTTTCTTAGCTAATGCACAGACTTGCTGCGGTGTTCTGCAACAGCGTTTATGCACATTGACTCAGCTAACTCCCTTGTACCAAGGGTTCTTTAATTGTTTGCAAGCACCGCAATCCCTCATTCAGGATATTGGTGCAGCAGTGGCGCCCTACTCCGTAATCAACTCAACTTTTTGTGCTTCAAGTACATAAGCTGAGTCAGCCAACTCATTACTACTGACTTCAACTTTCAAAACGCCTTCGACCCAGAGCGGCGCATAGATATCTTCCAGAGCCATACCTTTGGGGTAGCGCACTAAGATAATCTGATTAGGCGGGGGTGGAGGAACGTGGATACAAGCACCGGGATAGGGCACTAAGAAAAACTCAATGAAGTCGCCCTTGTCATTGCTTTCTAAGGGCACTGGATAACCCGCTAATAACATCTTGCGGCCATCCAGTTCGGGGACAGTTTGTGCTGAATACATAAAGTCCGGCATGTTTTTATCAGCTGTACGTAAACCACCACTCTCTGGCGAGTAAAAACCACTATCGCCCTCAGGCGTATCATGGATAATTTCTGGCATCTCTAGCAGTGCTTTACGATCAGCTTCAGGCATTAAATCCAGCCAGTCGGTTTCCTCTAGCGCTGCATGCGCAGTCCCCAACAGTAAAAACATGCACAGCACAACATAACGCATCATATCTTCCTAGCGCTGACGCACGGCTTCAACGATAAACAACAGGACAATCGCACCTACGACTGCGCCAATAAATCCTGCAGGTTGTCCGGCATGATAAATACCTAAAGCTTGACCACCGTAAGTCGCAGCAACCGAACCTGCTAAACCTAAAATAATAGTCATAATCAAGCCTAAACCACTGGGGCCCGGCTTGAAAAAGCGCGCAAGAATGCCCACTAAAAACCCAATAATTAATGTGCCTAAGATGCCCATACTGTACTCCTTTGCATGTTGATTACTGCGTCATCAATAGACAACCTGTACGCGCTAGGGTTCAGCACCTACTGCTGCTCAATTAACGCTTCTAACTCGGCAATCTGCTGCTGCAACTGCTGCGCACTGTTGCTACGCAAGGTGGCATGCCCAACTTTACGCCCTGCTTTGAACTCTTTAGCGTAGTCATGCAAATGGCAGTCAGCAATAGCCAGTACTTTAGCCGTCTCTGGCACGCTGCCAATAAAGTTGAGCATGGCACTGTGGCCGACACTAGCAGTTGAGCCTAAAGGCAAGCCAGCGACTGCGCGCAAATGGTTCTCAAACTGACTGCACTCAGAGCCTTCAATGGTCCAGTGCCCCGAATTGTGCACACGTGGCGCAATTTCATTGGCTTTAAGGCCGCCATCCACTTCAAAGAACTCGAAGGCCAGCACGCCAACATAGTCCAATTCTTTCAGCACGCGACCGGCATAATCTTGCGCCAACTCTTGTAATGGATGCTGATCGCTGGCCACAGAAATGTGCAAAATACCATCGTTGTGTACGTTATGCACCAATGGATAGCAACGCACTTCGCCATCACGGCCACGCACAGCAACCAGTGATACTTCACCGGTAAAGGCCACAAAACCTTCTAAAATGCAGGGTACATTACCCAAATAAGCAAAGGCATCCACCACATCTGCTGGCTCGCGTAAAACCTTTTGGCCTTTACCGTCATAGCCTAGAGTGCGAGTTTTTAGCACTGCAGGCAAACCAATCTGCGCCACTGCTGCATCTAAATCAGCTTGCGACAACACATCAGCAAACTCAGTGGTCGGAATTCCCACCTCTTTAAACATGGACTTTTCAAACCAACGGTCGCGAGCAATACGTAAAGCATTGGCGCTTGGGTACACCGGCACAAACTGCTCTAAATAAGCCACAGTTTCCGCAGGAACACTTTCAAACTCAAAAGTCACCAAGTCGACGGATTGTGCCATCTGCTGCAAGTGCTCAGGCGAACTGTAATCTGCATGCAGATGCTCACCAAGAGCGCCAGCACAGGCATCTACTGCGGGGTCAAGGAAGGTAAATTGCATTCCTAAAGGGGTACCGGCTAAGGCCAACATACGCCCTAACTGTCCGCCACCAATCACGCCAACTTTCATGGATTAAGCCTCTCTTGGATCTGGATTATCTAATACGGTTTGAGTCTGCTGCTCACGGTAGGCATTCAGCGCTACGTGAACTTCTGGGTGCTGATGACCAATAATACTTGCGGCTAATAAAGCGGCGTTAATGGCACCGGCTTTACCGATAGACAAAGTGGCTACTGGTACGCCGGCAGGCATTTGTACAATCGACAGCAATGAATCAACACCCGACAGCATGGATGATTGCACCGGCACACCCAACACCGGCAAGTGAGTTTTGGCCGCACACATGCCTGGCAAATGCGCTGCACCACCGGCACCGGCGATAATCACTTGAATACCACGCGCAGCGGCTTGTTCAGCGTAACTGAACAGCAAGTCAGGCGTACGGTGCGCAGAAACCACCTGCACTTCGTAAGGAATACCGAGGGTTTCCAGCATATCTATGCTGTGGCTCATTGTGCTCCAATCTGACTTGGAACCCATAATTACGCCTACCAGTGCACTCATCAATGTTGCCTCTTCAAGTTTGGACGCCAATTAGCGCTGCAAAAATAACAAACCACGCAACACGGCGTGGCTTGGGAGATGAAACGGTCAAGAAATATAAGTGGCTAATTATAGCGCACTTGCCACCTATTACTAAAATGCTTCTACATTGATACAGATGTATAGAGCATTTTACTCATCCCAACCGGCTTGGTGATGCTCGCCCCAACGCGGCAACATATCCTGCGGAACCTGCAAAATATTCAAAATACGCGCAACCACAAAATCAACTAAATCATCAACACTTTGCGGCTGATGATAAAAACCTGGGGACGCAGGTAAAATCACTGCCCCCATATTGGAGAGCTTGAGCATATTTTCTAAATGAATACTGGAGTACGGTGCTTCGCGCGGCA
>CALZAE010000074.1 GCA_945612235.1 uncultured Gammaproteobacteria bacterium | reverse complement strand
GATGGATTTTCAGTGGTTGCGCCAATAAAGATAAAGGTGCCATCTTCCACATAGGGCAAAAAAGCGTCTTGCTGCCCCTTGTTGAAACGGTGCACTTCATCAACAAATAAGATGGTGCGACGACTGTACTGCCCTGCTTGTTGCTTGGCTTCTTGCACTGCTTCACGGATTTCTTTCACTCCAGAGAGCACTGCCGACAAGGTAATAAAGTGTGCATCGCTGACCTGCGCCAGCAAACGCGCCAAGGTGGTTTTACCCACACCCGGCGGCCCCCAAAAAATCATTGAGTGCAACGCGCCTTGCTGTAAGGCTTCACGCAGTGGTTTTCCGGGCGCCAAAATATGCTGCTGGCCGACATAGTCATCCAGCGTCTCGGCGCGCAAACGTGCCGCTAACGGTTGCGTCAGCGGCTCACTGCTAAACAACTGCACTGTTACTCGTCCTCGATGACATCAACGCCCTTAGGCGCATCAAAAACAAACTGCTGAGCATCAACCGGCTCGTTGACCTTCACATTCATAAACAAAATATTAGTGCGCTGGCCTACAGCATCCAATAACTGCATATCGTTAATGACGCCATTACGAAAGGACAGGCGCAAGGTATCAAATAGCGTGTCCTTAGCGGTTGGAGTGAGAATAAAGTCAATTACCGGACCACCTTCTTTATAGGTGATGGTGAAGTTTTCACTGATTTGTGACACATCACCCGACAGTAATAAAGCTGGGGTGTGAGTCAAACGTTGATCCATTTTTTGCACTGTGACTTGCATCAAATCTGGGTCATATAGCCAGACTTTTTTACCATTGGACACCAGCAACTGCTCGAGTGGTGGATTGGTATGCCAACGAAACAAACCCGGACGCTGCAACACCATTTCGCCTGCTGCTTCTTGCAACTGGGTACCGCTGGAATCCAAGGTCAACTGTGAAAAGCTACCGGTAATGGTTTGCGTTGAACTGAGCAAAGCACTGAGCTTATTGGCGGCTTGCTGCTGCTCGGCACTGGCGGCATAAGCGCTTTGTACGGGCAATACAGTGACGCTGGTGAGTAAAACACCGCTCAATACCGCTAACACACCTTTATATAATTTGCGCATTGATACTCTCTTTAGTTGAGCATTTAAAGTCCCAACTCATACATGAGCTGGGCTACACACTATTAATCACGAACCGGTGGTGGCGCTAACACTTCGCGCGCACCATTGTGCGCTGCAGCCGAGACTACACCGGCCATCTCCATTGACTCAACCATGCGCGCCGCACGGTTATAACCGACTTTAAGCTGACGCTGTACCGCAGAAATCGAGGCTCTGCGTGACTCGGTCACATAACGCACGGCTTGGTCATACAGCGGATCATCTTCACTGCTGCTATCACCGCCTTCAAAACCGCTGCCCGTTTCTTCTACACCCACTAAAATCTCTTCAATATAATCTGGCTCACCGCGCAACTTCCAAGCATCCACCACACGATGCACTTCATCATCCGACACAAAAGCACCGTGGACACGAATCGGCAAACTGGTGCCCGGTGGCAAGTACAGCATGTCACCATGGCCAAGCAATTGTTCGGCACCGCCTTGATCCAAGACTGTACGCGAGTCAATTTTACTCGAGACTTGGAAGGCAATTCGCGTGGGAATATTGGCCTTAATCAAACCGGTAATCACATCCACGGATGGACGCTGCGTCGCCAGAATCAAGTGAATCCCTGCCGCACGCGCTTTTTGAGCAATACGCGCGATCAACTCTTCAACCTTTTTACCCACCACCATAATCATGTCAGCAAACTCATCCACCACCACCACAATGGTGGGCAGTTTGCTTAGATACGGTGGCTCGTCATGCATATCATCACGTTTGAACGTTGGATCTTCTAAAGGTGCCCCAGCCTCTTCTGCATCTTTCACTTTGCGGTTATAGCCAGCTAAGTTACGTACGCCCATCATCGACATCAGCTTATAGCGACGCTCCATTTCCGCCACACACCAGCGCAATGCGTTGGCAGCTTCTTTCATATCGGTCACGACCGGGCAGAGCAGATGCGGAATACCTTCATAAATAGATAACTCCAACATCTTTGGGTCAATCATAATCAGGCGTGCATCTTCGGGTGTTGATTTAAACAACACCGATAAAATCATCGCATTCACACCCACAGACTTACCTGAGCCTGTAGTACCCGCCACCAGCAAGTGCGGCATTTTCGCCAGATCAGCAATCACCGCTTGGCCGCCAATATCATGTCCCAAAGCGACAGTCACCGCAGACTTGGCTTCTTCAAACTCAGGTGTATCCAGTACTTCAGAGAAGCGCACGATCTGCCGATCTTCGTTAGGGACTTCAATGCCGACCGTGGTTTTACCCGGAATCACTTCCACGACCCGCACACTGATCATCGCCATCGAGCGCGCCAAGTCTTTGGCTAGGTTAGTGATGCGACTGACTTTCACCCCTGGCGCTAATTGGATCTCAAAACGCGTAACCACAGGACCTGGGTGCACTGATTCAACTTCAACTTCCACGCCAAACTCTTTGAGCTTGATCTCCAGCAAACGCGACATGGATTGCAAAGATTCTTCAGAGTAACTGGGCTTTTTCTTCTCGGCTTTATCCAATAACGCCAGCGGCGGTAATGTGCCTACTATTGCACTATCAATATGCTTGGCTGCCTGCCGGCCTTTAGCGGCAGGCGCTGGGGTTGCAGCCGGCTCTGGAATCGTTTGCGCAGTCAGCGGGGTAATCACCGGCTCACGACGCCCTTGCGGTGCAGCGTCCAGCACCGGCTCACTGACTTTAGTCACTGTAGGCTCACGCGCCAGCACTGGTTCTTTTTTATCTGCACTGGATATGTAGGACCCAACTTGAGGCTCATCGTCCTCATCCTCGTCCTGCTCTTCTTCACGCAAACGCATTTTTTCTTGCTTACGCTCTTGAATCTCACCAAAGGTATCTTGCAAGCGTGCTTGCACCCACTGACTCACGCGCAAAGTCAGATCACCAATGGCTTCCATGATTTTAAACCACGACAGATTGGCATAAATAGTCAGCCCAAATAAGAAACAGGCCAGCAAAAACAAGGTCGCGCCTTCTACATTTAAAGAGCGTGTTAGAGCATCGCCCAGCACAGCACCCAAAATATTAAAGTTCTTCGGCGCAACCTCGGGTACAGGAAAATGGATGTGCGCCAGCGCTGATCCCGAACATAACAATAAAATAAAACCAAAGGCTCGCAACGCAAACAACCAGCCATTAACAATCATCGACTGATAACGGTTTTGAAACACTAAAACAGTCTTCAGCATCAGCACCAGCGGAAACAGCCAAGCAAAATAGCCCAGCAAACTGAACAACACATCGGCTATCCAAGCGCCAATATAACCGCCAGCATTGCTGACAGTGTCAATATGCCCCGTGCTATTGGAAAAGCTTGGATCATGCATATCAAAGCTTAAAAGCACCATCCATAAATAAATACAAACCACAGCCAAAAGAATCAGCACGCCCTCTTTAAGACGTAACTGTGCTTGCTCTTGCCATGAAAGTTTTTCAGCCGTTTTCGGGTGTGTTGTGTTCTTCAAAAAAAGGTCCTGCAGGGCCTTGCTAGAAGGCTCATCAAAAAATAATCATAAAAATTGAATAACATGCCATTGTACGGACTTGGACTCGCTATTTCATCTTTACCGATACAATCCCACTCATATGCGATCTGCGCATGAATTTCTTGCTGATATAGCTTATCTTACAGCATTACTGCTGAGTACATTTCACTGTATACACAATCAGTTATTTTAATACTGCTTTACCCACTCTGTTAAGGTTTTTTATGCTGACTTGGCTTGATCGATCCTCATTGCAGTTTCCAGCTCTGACTAAAGCGTTGCGTGAACCCAACGGATTACTGGCCGCCGGTGGGGACTTATCTGCTGAGCGCTTAATTGCCGCCTATCGCCACGGCTGCTTTCCTTGGTATGAGCAAGGCCAACCGATACTCTGGTGGTCACCTGATCCACGCACGGTCTTATTACCCGCCAACCTGCATATTTCACGCAGCTTACGTAAAGTGCTGCGCAGCGATCAGTTTAGTGTCACTTTTGACCGCAACTTCAGCGAAGTGATCCACGCCTGTGCACAACCGCGCGACGCACAGCATGGCACCTGGATCACCAGCGCTATTCAAAACGCCTATATTGCCCTGCATCAGCAAGGTGTCGCCCACTCGGTTGAGGTGTGGCATGACGATGAGTTAGTCGGCGGCTTATATGGCATTGCTCTCGGTCAGCTGTTTTTTGGTGAGTCAATGTTCAGCCGCATGAGCAATGCCTCCAAGGTGGGCTTTACCACCTTAGTCAGACACCTGACTGATGCAGGCTTTGTGCTCATTGATTGCCAAATGCCCACCGAACACCTGATCAACTTTGGCGCAGAGAGCATCACGCGCACTGAATTTGCTGACTATTTACAGCGTTATCTCGACACACCCAGCACCATGCAGTGGTCTACACCTGCAATAACCACGAGCACCTTAGGCCTATGAAAAGCTTACAACTCTATCTGGGCCAAGAGCACGCCTGCAGTTACCTTGCAGAGCGTACTGCCAACTCAATTTTTATTGACCCCAATGAGCCACTGACTGCCGAACTCTACAGCCAACTGATTGAACAAGGCTTTCGCCGCAGCGCTGTGCATGTATACCGGCCACACTGCGGGCCTTGCACCGCCTGTGTTTCAGCCCGTATTCCTGTGCAAAAATTTCAGGCCACCAGCGCGCAACAAAAAATCATACGCCGCAATCACGACCTAAGCGTACACGCCGTCAGTAGCACACTGAACAATGAACGCTACGCCCTCTATCAACGCTATATTAAACAACGCCATGCCGACGGTGATATGTACCCGCCTTCCATTGAGCAGTTTGAAAGCTTTTTAAGCTCGGATTTAGAGTTTGTACGCTTTTATGAATTTCGCGCTGACAAAAAACTGCTCGCAGTCGCAGTCACTGACCTACTACCGAGCGGTTTATCCGCGATGTATACATTTTTTGAGCCTGAAGATAAGCGCCGTAGCCTCGGGCGTTATGCCATTTTATGGCAAATCCAAGAAAGCCAGCGCTTAGGCCTGCCTTATTTGTACCTAGGTTACTGGGTAAAAGACTGCCAAAAAATGAATTATAAAACTCAATATCAGCCGCTTGAAGGCTTTATTGACCAGCATTGGCAGGCATTACCGGCTTAAGTTTCTGGCTGCAGTAGTGTTATTTCAGTTAAAAAAATGAACTGCAAGAGGATATTTGGCCTTTTCTTACAAAATACGGCATAATGCTTGCCGATTTTGCCTGATCGCATTTTGGCGTATCAGGTCTTTTATTTGTATTTTGAGGATTATACTGCATGTCGAAAGAAGACAGCTTCGAAATGGAAGGCACTGTCGTCGACACCCTGCCTAACACTATGTTCCGTGTAGAGTTAGAAAATGGGCACGTCGTTACCGCGCATATCTCCGGTAAAATGCGTAAAAACTACATCCGCATTTTAACAGGCGATAAAGTTCGTGTTGAAATCACACCTTACGATCTGAGCAAAGGCCGCATTACTTACCGCGCCCGCTAAGTCGTTATAGGCTAAGTTTCAGACTGCAAAATACGGTACAAGCATTATGTTTGTGCCGTTTTTTTGTTGGCTAAAATAAAGCAAAGGCTGCATAGATAAAAAAGGGTTGGGCCTGCCAGAGACTCAACCCTTTTTTGGTTTTACGCAGACACTGTGAGCGATAGGCCGATGGCCTAGCCAGCGCACTCAACACCAATCAGCATAATGCTGTGACCGGCTTGTTCTTAGAACTTCATATCAACCCGCGTCCACCAGGTGCGTCCCGCTTCATTAATGCGCGTGGCATCATCTGGATAATCAAAGCCTGCGTTACCCGCAAGATTAAGGTGCTCGCTGTAGTTTTTATTAAACAGATTGTCGATACCAGCACTCACTTGCCAGTTTTGGCTTAAGCGGTAAGCACTGTTGAGCGAGAACACCGCAAAGCCTGAGCTTGTGCCAAAGTCTTTACCGGCAACGTTACCGCGCCCTTCATCAGTACGCGTCTGTTTTGCAGCCACGCGCCATAAGGCTGCCGAACTGAAATCTCCTTCTTCATAGCTCAAGCCAAAGCGCGCTTCCAAAGGTGGAATTTGTGGCATAGCACGGCCATCACTGGTGTTTTTACCGTAGGCATAAGCCAAGCTCATATCACCTTTAATATTAGAGGAGAATTGATAAGCCGCGCCCAGTTCACCGCCAAAGATGCGGGCATTGATATTGCTGACTTTAGACATCGGCATCATAGTGCCCGACTGGTAATTAAACATTATGTAGTCGCTGACACGGCCCACATAACCTGACGCCCAAGCCTCGAGCGGACCTGCGCTGTACTGAATACCAAAGTCCACTTGCGTGGTTTTTTCTGGATCTGTGGTGGCAAAGGCTGTCGGCTGCCCTTTGATAGAGCTGGCAGAAAACAGCTCCCAGTAATCTGGGAAGCGTTGACTGTGCCCCAGACCAATATAGGTGGTAGCAGGTAAGGCTTGCATATCGTGCTCGTAACGCACAAAACCACTGGGTAGAGTCTTATTGCGCTCTTTATCAGCGGTTGGGTTACTAAAACAGACCGTACTCATCCCCATGCCTGAACAAAACTGAGCGCGGGTATCTTTAGCTGCTTGTCGATCTAAACGTAACCCCGAAATCAAGCGGTCCTCATTGCTCACATTCCAGCTCAACTCAGCGAAAGCACCGTACTGTTTAAACTCAGCGTCTTTTTCCCAAGCTTTATGCTTATAACTGGTACCTGGCCCTTTGCGAGCACGGTGCTCGTTTTTCTGCGCATCCACACCCGCAATCACTTCCACCCTATCCCACTGCCAAGTACCGCTGACGCGTGTACCCAAGGTGCGACGATCAACAGCGCTAGACATCGGCATTTTCATACCACTCTTAGGCGTAAACGCACGCAGCTTAAAGTTATCCATGACATGGTCAGCGTAGTTGTAATACACCTGCGC
>CALZAE010000073.1 GCA_945612235.1 uncultured Gammaproteobacteria bacterium | reverse complement strand
TAGCACGCTTACTGTAGTCTAACGTTATTCAATATTGATCAGCAAAGCTGTTCTTTTACTTCGCTTAAAATAGAGGTCTGGCCAATGCAACACATGCCAAGCTTTAACCGCGCACTGGTCGAGAAATATGACCGCCCCGGCCCACGCTATACGTCTTACCCTACTGCCCCACAGTTCCACACGGCCTTTGCAGGTGATCACTACCGTCAAGCAGCCACGCAGAGCAATCAAGAGACCACAGCTAAACCTTTATCGATCTATATCCATATCCCGTTTTGCGAAAGTCTGTGCTACTACTGCGCCTGCAATAAAATCATTACGCAAAAAACCAGTCGCGCAGTGGAATATCTTGAGTATTTAAAACAAGAGATCCGTTTACAGGCCAGCTTATTTGATCACAAGCGCCAAGTGACACAACTGCACTTAGGGGGTGGTACACCAACCTATCTCACTCAAGCACAACTGAGCGATTTAATGGGCAGCCTGCGCGCAGCCTTTAATCTAGATGAAAGCGAACAGCGCCAGTTTTCCCTTGAAGTGGATCCGCGCACTATCACTGCCGAACAGATTCAGCAGTTGCGCGACTTAGGTTTTAACCGCATCAGTTTTGGCATTCAAGACTTCGACCCGAAAGTGCAAGCAGCAGTCAATCGTGTGCAAAGCGATGAGCAAGTGCAGGCTCTGATGAGCGCCGCACGCGCAGCACAGTTCCGCTCCATCAGTGTGGACTTGATTTACGGCCTGCCCCTGCAAACAGTGGCTAGTTTTACCACCACGCTGGATAAGATCATTGCCCTGCGCCCAGACCGTATTGCCGCGTACAGCTATGCTCACTTGCCCAAAATGGTGCGTGCGCAACGCTTAATTAAACCTGAAGATATGCCACCACCTGAGCGCAAGCTCGAGTTGCTCGAATTAACAATCCGTAAGCTGTGCCAGGCTGGCTATGTTTATATTGGTATGGATCACTTTGCCCTGCCGGAAGATGAGCTGGCGCAAGCGCGAGCCAATGACACCCTGCAACGTAACTTCCAAGGCTACTCAACCCACGCCGACTGCGACCTGATTGGCATGGGTGTGTCTTCGATTGGCAAGGTGGGCGACACTTATAGCCAAAACGTTAAAGAACTATCGCAATATTATGCTTATCTAAATAAGGGCCAATTACCTTTACAGCGCGGCTATCAGCTCAATGCCGATGATCGTTTACGCCGCGATGTCATCAGTACCTTGATGTGCCACAACCGCATTGATATTGCGGCAATTGAGCAACAGCATGGGATTAACTTTAATGAATACTTTGCTGATGCCTTAGCTCAACTACACGAGCAAGTCGAGGATGGTTTAGTCACCATCAACGATCAAGCTATTGTGCTCTTAGATCAAGGTAACCTCATGATGCGCAGCGTGGCGATGGCCTTTGATGCTTACTTAGGCGCCAAACAGCGTGGCGAATTCTCACGCACTGTTTAATCGCCTCACTCACGGCAGCGTTATCCGTACAGTTAGCGCTGCCGTGTCAGCTTGATACTTAAGTTTCAGCATCAAGATTCAGTTTATGCATAACCCTATGTGTCACAGGTGCAAATACAACCTCTAACCTGACTGTACAGTCAGCGCACAAGGGTTGTACTCAAAGACTCAACACGCGACTTAAAGACTTAAAAGACACAGTTCCACTTCCCCCAGAAGTTCTCTACACTGACCGATAGTGCAAGCCACTGCGCAACACTAACGCAGTTACACAATGATAAAAATATAACTCAAGGGTGCTAATTTTATGAGCAAAACAACTCAACGTATCAGCAAACTGGTCGCAGCTATCGCTTTAGCCGGTGCTGCGAGCTATTCAATGGCCGCCGCGCCTATTAAAATTGCCCTTGCTGGTCCTGTGACCGGCCCTGTTGCCCAATATGGCGATATGCAGTCTATGGGCGCACTGATGGCTATTGAGCAAATCAATAAAGCCGGTGGCGTCAACGGCAGCATGCTCGAAGCCACCACCTATGATGATGCTTGCGATCCTAAGCAAGCGGTTGCTGTCGCTAACAAAATTGTGAATGACGGGATTCAATTTGTAGTCGGCCACCTGTGCTCAGGCTCAACTCAACCTGCGGCGGATATTTATGAAGAAGAAGGGATCTTAATGATCACCGCAGCTTCTACAGCGCCTGAATTGACTGAAAAAGGTCATGAATTGATTTTCCGCACCATTGGTCTCGACACCATGCAAGGTCCGACCGCAGGTAACTATGTGGTTGAGAAACTCAAGCCTAAGCGTGCTGCCATTTTGCATGACAAACAGCAGTATGGTGAAGGTATTGCTACCGCTGTGAAAGCTGCTTTAGATGAGGCCAAGATTCCAGTGGCTTTATTTGAAGGCGTAACGGCTGGTGACAAAGACTTTTCTGCTCTCATCGCCAAGCTGAAAAAAGAGAACGTTGATTTTGTCTACTTTGGTGGCTACCACCCAGAAATGGGTATGTTGTTACGTCAATCGGCTGAAAACAAGCTGACTGCACGTTTTATGGGCCCAGAAGGTGTCGGTAACAGTGATATCTCTGCGATTGCCGGTGATGCATCAGAAGGTATGTTAGTGACATTACCAAAAGCCTTTGATGAAGACCCGAAGAACGCGCACTTAGTTGAAGCTTTTAAAGCCAAGAAGCAAGACCCACGCGGTGCTTTTGTCTTCCCAGCTTACGCGGCAGTACAAGTGATGGCTGATGCAATGACTCTCAGCAAATCACAAGACCCTGAAGTGATTGCCCAAACGCTGCGCAGCAACAGCTTTGACACCCCAACCGGTGTGCTTGAGTTTGATGACAAAGGTGATTTAAAGAACTTCAGCTTTGTTGTCTACGAATGGCACGCAGACGGTAGCAAAACAGCTCTAACCGAGTAATTTAACTGTCGCACACTTCGCCGCCTGCCGCTGAGGCGGCGAAGTTGTTATATAAGCCGGATACCCTTATGAACGAAGCCTTTTTTTATTTTCTTCAGCAACTGCTGAACGGCCTGACTGTGGGCAGTACCTACGCGTTAATCGCCATTGGCTACACCATGGTTTACGGCATTATTGGCATGATCAACTTCGCCCATGGCGAAGTGTATATGATCGGCAGTTATATGACGTTTATCGCCTTAACTGGCTTAGCTATGCTGGGTTTAGAAAGCTTACCTTTAATGATTTTTGGGGCCTTTGCCCTCAGTATTATTGTCACCAGTGCCTATGGTTACAGCATTGAACGTGTCGCCTATCGCCCTTTGCGTGGCAGCAACCGCTTAATCCCCTTGATTTCTGCCATTGGTATGTCGATTTTGCTGCAGAACTTTGTGCGCATTGCGCAAGGCGCACGCGATGTCGCCATGCCCAGTTTAGTCACTGGCGGCGTCACGCTCGGTGATGAAGCCAGCTTCCATGCCAGCTTGTCCTATATGCAAATTATTATTTTTGTGACAACTTTTGTGGCGATGATTGCCCTGAGCATCTTTATTTCCCGCTCACGCACGGGCCGCGCCTGCCGCGCTTGTGCTGAAGATATAAAAATGACCGGTTTACTGGGTATTAACAGTAACGCCATTATCGGTATCACTTTTGTGATTGGTGCCATGCTGGCTGCAGTAGCCGGTGTGTTATTGAGTTTGTATTACGGTGTGGTCAATCCCTATATCGGCTTTATGGCCGGCCTAAAAGCTTTTACTGCAGCAGTTTTGGGCGGTATTGGTAGTATTCCGGGTGCAGTATTGGGTGGTCTGGTACTGGGCGTGACTGAAGCGATGACGTCTGGTTATTTCAGTAGCCAATATAAAGATGCGGTGGCCTTCGCCTTATTGATTCTGATTCTGCTATTTCGCCCCACCGGTATATTGGGTCGTCCAGAAGTGGAGAAAGTGTGATGCGCTTATATATTAAATCGGCCATTTTCTCTGCCATTGTGGTGTTGATTCTCAGCGGCGTTTTACTGGGTGTACGCTTAACCCAAGTTGGCACCGAGTTGACTTTAGTTGGTGCTGAACCTGATGTGCTGTGGAAAATCTTTGCTGCTAGTGCGCTAATCTTTCTCTACAACTTATTTCGCGACCCCATTGAGCGCATATTAGGTTTGATTCCTAAACCTGCCCTCTCACCGGGTTTGCGCGAGTTGAGTCAGCGCCAGTTTGTGCAACGCCTGCTCTGGTGCTTTTTGATTGCAGCAGCTTTGATTTTCCCATTCATAGGTTCACGCAGCCAAATTGACTTAGCTACTCTGGTGCTGATTTACGTGATGCTCGGTTTAGGCCTCAATATCGTTGTCGGCTTAGCCGGCTTATTGGACCTGGGTTATGTCGGTTTCTACGCTGTCGGTGCTTACACCTATGCCATGCTCGCGCAGTACTTTGGCGTGGGCTTTTGGACCGGTTTGCTAGCGGCCGGCATCATGGCTGCCTTCTTTGGCTTTATTCTGGGCTTCCCAGTGCTGCGCTTGCGCGGTGACTATTTAGCCATTGTGACCTTGGGTTTTGGTGAAATCATTCGTATTTTACTCAATAACCTCACCGAGTGGACGGGCGGTCCGCGTGGCATAGGTAGTATTCCTAAGCCCACGTTATTTAACTTAGAGTTCAGCAAGCGTGCTGGGGAAGGCTCGCAAACCTTCCATGAGTATTTCGGCATTGCCTTTAACTCCAACCACCGCGTGATGTTTCTCTACTTGCTCGCGCTGGTCTTAGTGCTGATTACTGTCTTTGTGATAAACCGCTTAATCCGCATGCCGATTGGTCGTGCTTGGGAAGCCATGCGTGAAGATGAAATCGCTTGCCGGGCATTGGGTATGAACCCAACCAATATCAAGCTCAGCGCCTTTACCATTGGTGCGACCTTTGCAGGTTTTGCCGGCAGCTTCTTTGCGGCTCGTCAAGGCTTTATCAGCCCAGAATCCTTCACCTTTATTGAATCGGCGATTATTTTAGCCATCGTAGTCTTAGGTGGTATGGGTTCACAAATCGGCGTGATCCTTGCTGCCATTGTGATGACTGTACTGCCAGAAATGGCCCGTGAGTTTAATGAATACCGCATGCTGCTGTTTGGTTTGATGATGGTGCTGATGATGATTTGGCGTCCACAAGGCTTATTGCCCATGAAGCGTCCCCATGTGGAGTTAGCACAATGAGCAAAAATATTTTAGAAGTCTCAGGCCTGATGATGCGCTTTGGTGGTTTACTGGCGGTGAATGGCGTTAAGCTGACCATCAAAGAAGGCCAAGTGGTCTCCATGATCGGCCCTAACGGTGCGGGAAAAACCACAGTGTTTAACTGCTTAACCGGGTTTTATCAGCCGACTGACGGCAAAATTGTCTTTGCCGGCGAGGAGATTCAAGGCCTACCCGGTCATAAAATTGCTCGTAAAGGCATGATTCGCACCTTCCAGCATGTACGCTTATTTAAAGAAATGACTGTGCTGGAAAACTTATTAGTTGCCCAGCATCAGCATCTCAACAACAGCTTGTTAGCCGGTTTATTTAAAACGCCCAGCTACCGAAAAGCGGAACAAGAAGCGCTGGATAATGCACTCTACTGGTTGCAAAAAGTACGTTTAGTCGAAGATGCCAATCGTGAAGCTGGCACCCTCGCCTACGGCCAGCAACGCCGCTTAGAAATCGCCCGCTGCATGGTGACGCGCCCCTCCTTACTGATGCTGGATGAGCCAGCTGCTGGCCTGAACCCCAGTGAAACGGATGAACTCAAGCAACTGATTAAAGACTTGCGCGATAACCATGGCATCAGCGTGCTCTTGATTGAGCATGATATGAAACTGGTCATGGATATTTCTGACCATATCGTAGTGATCAACCAAGGTACGCCTTTGGCCTCGGGCACACCTGAGCAAGTGCGCAATAATCCAGCGGTGATTAAAGCCTATTTAGGGGAAGATTAAACCATGTTAGTCATGAACAATATCAACACCTATTACGGCAAGATTCAGGCGCTGCATGATGTCTCCATTCAAGTCAATCGCGGCGAAATCGTCACCCTGATTGGCGCTAATGGCGCAGGTAAAACCACGCTAATGATGACGCTCTGCGGCGACCCACAAGCGGCCAGTGGTGACATTATTTACGAAGGTCAGCATCTGCGTGGCAAAACCACCGCGCAAATTATGCGCATGGGCATGGCGATTGTGCCGGAAGGCCGTCGCGTATTTTCACGCCTCACCGTGGAAGAAAACCTGGCCATGGGTGCGTTTTTCTGCGATGACAAGCATGTGCGTGAGGAGCGCCTAGACCGAGTACTGTCACTCTTCCCTCGCTTGCATGAGCGCTTCCAGCAACGCGCTGGCACCATGAGTGGTGGCGAGCAGCAGATGCTCGCCATTGGCCGCGCTTTGATGAGCGAGCCACGCTTACTGCTGCTGGATGAGCCGTCGCTGGGTTTAGCACCTATTATTATTCAGCAGATTTTCCAGATTCTCGAACAGTTACGCAGCGATGGTGTGACGGTGTTCTTGGTCGAGCAAAATGCCAACCAAGCCCTCAAGCTCGCTGACCGCGGCTATGTCATGGAACATGGTCGTATTGTGCTGGAAGATACCGGTGCAAACCTGCTCAGTAATGAAGCCGTTCGCCAAGCCTATTTAGGCGGCTAGTTTGCATCAGCGGTGCCGTTGAATACAGCCAGCGCACCGCTTTAAATCATGCCAAAATTGAACGCTATCGCGCTGTATTCTTATATTGTATGCAGGCCTGATAAAAAGCCAGACAACAACAGACCTCATATCAAATCTAGAATAAATACTCTTTACTTATCAATAGTTTAGAGCATTAATTTAATGTGAATTAACAGGTTATTTTGCTGTACTGAGCAACCTATTTATAGCGCTTTTAAAAACAATTGGCCGGTTTTGGCAGCCCAGCTAAGCGTGCCGCAAGCTTTGCCGGCATGCCATTAAACAAGCCGTTTAAGTACAAGCTATTACCCTTCTCTTTGCCTAAGTTGATCGCGACATATTTCACCAAAGCACGGTTGGCCGGTGATAGCTGAAATTGCTGATAAAACTGCTGCAGCAAATACAGAATTTCCCAGTGTGCATCGGTTAACTCAATCGCTTCGCGAGCGGCTAACGCCTGCGCCACCTGTGGCGACCAATCCTCTAAATGACACAAGCAGGCGTCTTGGTCTAGCGCAATCTCAC
>CALZAE010000072.1 GCA_945612235.1 uncultured Gammaproteobacteria bacterium | reverse complement strand
CAGCAGAAGATTTTCCAAAGCAGTCCAGCGCGTAAAGTGATTCTGGCCACCAACGTGGCGGAAACCTCGTTGACGGTACCGGGGATTCGTTATGTGATTGATAGTGGTACGGCACGTATCAGTCGTTACAGTTATCGGGCGAAAATTCAGCGGCTGCCGATTGAGGCGATCTCACGCGCCAGTGCCAATCAGCGCCAAGGACGTTGCGGGCGCGTGGAAGCGGGGATTTGTATTCGTCTATATAGCGAGGCGGATTATTTAGGTCGTCCAGAGTTTACTGATCCAGAAATTTTGCGCACCAACTTAGCCGCAGTGATTTTGCAGATGCTGCATTTGCGCCTGGGTGCCATTGAGGATTTCCCCTTTATTGAGCCCCCGGAAGGTAAAGCTATTAGTGATGGCTTTAATGTGCTGCAAGAACTCAGCGCCGTAGACCGAGATAGCAAACTGACGGATCTGGGTAAACAGCTGGCGCGTTTACCCATTGATCCGCGAGTGGGACGCATGTTGTTAGCTGCAGCTGAGCAAGGTAGTTTGCGCGAGATGCTGATTGTCGCCAGCGCGCTATCGATTCAAGACCCACGCGAGCGTCCGGCGGATAAGCAACAAGCTGCTGACCAAGCCCATGCGCAGTGGAAAGACCCTGATTCAGACTTTGCTGTGCTGATTAATATTTGGCGCAGTTTTGAAGAGCAGCGTTTGGCATTGGGCAGCTCCGGTGTGCGCCGTTGGTGTCGTACACACTTTCTCAATTATGTACGGATGCGCGAATGGCGTGACGCACATCGCCAGCTCAGTTTGATTTGCCGTGAATTGCAGTTGCCCTTTAATAATGAGGGTTGTGATTACGCGCAATTGCATAAAGCCCTGCTGACAGGTTTGCTCAGCCAAATTGGCCAAAAGACTGAAGATAATGATTTCTTGGGTGCGCGGCAGCGGCGTTTCTTTATTCATCCCTCCAGCACCCTAGGGCGCAAGCGTCCGCAATGGTTGATGGCCGCGGAGTTGGTTGAGACCACAAAACTGTTTGCCCGCTTGGTCGCCAAGATTGAGCCGGAATGGGCCGAGCAATTGGCTGAGCATTTAATCAAGCGTACCTACCTTGAGCCGCATTGGGAGAAGCGCCGTGGGCAAGTGGTGGCTTATGAGCAAGTCACTTTATATGGCCTGATTATTATTGGTCGCCGTGCGGTGCACTATGGGCCGATTGATCCTGTGCTCAGTCGTGAAACCTTTATTCGTGAAGGCTTAGTAGCCAATGATATTCTCAGTCGTGCCCACTGTTTACAGGCTAATCTTGAGTTATTAAAAACGCTGGATAAGCTGGAAGCTAAAGCACGCCGACGCGATATCTTGGCTGATGAAGAAGCCTTATTTGCCTATTACGCCAAACACATTCCGGCCGATATTTACCAAACTGCCAGTTTTGATAAGTGGTACAAACGCAGCAGCGCGCAAGATCCACAACTGTTGTTAATGACGGAAGCCGATGTGCTGGCGCGTGAAGCCACTGAGGTCACCGCCAATCAGTACCCAGATACCTTGCGCTGGCAAGAGATTGAGTTGCCACTCAGTTATCACTTTGAGCCGGGGCATGTGCGTGATGGCGTGACAGTGACCATTCCTGCGCCTTTGCTGGCGCAAGTTCCCGAAGCCTTATTGCAATGGCTGGTGCCCGGTTTGCTCAGCGCGCGTTGTATTGCTTTGGTGCGTAACTTGCCCAAAGCCACACGTAAAAGCTTTGTTCCGGTGCCGGACTTTGTCGGAGCGGCATTGGAAGGGATGCCCTTTGCGCAAGGTTTACTAGCAGAGGTATTGGGCCAGCAGTTATTGCGCATGACCGGTGTGCGCGTGGCCGAGGAGTTGTGGCAGCAAGCGGCAGAGCAACTTGAAGATCATTTGCGTATGAATATTGAAGTGGTGGATGCCACTGGGAAAAAGCTCGGTGAAGGCCGTGATTTAGCTGAATTGCGCGCGCGTTTTAGTGGTGCCAGTCAGCAAGCGTTAGCTGAATTAAAACAAGCCAGCAGCACACCACAAGCCATTGCTAGCGATAACTTTAGTGTCGATGCGCAAAGTACGCATAAAGTCGCTGGCATGGCGATGACTGTGTATCCCGCCTTAGTCGACAGCGGCGGGGCAGTGCAAGAAGGACGTTTCTCCACTCAGCAGCAAGCCGACCAAGAGCATCGACGTGCGCTGCAGCGCCTGTTATTGCAACAGTTAGCTGAGCCGGCCAAGTATCTACGCAGTCGTCTACCGGGCTTGACCGATATGGCCTTGCTCTACCGTGATTTAGGCCGTGTCGAAGCTTTGACTGAAGATATTCTCTTGGCCGCCGTCGACCGTTGTATGTTGCAAGACCTAAAAGTGCTGCCGCGCGATGCCCAAGCCGTAGCGCAATTAGCAGAGGCAAAGCGCGGTGAGTTTGTGCCTATGGCGGAACATATTGCTAAGACAGTATTGCTGATTTTGCAGCGCTGGCATGCGATTAAAAAACGTCTCAAAGGACGGATTGATTTGTCCATGGCGGTGGCGCTCAATGATATTAAAACGCAACTGGCGGGCTTGCTCTATGCCGGCTTTATCCGTGATACCCCGGCACAATGGCTGCAAGAGTTTGCGCGCTATTTAAAAGCAGTGGAGCAGCGTCTGGATAAGTTGCCCAGCCAAGTGCAGCAAGACCGAGTGTGGACCGTAGAGCTCAGTGGCTATCAAGATAAACTGAAAAAGCGCCAAGATAAGCACCGCCAAGAAGGCAAGTACGATGAGGCTTTGAACCTCTATCGCTGGATGCTGGAAGAGTACCGTGTGTCGTTGTTTGCCCAGCAGCTGGGCACTAAGGTGCCAGTGTCAGATAAGCGCTTAAACAAACAATGGCAGGCGGTTGCGGACTAAGTACTGAGCCGTACACTGCGCCAGTTGTGGCTGACGGCAGAACTGGCGCAGAGATACTGTCTCGGCCAGTAAGCTGCCCATCAGCCAAACAAGAATCATGCAGATTACACCTGTAGTCAGTCATGCAGGCATTGTTGGTTAAGTTTTACCTTGAAAGTTAAACCATCATACATCTAAGCGCAGTATTAAATTAGCATCCCTTTTCTGCAAGCATAACTTCAACAACCACACCTTTAGTTAATAAAGGGGTTGGCGTTTTTCTAGGTGTGTTCTGCACGGTTTTGTGCTGGCATTAGGGCAGGTTTAAATCGAGTAAAGGTGTTGCATAAAATAGCAGTGGTGGAGTAGGCCGGATTGCAGCCAGAGTCAGGCTGAATGGCTTGGGGAAGAAGCAGAGTAGTGGAATAGTTACAGCGCAAAAATAATCTGCGCTGTAACTATAGAATGTTAAGCCTTTACTCGATTAAGCCATCGGCCTTGAACATTGACTTAATCCCGCGCAGAGCTTGGCGCGAGCGGTCGAGGTTTTCAATCAGGGCAAAACGCACATAATCATCACCGTAGTCACCAAAGCCAACACCAGGTGAGACGCTGATTTTCGCATCGGCTAAGAGCTTTTTCGCAAACTCCAGCGAGCCCAGATGCGCATAAGCCTCAGGAATCTTTGCCCAGATATACATTGAAGCTTTGGGTTTTTCGACCATCCAGCCGATTTCATGCAGGCCTTTAACCATGACATTGCGACGCTGGCGGTACTTCTCAGCGATATCTAACACGCATTGTTGATCACCTTCCAAGGCTGCAATTGCCGCAACTTGTACTGGGGTGAATGAGCCGTAGTCGTGATAGCTTTTAATGCGTGCCAAGGCACTGACTAACTCTTGATTACCCACCATAAAACCCACACGCCAGCCGGCCATGTTGTAGCTTTTCGATAAGGTGAAAAACTCCACCGCCACATCACGTGCGCCTTCCACTTGCATAATTGAAGGTGCTGTCCAGCCGTCATAGACGATATCGGCGTAGGCCAAGTCGTGAATGACAATAATATTGTGCTCGCGGGCGAGGGCGACCACACGTTCAAAAAACTCTAACTCAACGCACTGTGCCGTGGGGTTAGAAGGGAAGCCGAGGATCATCATTTTTGGCTTAGGGATGGATTCGCGAATGGCCTTTTCCAGTTCCACAAAGAAATCTACACCCGGAATCAACGGCACTGAGCGCACTTGTGCACCGGCAATTA
This sequence comes from uncultured Gammaproteobacteria bacterium, assembly GCA_945612235.1. Taxonomy (GTDB): domain Bacteria; phylum Pseudomonadota; class Gammaproteobacteria; order Pseudomonadales; family Pseudomonadaceae; genus Denitrificimonas. The sequence goes on along the minus strand of CALZAE010000072.1, from coordinate 3,278 downwards.
CCGCACCGTAAATATGAATCGGATAGCTGGGGTTCGGTACCAGCACCATATCGCCTTGATCCAAGGTGGCCAGCATCAAGTGCGCCAAGCCTTCTTTGGAGCCAATAGTGACAATGGCCTCAGTTTCTGGATCAAGCTCAACCTCGTAACGCTTTTTATACCAGTTGGTAATCGCGCGGCGCAGACGGGGAATACCACGCGATGTCGAGTAACCATGGGTATCTTCGCGCTGTACCACCTGCACCAGTTTTTCCACGATATGCGGTGGGGTTGGGCCATCGGGGTTGCCCATACTGAAATCAATAATATCTTCACCGCGACGGCGCGCTGCCATCTTTAATTCAGCAGTAATATTGAAAACATAAGGGGGTAAACGATCAATACGCGAAAAGCGTCGTGGTTGACGAGTGTCAGTCATGTGAACCTCAAAACGTAAGCGCCCAGAACCGTCTGAGCGACGCTGACTCATGCGTGAGCCAAGCGCATTAAGTTACGCCTGACTCTAAGGAAGTTCAAGTGCTGCTGGTGGGGTTTTATTTAAAGCGATGCCCAAAGGCAGCAACCACCAGCAGTAATCCTGCTAATACAGCAAAAGCAGCACTGAGCGAGCTGTAATGCGCCACTGCACCCATCATCGCTGGGCCAGCCAAGACGCCGGCAAAACCAATAGTGGTGGCTGCAGTAATGGCTAAATGCGTGGGCATATAAGTTTGTTTGCTTAAGGATGAAATCAGCACTGGCGAGACATTGGCACAACCTAAGCCGCACAAAGCAAAACCGAGCAGACTGATGCCCCAGTGCGTGCTGACAATACTCAGTGTGACACCCGCAGCAGCTAACAAACCACCACCAACAATCACCCTTACTCGCCCGAGCATCTGCACTAAGCCGTCACCAATAAAGCGCCCAGTAGCGACCATGGCTGAAAAACAGGCATAACCGAGTCCTGCTTGTGCGGTGGCAATATGTTTATCTTCAATGAGGTACAAAGCACTCCAGTCGAGCATCACGCCTTCGGCCAGATACACGATAAAACACATCATGCCGACCAGAACAATCCAGGCATTGGGCCACATAAAAGAGTCTTTACCGCTCAGGGTGCGCTCATCTAAATAGCCGCGCACGGCAAATAAGCTCAGCAGTAATATCAGAGTCATGCTGGCTAAGGTGCTGAGCAGCGCCGATAAACCCAGAGTCAGTAGGCCAATCATTAGCACTGAGCCAGCAATGGTGCCGACACTAAACATGCCATGAAAGTTAGACATCATGCTGCGATTAGCACGATTCTCAACGCTAAGGCCTTGGATGTTGAGAATCACATCCAGCACACCCATGCTGCCACCAAAGATAAACAGTGCGGCACCGAGTAACCAAAGTGATGACGCTGTTGCCATGGTAAATAACGCGCCAAGCAGCAGCAGGGTAATCAGAAATAAGCAGCGGCGGATACTAAAGTGACTGGTCAAGACTGCAGACAAGGGCATGCAGGTGAGCGAGCCCACGCCAATGCAGAGCAGCATTAAGCCAAAAGTGGCGTCACTCATGGGGATATTTAGACGTACATAAGGCACCAGTGGTGCCCAGACAGCGAGGCATAGACCAGCAATAAAAAAGCCAATGCGGCTGGCTAGAATGGTAAATAGCAGTGAATCTTCGTGATTTTTTATAGACAACATTAGGGGTCAACTCTTAGATAAAGTAATGGATTGGCTATCTAAGATGGAGCTCACCATAAGTGTAGGATGCCATGATCAAAGCTGCATAAGAGCCAAGCATGCTGTAGGGCGTGATGTTGATGTTGTTGCATAGTGTGGGCAGTCCATTAAACCTGTTGCGCAAAAAGGTGTTGATTGCATTGAGAGAATGCAAATCTGCATCAGGCAACGTGGTATATTACCCGCAAATAATTGTTTTGCGATGTGTATTATGAAGTTTGTTCATCAGCGTGAGTATTTGAAAGAAGGCGATTTTGTCGTGATTCAGTGCTCGCAAACCTGCAATATCCGTTTAATGAGTGATGCGAACTTTCGCAGCTTTAAAAATGGCGGTCGTCACACTTACCATGGCGGTGCTTTTGATCGCTTTCCAGCTAAGATCCAAGTGCCAAGTACCGGCTATTGGAATATCACTCTCGATACTGTCACTAGCCGTGCTATCAGTGTGACGCGTAAGCCAACCTTTACGCATAAAATTAAGCTTGTGCGTAACAAAGATAATCTGCCACCTAGGTAAGTCATACCTTATGAGGCGCTGGTCTGTTCTAGCCCAGCGCTGTATCCAGAAACATCATCACTGCAAAGCCTAGCATCAGGCCGCTGGTTGCTGCGCTTTGATAACCATTGCGGTGGGTTTCTGGAATCACTTCGTGACAGACCACAAAAATCATTGCTCCGGCGGCTAAGCCCATACTGAGTGGGTAGGCTAAAACGATACTGCTGGACATGGTAAAGCCTAAAATAGCGCCCAAGGGTTCTAGCAGGCCGGTAGCCGCGCCAATTAAGAAGGCCTTAGTGCTTGTTAATCCTGCGCTGCGTAAGGCGAGGGCGACTGCAAAACCTTCTGGGATATCTTGAATAGCTATGGCTAATGTTAACGGTAGGCCAATCTGCAAGTCACCGTGAGTAAAGGATATACCAATGGCCATGCCTTCTGGCAGGTTGTGCAGAGCAATGGCAAATACAAATAACCAAATACCACTCAGGCGTTGGCACTCGACGCCACACAGCACTGCGCTGGCTTGTTGGTGCGGGGTAAAATAATCTAAGCCCAGCATCATGACCGTGCCCAGGCCTAAACCCAACACAACAATGGCTGCGGCTAAGAAACGCTGATCTAAAATCTCTTGCGCCGCCTCAATGCCGGGCAAAATTAATGAGAATGCGCTGGCTGCCAGCATCATACCTGCGGCAAAGCCCAGCAGACTGTCTTGCGTGCGCAGACTGATAGTGCGAGTGAAATAAATCATCATGGAGCCGAGAGCTGTGGCAATAAATCCAGCCATACCACCGCTGACAGCGTAATTAAAGTGAGCAAGGTGTAAGCCTTGATAGACAGAAATCAGCAGTAAGATAAGAATCACTAACACAATCGCTGCAAAGCTTAGCGTGAGCCAAGGCTTGCTACGTGCTTGCGCGCGCCAAGCTTGGATGAGTTCTTGATGAGCTTTATCGCTTGTTTGCATTGCACCACCTCTCAAACAGAGCTTGAGTGTACGAAACTGCAAGTGCTAATAACAGTCGAGATGGGTCAAATGATGTGCATGGCGCACCCTGTTAGCG
>CALZAE010000071.1 GCA_945612235.1 uncultured Gammaproteobacteria bacterium | reverse complement strand
TCTTCAGAGCGACCCGTCGCTTTTGCTTTCACCGCTGGACGTGGCGCTGCTGCTTTACGATCACGACGATCATCTTCGTCAGTACGCTTAACGGTGCGACGCGCATCGTCTTTCTTACGATCAGGAGCAGGTGCAACCCCATCCACGACCGGTAAGGTGATATCGACTGGCGCTGCAGGCGCAACAGTTGCTTGAATCACTGCAGACTCAGGGGTGCGCTTTTCCGCAACCGGCTCAGCTTTAGGTGCTGCAGCAGCGGGTGCTGGAGCTTTTTCCTGTTTAGCTTTATTTGCTTCTGCGTCTTTAGCTTTCTGCTCAGCTTTAAGTTTAGCCAAATCTTGTTGCTTTTCAGCTTCAATTTCTTCGGCACTACGCTTCACAAAAGTTTTCTTTTTACGCACTTCAACACTGATAGTTTTACTACCTGGAGCACGTAGAGTTGATGTAGTTTTACGCTGCAAAGTGATTTTCTTTGAACCTTCAGCTTTAGGGCTGCTACCTTTTTCTAAAAAGGTTAACAGCGTTTGTTTTTCTGTCTCACTGACTTTCTGGTCAGCACTGGTGTGTGCTAAACCTGCTTCGTGCATCTGCTGCAGTAGACTTTCTACTGGCGTTTTCACTACTTCAGCCAGTTCTTTAACTGTGACTTGCGTCATGAACTTCTCTCCTCAAGCCGCAATGTGCTTATTCAAACCAGTGGGCGCGGGCGGCCATGATCAGCTTGCCGGCACGATCTTCATTCATGCCGTCGATTTCGAGCAAATCATCAATCGACTGCTCTGCTAGGTCTTCGCGGTTGAGTACTCCGCGTACTGCCAGCTCCACAGCCAGCTCTTTGCTCATGCCCGTTAAGTCGAGCAAGTCTTGTGCTGGTTGAATATCAGCCAGCTTTTCTTCAGTTGCTATTGCGCGGGTTAACAAACAGTTCTTCGCACGTGTACGCAGCTCAGTAACGATTTCTTCATCAAAACCGTCAATGTTCAGCATTTCTTCCATTGGCACATAAGCGACTTCGTCGAGGCTGGTAAAGCCTTCATCAACGAGAATCTGTGCTAAGTCTTCCTCGACTTCTAGATCACGTACAAAGAGTTGTAACAGGTCACCCGTCTCTTCTGCTTGACGCGACTGAATATCTTCCTGACTCATGACATTCAGAGTCCAGCCGGTCAGCTGCGAAGCTAAGCGTACGTTTTGACCGCCACGACCAATGGCTTGCGCCAAGTTCTCTTCAGCAACGGCGATATCCATAGTATGGGTATCTTCATCAACAATAATTGCAACTACTTCAGCAGGTGACATAGCGCTGATCACAAACTGTGCTGGGTTCTCATCCCATAACACGATATCAACACGCTCACCGCCTAATTCACTTGAAACTGCTTGCACGCGCGAACCGCGCATACCAATACAAGCACCTTGTGGATCAATACGCTTATCTTTAGAACGCACAGCAATTTTAGCACGTGAACCAGGGTCACGTGCTGCAGCCATGATTTCAATCAAACCTTCAGAAATTTCCGGAACTTCAATATTGAAGAGCTCCATAATCATTTCCGGTGCAGTACGCGACAGTACTAGCTGCGGACCGCGGTTTTCGGAACGAATATCTTGTAACAATGCACGTACACGCGCACCAACACGGAAGTTCTCACGTGGAATAATATCTTCACGCGCCAAAATCGCTTCAGCGTTATTACCCAAGTCAACAATAATGTTGTCGCGGGTGACTTTCTTTACCGTACCGAAAATAATCTCACCGAGCTTGCTGCGATAGGCTTCAACGATTTGCGCGCGCTCAGCTTCACGCACCTTTTGTACTATCACTTGCTTCGCGGTTTGCGCGGCAATGCGACCAAACTCAATGGATTCAATTTTTTCTTCAAGGACATCACCGACGGATGGATTTTCCATACGCTTTTCGGCCATATCAATGGTCATTTGGTGTGCTGGGTCATCAAAGTCGATTTCTTCAATCACTGCCCAACGACGGAAAGTTTCGTAATCACCTGTCTGGCGATCAATGGCTACGCGCAAATCAACTTCGTCTTCGTAGTTTTTCTTTGTCGCGGTTGCCAGTGCCAACTCCAACGCTTCAAAAATCAACGCTGGTGGTACACCTTTTTCATTGGAGACTGATTCAACAACCAGTAAAATATCTTTGCTCATCGCATGCCTCGCCTTTCGCAAACTGCAGTAGTCGCGGAGTCCGTATTCTTATTCGAAGTTCGGAAGTATATTTGCTTTTTCAATCAGATCGATGGGGAGCAGATATTCGTATTCACCCATCTGCACCACTACATCTTGATCTTCTACTGATCGAATCAGCCCTTGGAAATTACGACGCTCCTCAACGGGAGAACGTAGCCTAATTTTCACCTGCTCACCCACAAAAGCAGCAAACTGCTCAAGGGTAAACAGCGGACGGTCCATACCGGGAGAAGAAACTTCCAACGTATACTCAGAACTGATCGGATCTTCAACATCCATTACAGCACTCAGTTGGCGGCTGACGATTTCACAATCTTCGATAAAAATCCCGTCTTTATGATCAATATAAACGCGCAGCACTGAGTGGCGGCCCTGAGCAACATACTCAATACCCCAACTCTCGTAACCCAGTGCTTCAATCACTGGCGTCAATATGTCCTGCAACTGTTCCAGCTTGCTCGTCATCCGACCTCCAATGCATGCTGTAGAAATGAAAAATGGGCATAACGCCCATCAATAAAATTGAAAACCAACTGTTAGACCTAATAAAAAGCCCCTTACTAGGGGCTCTTTTATGAATACTTGGTATTTAAAAGCATACTAAAACTCATGCGATCTAAATCTGATGACGAATAGTACAGCGCCACGCAGTTACAGTCAAGTTAGCACAAATGAAAACGACCCGCTATTGCTAGCAGGCCGCTTTTAATATGGTACCGAGAAGGGGACTCGAACCCCTACAGCCTTTAGGCCACTACCACCTCAAGGTAGCGTGTCTACCAATTCCACCACCTCGGCAAAACTACTCTACATCTACAACAGGTACATCACTTGCTTCTACTTCAGTCGCCTGGCTTTCAACTTGAGGAATGTCTTCAAGCGCAGGTTTTGGCTGAGGTTTTACTTCTAACACAGCCGGATCAGGTAATCCCAACTCGGTAATTGTATTGGCACGGTCTTTAGCATAAAAGGCTAAACCCAAGCTGGTAGCAAAGAACACTGCAGCAAGTACTGCAGTAAAACGACTCAAAAAGTTACTTGAACCTTGTGAACCAAATACAGTACCCGAAGCGCCCGAACCAAACGAAGCACCTGCGTCTGCACCTTTGCCCTGCTGAATCAGAACAAATCCTACCACACCGATTGCAACAACCAAGTGTACAATAATTATGACTGTTTCCAGCATTTTAGTTTCCCGCAGCGCGACAAATCGCACTAAATTCTTTTGCATTGAGGGAGGCGCCACCAACAAGCCCCCCATCGATATCTGCTTGAGCAAACAACTCAGCAGCATTGGCGGCTTTAACACTACCGCCATATAAAATTCTGACTTGCTGTGCAATAGGCGCGCTGTATTGTGCCACATGCTCGCGTATTTGCGCATGTATTTCTTGCGCTTGTTCTGGTGTTGCCGTTAATCCAGTACCAATGGCCCAAACAGGCTCATAAGCAATCACTGCATTATGCAAAACATCAGCACCAAGCTCAACAAGCACTGCATCAACTTGCTTTTGCACTGTTGCTACAGCTAAACCTGCTTCACGCTCTGCAAGTGTCTCACCAACGCACAGCACTGGCGTTAAACCTGCGGCTTGCGCTGCAATAAACTTGCGGCATATTACACTATCAGTTTCTTCTTGCAACTGTCTTCTTTCAGAATGCCCAACAAGAACCATTGAGCATCCAATATCTTCAAGTTGCAATGCCGAGGTTTCCCCGGTCATAGCGCCTTCTTCGAGCTGCACAGCGCAGTCTTGTGAACCCACAACAATACTGCCCTGAGAAGCTTGAGCAATCGCAGCTTGCAGATGAATCAAACCCGGAAATACCGCCACATCAACTGATGTAGGTAGATCCTGTTCGGCCAACTCATTTAACAACTGCTTGATGCTGGCACAGGTGCCATGCATTTTCCAATTACCAGCTACCAATGGGCGACGCATGTCGAACCTCTTCGCTCAAAGTGGGCGCAGATATTACTCAAGCGCATAAAAACTTGCAAGTAAAATCAACCACATACCGTCTTTACGACTTCAGCTAGACGCTGCGCATGCTGCATCACTACGGCTTCGTCATCACCTTCCACCATCACACGCACTAACGGCTCAGTACCTGATTTACGCAGCAAGACACGTCCACGCCCCGCCATAGCCGTAGTAGCTTCATCACACGCCGCTTGCACTTGTGCATCAGTGGTTGGATCAACCTCGCCGCCAAAGCGCACATTGATCAACACTTGCGGCAGTTTCTTCCACGCTAGACGTTCTTTAGCCAAGCTCTGTCCGCGACGGCGCAGCGCTAACAAGACTTGTAACGCAGCAATAATGGCATCACCGGTGGTGGCATGCTGTGCGCACAAAAGATGCCCTGAGTTCTCGCCACCGAGCACCCAGTTACGCTCCTGCATTTCTGCCATCACATAACGGTCACCGACATTGGCGCGCACAAAAGGAATATTGCGCTCTTTGAGTGCCAACTCTAAACCCAGGTTACTCATCAAGGTGCCCACCACCCCTGAGCCAGCAGGCAAGCGGTCACGCTCTTGAATATCGGTCGCAATGATATACAACAACTCATCACCATCAACCACAGCACCGGTATGGTCGACCATCTGCACGCGGTCACCGTCACCATCAAAGGCAATACCTAAATCAGCACCGTGCTCCACTACAGCTTTTTGCAATGGGCCTAAGCTCGTTGAACCTACGCCGTCATTGATATTTAAGCCATCAGGCTGCGCGGCAGTGACAATCACCTCGGCACCCAATTCTTTAAACACACTAGGAGCAACTTTATAAGTGGCACCGTGCGCGCAATCCAAGACTATTTTCAATCCTGAGAAATCAGTACTGGTTGGTACGCTGCTTTTACAAAATTCAATATAACGCCCTGCTGCATCATTGACGCGCGAGGCTTTACCGAGCTGCTCTGACTCAACCACAGTCATGGGCATATCAATCAACTCTTCAATCATCTGCTCGACTGCATCAGGTAGCTTAGTACCGCGACCCGAGAAGAACTTAATACCATTGTCATAATGCGGGTTATGCGAAGCGCTGATCACAATCCCGGCTTCAGCATTAAAAGTGCGCGCCAAGTAAGCCACTGCCGGCGTTGGCATTGGGCCCAGCAACATCACATCGGCACCGGCAGCAGACAACCCTGCCTGCAGTGCTGATTCAAACATATAACCGGAAATACGCGTGTCTTTACCGATCAAAATACGGCACTTGCCTTGCTTACGAAAGGCCATACCAGCCGCCCAACCTAACTTCAGCATAAACTCTGGAGTAATTGGATGAGTACCCACGCGACCACGAATACCATCAGTACCAAAATACTTTCTTGTCATGATTTCATTCCTTTGCAGAGCTTTGTACTGCATTAAATATTTTCAGTACATCCATGGTTTGCTCCACATCATGCACACGTAAAATTTTCGCACCGCGCTCAAGCGCCATCACCGCTAAAGCTAGACTGCCATACAAACGCTGATCCACCGGTTGATTCAAAATATGACCAATCATACTTTTGCGTGATACACCCACCAGCAAAGGATATTGTAAATTCAGCAATTCAGGCAAGCGCTTGAACAACTCATAATTATGTTGCGTATTTTTAGCAAACCCAAAGCCTGGATCAAGAATAATACGATCCGTGCTGATGCCCGCCTGCACACAAGCAGCAACTCGCGCCTGCAAAAACTCAGCAACCTCTGCCGCTACATCAGCATAATGCGGCTCATCTTGCATAGTTTGCGGCTCACCGCGCATATGCATCAAACACACAGGCAAACCTGTGGCCGCAGCTGCGGCTAACGCACCTTCGCGCTGCAAGGCGCGCACATCGTTAATCAATCCAGCACCCAAGCGCGCTGTCTCAGTCATCACTTCAGGGCTTGAGGTATCTACCGACACCACAACATCGCACTCACGCGCAATCAGCTCGACCAAAGGCGCAACACGATCAAGCTCTTGCTGCACGCCGACTTTCGCCGCACCCGGGCGCGTTGACTCACCACCAATATCAATCAAGCTAGCACCGGCACTGTGCATCTCAATGGCGCGCTGCAAAGCAGCCTCAAGCGTATTGTAACGCCCACCATCAGAGAAAGAGTCTGGGGTGACATTGAGAATCCCCATAACATGTGCGCGAGATAAATCGAGGGTGCGCTGAGCACAACGCAAAACAGAGTTTGCCGTGACCTGCATAGTCCTGCCTTCTTACTTGTCGTCTATTGAAACGGGCGCTAATGAGCGCCCGTTGGAGTTTTAGTGTTCGCCAGCTGGCCCACCTATAGGTGCATCAGGCCTTCCAGCCTCAGGCTTAGGCTCAACATCGGCCGCAGGCGGCTTACCAGCTGAACCACCACCGGTCCAATCTTTTGGCTCGCGCGGCTCACGACCCGACATAATATCGTCGATTTGATCGCTATCAATGGTCTCGTACTTCATTAGAGCCAAAGCCATCGCTTCAAGCTTGTCACGGTTATCATGCAAAATTTTAGTTGCAGTGGCGTAACACTCATCAATGATGTCACGAATTTCTTGGTCAATCAGCTTAGCTGTTTCACCGGAAACGTTACCTACACCACCGCCGGAGCGACCTAAGTAACCTTCGTTCTCATCTTCAGCGTACAGCAATGGTCCTAACTTCTCAGACAAGCCCCACTTGGTCACCATATTTCGTGCTAATTGCGTAGCACGCATAATATCGTTGGATGCACCGGTGGTAACACCATCAAAACCCAGCGTCATTTCTTCGGCGATACGGCCGCCATACAGCGAGCAGATCTGACTGATCAAACCGCGCTTAGACAAACTGTAGCGGTCTTCTTCAGGCAGGAACATCGTCACACCTAAAGCACGTCCACGCGGAATAATCGATACTTTATAAACTGGGTCATGCTCAGGCACCATACGACCAACAATGGCGTGACCGGCTTCGTGATAAGCAGTGTTGAGTTTTTCTTTCTCCGACATCACCATCGACTTGCGCTCTGCGCCCATCATGATTTTATCTTTAGCCAACTCAAACTCTTTCATGCCCACTAAACGGTTTTCAGAGCGCGCAGCAAACAATGCGGCCTCATTCACCAAGTTAGCCAAGTCTGCACCGGAGAAACCCGGTGTACCACGAGCAATCACTGCCGCGTCGACATCATCAGCCACTGGCACTTTGCGCATATGCACATACAAAATTTGTTCGCGACCACGGATATCAGGCAAGCCTACGACCACTTGACGGTCAAAACGACCCGGACGCAGTAATGCGGGATCGAGTACATCCGGACGGTTGGTTGCTGCAATCACGATGACGCCGTCATTGTCTTCAAAACCATCCATCTCAACCAAGAGTTGGTTTAGGGTTTGCTCGCGCTCATCGTTACCACCGCCCATACCGGCACC
>CALZAE010000070.1 GCA_945612235.1 uncultured Gammaproteobacteria bacterium | reverse complement strand
GCCACTTGCGCGTAATGCGCTGCAGGCCAACGTTTGGAATCACCAAACTCAGCTCCTGGGCATAAAGCCAAGACCGGACGATCGCCAACTTTCAGTTCAAAGGCTGCTAAGGCAGTGTCTCGTTCAGCGTTATCAATAGCTAAATGCGGTCGCGGATAGGGCTTGGGCAGCTCAGCATCTTTTGGATAGGCCAAGGCCATAAAGCGCTCAATCATCAATGGGTATTGTTGTTTATCCAAGACGCGCAAATCATTGAGCAAGCCATAACGCATCTCGCCCTTCCAACCGGTACGCACAGGTATGCCGGCAAAAAAAGGTGTTAACGCAGATTTTAGAGAGTTGGGCAGCAATATGGCTTGGTCGTACTGACCTTTAAGTTGCTTGCCAATTTTACGCCGCGCAGCCAAATCCAGCACGCCATGACCCAGCGGAAAGCTGAGTGCTTGGCGCACTTCGGGCATACGTTGCAAGATAGGCCGACTCCAGTCCGGCGCTAACACATCAATATGGCAATCAGGGTGCTGCTGCTTAAGACAGATAAACAATGTCTGCGCCATCACCATGTCGCCGACCCAACTGGGGCCAATAATCAATATATTCATATATGCAGAGTTTCAAGCATCTCAATAGGCACGGCAAGTGCCAGCAACAAAAATGCGTGCACTTGCCTATAGTTTACTCTTTGCGGACACGGAACCAGGCGGCGTAGAGCGCTGGCAAGAATAACAATGTCAGCACTGTTGCCACCGTTAAGCCACCCATAATTGCTACCGCCATCGGCCCAAAGAACACGCTACGTGACAAAGGAATCATAGCCAAGACCGCCGCTAGCGCTGTCAGAATAATGGGGCGAAAACGTCGCACAGTAGCATCAATTACGGCCTGCCAAGGTGTGTGTCCCATGGTGATATCGGTTTCAATTTGATCCACCAATATCACTGAGTTGCGCATAATCATACCTGATAATGCAATGGTTCCGAGCATGGCCACAAAGCCAAAGGGCTGATTAAACAGCAATAAGAAGAAAGTAACGCCGATTAACCCCAATGGCGCAGTGAGAAACACCAGCACTGAACGGGAAAAACTGCGCAACTGAATCATCAGTAAAGTCAGCACCACCAATAAAAACAGCGGGACACCCGCCGCCACCGAACGCTGACCACGCCCTGAGTCCTCCACAGTGCCGCCCACTTCGAGTAAGTAACCATCAGGCAAAGCATCACGCACAGCTTGTAAGTGCGGCAAGATATCCTGCATCACATCCACAGGCTGACGCTTGCCATAGATATCCGCACGCACTGTCACTGTCGGTAAACGGTTGCGGTGCCAAATCACCCCTTCTTCAAAACCGTACTCTAAATTTGCCACCTGCGACAACGACACACTGGTACCACTGTCAGTAGGAATGGCCAGGTTACCTAACCCGGCTAAATCTTCACGGTCCTCGAAAGTGCCGCGCTGCAAGATTTCAATCAGCTCATTGCCCTCACGAAACTGGCCCACACTGGCACCAGACAACGCACCGCGTAAAAAGTCAGACACACTGGCGGTACTCACCCCCATCGCCCGGGCGCGGTCTTGGTCAATTTGCAAGCGCACCACTTTGCTGGGCTCTTCCCAGTCCAAGTGCACATTACTCACATGCGTATTCTCGCGCACCACAGCCGCCACTTGACGCGCCAGCTTGCGCACTTCAGAAATATGCTCGCCCGTCACGCGAAACTGCACCGGATAGCCAACTGGAGGGCCATTTTCTAAACGGGTAATACGCGCACGCAATTCTGGAAATTGCTCTTGCATGGTCTCAATTAACCAGTTGCGCACTTCTTCACGCTCTTGCAGCCCATCAGTAATCATCACAAACTGGGCAAAACTTGCCGCAGGTAATTGCTGATCCAGTGGTAAGTAAAAGCGCGGTGAACCTGAGCCGATATAAGCCACATAGTTTTCAATGCCACTGCGCTCTTTAAGTAAGTTTTCAATGCTTTCCACTTGCGCTTGCGTGGCCTTGAGCGAAGCGCCCTCAGCTAACTTAATATCCAATAACAACTCCAAGCGATTGGAATCGGCAAAAAACTGTTTGGGCACAAAACGGAAGGTGAAAATCGAACTGGCAAACAACAGCACAGTAACTGCAATCACTATCGTGCGATGACTGACACACCAGGTAATCACCGCGCGAATGCGCTGATACATGGGCGTAGCGTAAGGGTCGTGCTCACCCGCTGCACTGCCATGTTTGGCCGCCTTTAAACGGGCTAAATCAGGTAGCAACTTATCACCTAGATAGGGCACGAACACCACAGCCGCAATCCACGAAACAATTAAGGCAATACCCACCACTTGGAAAATCGAACGAGTGTATTCACCAACACTTGAGGCTGCCGTCGCAATAGGCAAAAAACCTGCCGCAGTAATCAAGGTACCGGTCAGCATCGGAAAGGCGGTACTGGTCCAAGCAAAGCCCGCCGCTTGCACGCGCCCCATCCCTTGTTCCATTTTAATCGCCATCATTTCCACAGCAATAATGGCATCATCCACCATCAAGCCCAGCGCCAGCACTAGCGCACCTAAAGAAATCTTATGCAGACCAATACCAAAATAATGCATCACGGCAAAGGTCATCGCCAGCACCAGAGGAATCGAAAACGCCACCACTAAACCGGTGCGAAAACCCAGCGAGAAAAAACACACAACCAACACAATCAGCAAGGCTTCAATCAGCACTTGTACAAACTCGCCAACGCTTTCTTTCACTGCGGCCGGCTGGTCAGAGACTTTGCGCAACTCCATACCTAAGGGCAAGGTGTCTTGAATGCGGGCAAACTCTGCCTCCAATGCTTTACCCAACACTAAAATATCACCGCCATCACGCATCGCTACAGCAACAGCTAAAGCGTTATCCCCCATAAAGCGCACACGTGGTGCTGCTGGGTCATTAAAGCCGCGACGCACCTCGGCAATATCACCTAAACGAAAGGTACGCTCACCGATACGCATGGGGAACTCACGGATTTCTTTAACTGTTTCAAAGCGTCCGCTGACACGCAACTGCACACGATCGGTGGCGGTCTCAAAAAAACCAGTCGCGGAAACCGTATTTTGCTCGGCCAAAGCTTGCTGTACCGCTTGCAGTGGTAAACCCAGACTGGCTAAACGCGTATTCGACAGCTCAATCCAGATTTTCTCATCTTGTAAGCCAAAAATTTCGACCTTACCGACATCCGGTACGCGCTGTAATTGCAACTGCACACGGTCGGCATAGTCTTTTAAAACGGCATAATCAAAACCAGTGCCCGTCAATGCATAAATATTGCCAAAGGTAGTACCAAACTCATCATTAAAAAATGGACCTTGCACACCCGGCGGTAAGGTATGGCGAATATCACTGATTTTTTTGCGTATTTGGTACCACAACTCAGGTACTTGTTTAGCACCTAAAGAGTCGCGCGCGACAAAGGTCACCTGTGATTCACCCGGGCGCGAGAAAGAAATCACCTTTTCAAACTCACCGGTTTCCATCAGCTTCTTTTCAATCCGCTCGGTGACTTGCTGGGCCATTTCCTCAGCAGTCGCACCGGGCCATAAGGTATGAATCACCATAGCTTTAAAGGTAAAAGGCGGATCTTCACTTTGCCCTAAGGAACTGTAAGAGCGCATGCCAATCAGCGCTATCAACACCATAGCAAATAGCACTAACGGGCGATTATTTAATGCCCACGCAGACAAGTTAAAGCGCATCTGCATTACTCCTTATGACTCAATTGCACCGGCTGATTAGCACGGTCCACTGGACGCACCGCTTGGCCTGCTTGCAACAAATGCACACCAGCCACCACCACCCACTCATCACCTTGCAAGCCCTTCAGCACAGGAACTTGCGCCTGACCAAAAGCGCCCACTTCAACAAAGCGCTGTGCAACAGTCAAAGTACTCGGCTCAACCACCCACACATAGGCGCGCTGCCCTTCGGCATTCACTGCAGACAAGGGCACCTTGTAATGCTCCTGCATATCCGTGCGCATATAAACCTTGGCACTTTGCCCAAGCTCAGCAGCAATGGTGGCGGTACGAAAAGCCACGCGTGCGGCGTAAGTGCGTGAACGTGAATCTGCAGCGGGAGCAATCTCGCGAATCTCACCAGTAATGCGACGGTCTGGCTGCGACCACAATTCCACCTCAACAGGCTGGCCGACTTTAAAACGCTCAATCGCCTGCTCAGGTAAATTAATCGCTACTTCACGCTCGCCATCCACCGCTAAGACAAACACAGTTTGCCCAGCCGCCACCACTTGCCCAGCTTCCACCTGCGCTTGAGCAATCACCCCATAATACGGCGCACGTAACTGGGTGTACTCAGCTTGATTTTTGGCCGCGGCCAATTCAGCTTGGGCTTGGCGCAGGCGAGCTTGGCCATTTTTAAATTGATTTTGCGCGTTATCGTAATGCGAGCGGCTGAGCATCTGCCGGTCTAACAAGGTTTTATAACGGTCACGCTCAGCTCTGACCAAATCTAAATTGGCTTGCGCCGCCGACACTTGCGCCTGCATCGCTTCTAAATGTAAACGCACATCCTCAGGGTCGAGCTTGGCTAACACTTGCTCAGTGCTGACTTTGGCACCCACATCTACTAAGCGCTCTATCACTTTACCGCCTAGGCGAAAAGCCAGCTCAGGCTCTAAACGCGCCCGCACCTCACCTGGAAAAGCCAATTGCGCTGCGCTTGACGATTCAGGCTGCACGACCATCACTGGACGGACTTTATTCACTGCAGGCTCTTCATTACTACAGCCACTGAGCAAAGTCAGTGATAAAGCAACAAAAGCATAGATAAAACGATGCGACATAATCAATTAACCCTAAATGACAGCAATGGCATGGATAATTAACAAAGTATAATGAAATACTCTATCGATAACGTAGGTTATTTACTGTGCATCAGCCGCTAACACCTATAATTACAGGTTAACTACAGGTAGATTAGTAAGCACACCTGCTGCTAAGAGGCAGGCTTGAGGGCTTTCTTTTCAGCCACAACCCCTTACACTAGTGCACTTTATTTTCCCAAGAACTGGATATTTATTATGTCTGACCACGCTTTATTGCTCTCGAATCTGGGCTCCCCGCGTTCAACTTCAGTCAGCGATGTCCGCAGCTATCTGAACCAGTTTTTAATGGACCCCTATGTTATTGATATTCCATGGCCATTACGCCGTTTATTAGTGGGCATTATTATTGCTGTGCGCCCCGCTAAATCAGCCGCAGCCTACGCGTCAATCTGGTGGCCAGAAGGCTCACCACTGGTGGTGATTAGCGAACAACTGACCGATGCAGTTCGTCCATTATGGAAGCATGGCCCAACGTTGTTAGCGATGCGTTATGGTGAACCATCGATTAGCACGCGCTTATTAGAGCTGGAAAAACAAGGCATTAAAAAAGTGACCTTTGCACCGCTCTATCCGCAGTTTGCCGATAGCACCACGACCACAGCGATTAAAGAAGCCGAAAAGTGCATTAAAAAGCATAACTTGTCGCTGAAGCTCAATATTGTTCAACCCTTTTACGCTGACCCTTTGTATATCCAAGCCTTAGCCAAAAGTGCCGAAAAGGAATTGCAGCAGGATTTTGACCATTTGCTGCTCAGTTTCCACGGTTTACCTGAAAGCCATTTAAAGAAGCTCGACCCGACGGGTTCGCATTGCTTAAAAGACAAATCATGCTGTGAAACCGCCAGCCAAGCCGTACTCGATACCTGCTACCGTGCACAATGCATGCGCAGCGCTGAGTTGTTTGCGCAAGCATCTGGCCTGCGTAAAGAGCAGTGGTCAGTCGCCTTCCAGTCGCGTTTGGGTAAAAACAAATGGATTGAACCCTACACCGATGCCACTTTGGAAGAACTTGCCGCACGCGGAGTGAAAAAACTCTTAGTGATGTCACCGGCTTTTGTTGCAGATTGTATCGAAACACTAGAAGAGTTGGGCATTGAAGGTCGCGAAGACTTTATTGCTGCTGGCGGTGAAGAATTGGTATTGATTCCTTGCTTAAACGCCCAAGAACACTGGGCGCAAGCACTGACACAGATCTGTGAAAATGCCACTGTGTAAGTCTGTGATAAGCAGATGATGCTTGATAAGGCGGCCACTTTTGAGCCGCCTTTATTTTATAAATAAACAGTCGACCTTTTTAGCTCTTCCAGCTTTGCATTTACAGCGCTATCCTAGGCGCTCATTTGTTAAATAGGCGTCTTTTAAGTCCTTGAATACCTCAACTGATATACAACGTTTTACTCTCGATTCGTTTGAAGCCGCACGTTTCGCTAATCTCTGCGGTCAATATGACGAGCATCTACGTTTAATCGAGCAACGATTAGATATCACTATCCGCAACCGTGGTGAGCAATTCGAATTGCTTGGCTCGCGTGAACAAACACGTGCTGGCGAGCAATTAATTCGCCGCCTGTATCGCGAAACTAAACACGCTGATTTAACTCCGGATACCGTGCACCTCTTTTTACAAGAGTCGAGCATGCAAGAACTTAGCAGCCCATCGAGCGCCCCGACCAGTTCCGTGGCCTTGCGCACCCGCAAAGGCGCCATTCGTCCGCGGGGTGAAAATCAGCAAAATTACGTTAAATCCATCCTTGAGCACGATATTAATTTTGGTATTGGCCCAGCTGGTACGGGCAAAACCTATTTAGCTGTGGCCTGTGCTGTGGATGCCTTGGAACGTGAGTTGGTACAACGGATTTTATTAGTACGCCCTGCTGTCGAAGCGGGTGAGAAACTGGGCTTTTTACCCGGTGATTTATCACAAAAAATCGACCCTTACTTGCGCCCCTTATATGACGCACTGTTTGAAATGCTCGGCGTAGAACATGTAACCCGCCTTATTGAAAAGCAAGTGATTGAAGTGGCACCTCTGGCCTATATGCGTGGCCGTACACTCAGTAACAGCTTTATTATTCTGGATGAAAGCCAAAACACCACGGTCGAACAAATGAAGATGTTCTTAACCCGCATTGGTTTTGGTTCAACTGCAGTGATTACCGGTGATATCACTCAAGTCGACTTACCGCGCGGCACCGCGTCAGGGTTAATTGATGTGATTAACATCCTAGATGAAGTGCCTGGTATTGGTTTTACCTTCTTCAAGTCAACTGACGTTGTGCGCCACCCATTGGTGCAACGTATCGTTGAAGCGTATGAAAGTCATAACTCTGCCAAATCACATACCCCAGCACGAGAATTACGTCCTTGATCGAACTTGATCTACAAATTGCCAGTTCTGCCACACAACTGCCGAGCCATGCTGAGTTTTTAGCTTGGTGTACGCTGGCATTACGCCAACGCACTAACCCTTCTGAGCTGACGATACGCTTAGTGGATGCCGAAGAAGGCCTGGAACTCAACTCAACTTGGCGCGGTAAAGACTACCCCACCAACGTGCTGTCGTTCCCTGCCGATATTCCAGAGGGTCTCTTAGATATTCCACTACTGGGCGACCTAGTGATTTGCGTGCCTGTCGTTGAACAAGAAGCCACAGAGCAAAGCAAAACACTGACGGCGCATTGGGCGCATCTGGTGATGCATGGCTGTTTACATTTATTAGGCTATGATCATATTGATGACGAAGAAGCAGAAGAAA
>CALZAE010000069.1 GCA_945612235.1 uncultured Gammaproteobacteria bacterium | reverse complement strand
CGCATTGGCCGCTTTCGTGGCCGCACGCTGTTTGGCGGCATGGTCACCGCGCCACTGGTAATGCCTGAAGTGATTACTGGTCTGTCGTTACTTTTGCTCTTTGTGGCGATGGCGCAGCTGATTGGTTGGCCGATGGAGCGCGGTGTAGTCACCATCTGGATTGCGCATACCACTTTCTGTACCGCCTATGTGGCGGTGCTGGTGTCCTCGCGTTTACGTGAGATTGATCGCTCCATGGAAGAGGCTGCGATGGACTTGGGTGCCAAACCTTGGAAAGTGTTCTTTCTGATTACGGTACCGATGATTGGCCCATCTTTAGCCGCGGGTGCGATGATGTCCTTTGCTTTGTCTTTGGATGACTTAGTTCTAGCGAGCTTCGTTTCCGGCCCAGGTTCTACCACTTTGCCGATGGAGATTTTCTCGGCAGTACGGATGGGGGTTAAACCTGAGATCAATGCGATTGCCAGCTTGATTCTACTGTTTATTTCTCTAGCGACCTTTATGTTGTGGTTCTTTACCCGACGTGCCGAGAAAAACCGTAAGAAAGCCATGGCGCAGATTAAAGAACAGGAGCGTGCCGCACAGGCATAAGCTGTTTTAGCTACTCTATGTTCTATGCTTTGTGTTAGATACAACAACGCCGCAGTCTAGTGAAATAGGCTGCAGCGTTGTTGTTTAGAGCGCTAGTGTTTTCGTCAGGGTGTCATTCATTCACCGGGACTGGCATGTGCTCCGGCAGTATTCTCCAGTAAGCTGCTGGTGGCCGTTTGGATATAGGCATTGAGTTGCTGTAAGAGTTGCGCATCATCGGCGTGCTCTGTCGCTGGCGCGCTCTGTGGGTTGGTGCCGAGCTGGTAGGTCCAGACTCGTGCATCAAGATCTTTAGGCTTAATCACAATGCGGTCATCTTTAAGCAGTGCCACAGTTTGGTCGCTGCCTGAGGGTTTGATAATGGCAAAGCCTGGGTCATCCTGCGGCAAAGTGAGCAAATCACGGCCCCAGCACTGGTGCTGCACCTGCTCGCCTAAACGACCCATAATGGTCGGTACCATATCCACTTGTGAGCCAACGGTAGCGTTTTCTGCGCCCCATTTCTCTTGCATACCCGGCGCAATCAATAGCATAGGGACGTGGAAGCGGTACAAATCCATTTCCGTCATTTGCTCAGGCGCACCAAAGCCATGGTCACCGAGTACCACAAAGAGCGTGTCGTTGTACCAAGGCTGTTGCTTGGCTTTTTTAAAGAATTCACCCAAAGCCCAGTCGGAGTAGCGCATGGCGGTCAGGTGTAAATCTAAGCTGCCATGCCCCGTTACCGCTTCAGTCGGTAAGTTATCGGGCAGGGCATAAGGGGTGTGATTGGACAGGCTTTGCAGCAAGGCATAAAACGGCTTGTCACTTTGGAGTTTATTGAGCTCGATAATACTGCGATCAAACATATCTTGGTCAGATACGCCCCAGGTCGGGTCAGAGACCACAGGATTGACATAATCGTTGCGGCCGACAAAGTGCGTCATGCCTTGATTACTAAAGAATCCTTGCTGGTTATCCCAAGCAAAGTCGCCGTTATATACATAGGCATCTTGGAATTTACGTGCACTTAACAGTTGCGGTAAGCCTGAGAATTGATTGCCGCCTTCAGGGCTTTGCATTAAGTATTCAAACGCTGGCAAGTTAGGGAAGCAGGCCATGCTGGCAAACATACCTTGGTGAGTATGGGTGCCGTTGGAGAAAAAGCGGGTAAAGAGCAAACCTTCTTTGGCTAACTTATCGAACTCGGGGGTGATGTTATCCTGGCTGCCCAACGCACCGGTATAACGCCCAGCAAAGCTTTCCATTAGAATCACCACCACGTTACGTACATTCAGTTGCGTGTCAGTGACAGGTGAATAGATGCGGCGAATGGCTGCGCTATCGGCATCGATCAGTTCATCATGTGCGGTGAGGACTAAATCACGAGTGATGTCTTGCGCTTGCTCAGCGGGTAGTGTGGCTTTCCAAATATTATCGCGGTGCGCTGAAAATGTGGTTTTGGCTGCGTTATATAAGCTCAGTACAGGGTTTAAACCCAGGTGATTGGCAAACATTGAGTGCGTAGTATAGGCATCACCCCAGCGTAATGGTGGGCCTTGGCGTAAGGTGCCACGTGCCGCCACCACACAAATCACTAAGCACAACGCAAAGGTCACGCCTTGGGTGATATAGCTGTAACCTTGGTCTGCTGCAGTGTAAGCGCGGGTTGTGCGCTCTGCCACCGAGAAGAGTACATACATAACCACTGTGCAGACTAACCAAGCACTGAGTAAGGTGAGCACAGGGAAGCCATGCCAGAGCATGCTCAACACCGTGGCTGGGTCTTCATTCAGGTATTGAAACACTAAGCTATTGAGGCGCTGGTGAAACTCACGGTAAAAATCCAGTTCAATAATACCTAATAAAATACTCACGCCCGCACTAACAGTCAGCCAGCCGACTAAGAAACGACGCTGATTCATCAACCAAGGAATGGCAATACCCAGTAGCAACGGGATGCTGACATAGACAATCAAGCGTAAATCGAAACGTAGACCATTACTAAAGGCTTCAACTAAGTCCGCGCCACTGGTACTGCCGAGCATTTCTTGGTTGTAGGCTAAGAGTAAGGCGCGTAAGCCACTTAACAGCAGCAGCCACAGCACAACGCTAACGGCTGTAAAGCCTAAATGAGAGCTTAGGGTGATTTTTTGTTGTGGGGTATCTGTTGTGCTGGAAGCCATATAAAACGCCTATGTAGCATAAAGGAAAAGGGTGTAAGTGTTTGAGTCGCATCATATAGAAAAACGCTGCTGATTTAGTGCATCATTTTGACGATAGGTTGCATTGTGATTATAAAATTTGGCCAGCATTCACAGGTGTAGGCAAAAGGTGTTCGCTACTGTGCAATACAGTCGGGGAGAAGGATTGCAATCATGGTGTTTCAGAATGCTCTGCGCGTCAATCTACCTGAGATGCGCACAGAGCATAGGGTTCACACAATGCGCAGTTATTGCGCCTGCGGCAGTAAATGTAAGGTGCTTTTTGTATGCTGCTGGATATCGTCTGGATCAAGATGCTGCTGAAAGTATTGTCCTTTGATATAGGCTTTTGCTTGGTCGGCATAGTGCTTGTCAAAACGTACACCGCTTTGGCCAACAGGGTTGATGCCAGCAGATTTTTCAGGTGTCGAAAAGTCGATGACACGGCGTGTGGACGGACCGTATTCAACCGCCCAAGGTGCGCTACCATAGCTGCTGGAGAAGTTATTAGGGACTTCATGGCCACCGGGAGCTGCAAAGCTGCCAATATTGAGCAGGCTGTCTAAGGGGGATGTTTGCCCCAAAGGATGCTTGTGCGTCAGAGTGTAGGCTTGACCCCAAAACCAGCTTTTGGGATTAGCGCCGAAGGTTTGCAGTAAGTGTTCCAAAGTGGCTCGCCACGCCTGCTCGACCACTTGTTGGCGGGTCTGTTCTTCACCACTACTGTGGTTATTCCACCACGGTGAGTCTGCATCTGCGGCCAATAGGGGCAGGGCGCTATCAATCATTCGTGTGCGCAATAAGTTAGCGAAGACCTCCTCGCCCAGTTCATCCAGCATACTGGCTTTGAGCAGTTGGTAGGTGAACTCAGTAAATATAGTGGGCAGATAGCTGTTGAGATCATAATTACCTGGCCAGTCAGCCAGCTGCTGAATCAGTATTTTCTCACCTTTGGCGGTGACGCTATTGTTTAAATCATCGAGTAACGGCGCTAAGAGTCGCTGTGCATAACCGCTACGGTTACCCAGTTGCACTGCTTGGCTATTTTGCAGATTCCATTTGATATTGGGCTGGCTCAGCTGCTCAATTAAGCGCGCACCGCGATCGGCTAAATTATAGTAGCCGGGCAAAGGCACTTTGTTTGGCGATTCAGGTAAAAAGTTAGCCGACACAATATAGCCGCGAGCTGGATTTTCTTCTTGTGGGTTATCGCTAAAGGGGTAAAAGCCCAGCTTTTGACTGGCTGCTGCTTGGCTGTCAAGAATAAACGCGGGCTGCGCTGTTGCGTGCCGAATTGGCATTTTAGCTGCTGCCCACCAAGCAATATCACCTTGAGCATTGGCCCAAACAATATTCAGACCGGGCGCATGAATCTTGCTGGCAGCTTGACGGGCTTTATCTAAAGTATTGGCACGGTTCAGTTCATAAAAGGCATCTAGAACTGGGTTGTCTGTTTCTAAAAAAGTCCACCACATAGCAATGGGTGTATCGCTTGATGAGTCACTTAAAACGTCATTAATAATTGGGCCATAGGCCGAGTGATGCAGGGTGAGTTTTTCGGGTGCTTGGTCTTTAATCACAATCCACTGGGTTTGCGTATCCAGAGTTTGCCACTCATTGTTTTGCCACACTTGTTGTGGGTCTTCGGGGTTGGTTTTCAGGGCAATAAAGTCTAAATCATCGTTTTGAAACATAGTGATGGACCAGCCAAAATCATGGTTGTGGCCCAATAAAGCAAAGGGATTGAGTGCTTGGAAGTGGCCATATAATTCAAAGCCCGGCGCTTGCACATGAGCTTCGTACCACACTGCGGGTACCGAAAAGTTGATATGTGGATCACCGGCTAATAAAGGCTTGCCGCTGGCCGTTTTTGAGCCATCCATTACCCAAGCATTACTGCCTTCAAATTGTGGCATACCTGCATCAAACAGGGCTTCTTGGCTCAGTTGGGCAATGCTATGGAGGTGTGTCCAATCGCTGCTGCTGAGCTTGGTTTCTGAGGGGTAGGGGAGCGCGCCTTGGCTGGGGATATCAAGATCAAAAATGGCCAGATAGTCCTCGCCGAGTTCTTGGCGGATATAGCTTAGAGTCGGTTCTGTGCGAAATGCTGCAGCAAAGCTATAGGCTAAGTAGCCAGCAATGCTGATGGTGTCTTCCATCGTATAAGGACGCGGACTGATGCCCAGCAAGTCAAACTCGAGGGGCTTGGCATCTTGCGCTTGGAACTGGTTAATACCATCTAAATAAGCCTGCAATGCTTGCACTGGAGCGCTGTTATGGTCGAGTTTTTGTACATATTGTTGTGCGTGTTGATGGAGGCGTAAGGTGCGAAATAAACGGTCGAGCGGAACGGTTTGCTCGCCTAGGATTTCGGATAATTCACCGCGTGCTAAACGGCGCATGATTTCCATTTGAAAGAGACGATCTTGCGCATGTACGTAACCCAAAGCTCGGTAGGCATCCAGCTCGTTTTGCGCCTGAATATGCGGTACACCGCGCTCGTCATAGTGCACATCAACGGGGGCAGACAGCTCAGTTAACTCTAATGAGCCTGAACGTTGCGGCAGTTTTTGTTGGATATACCAGGTTGCTGCTAAGCCTACACAGCCGAGCACTACTGCACAAAAAATAAGAAAGCGTTTCATGGTGATTGAGCCTGTGTAAAACATGAATATATGGATCAAATAGCACTTAATATGGCCTAAGTGCGCTAAAGATAACCGCATAGCTAAAAGGCCTTGTAGGCCATTGTCAAACTATATAAACCCTTACTTTAATTTTACCAACCAAATAAGCACCGCACATTAGTGCTGGTATGTGCAGCAAAGGTGGCAGCACTGACGCCATAAATCTGCGCCAGATGCTGACAGATTCTGGGTAAGTGTTCAGGGCTATTACGCTGCCCAGCTAACCATTCAGGAGACATATCAGGGCTGTCGGTTTCTAGGGCGATACTATCAAGTGGCAGGCGCTTTAATACTGATTGTAAACGGGTGGCGCGTGACCATGTCGCAGCGCCGCCAAACCCCAGTAGAAAACCCAGCTTGATATATTCCATGGCTTCTTCATAACTGCCAGAAAATGCATGGATAATCCCTGCGCGCGGCAGTTTGGCTTTTTTTAAGATGGCCGTGACCTGCGCATTGGCGCGCCGCGAATGGATAATCACTGGTAGATTAAACTCGGCAGCGATGGCCACTTGTTGTTCAAATAGATGAATTTGTCGTGCAGGATCTAAATCTTTTAGGAAAAAATCCAAACCAATTTCACCGACTGCACAGAGCTTAGGGTGATGCTGGTAGCCTTGCAGTTGTTCGCGCAGGGCTTGCAGATCAGTGTCTTGATGCTCCGCGAGAAAGTAGGGGTGCAGTCCGAAAGCGCCATATAGACCTTCTGTGTTGCTAACAGTGTTCCACAGGCGTGGCCAATGCTGGCGCGTAATGCCGGCCACCACCATCTTTTGCACCCCCAGCGTTTGACTGCGCGCAATCACTACTTCGCGATCATGATCAAAGTCGGGGAAGTCTAAGTGGCAGTGACTATCAATCAACAACATAAAGCGCTCCAACAAAAAAGCGCAGGCTAAACCTGCGCTTTTAGGATGAGACTCACTGTGGAGTAAGTCCAGTATTGTTGCTTGAGCTTAGTGCGATTCACGCGCCGATAAGAACTTAATATCCGGCCAGCGCTCTTCCATAATGCTTAAGTTGACACGGGTTGGCGCTAGATAAGTCAAATGCCCACCGCCATCAATAGACAGATTTTCATGGGCTTTGTCTTTAAACTCTTGCAGCTTTTTCTTATCGTCGCACTCAATCCAGCGCGCTGACCAGACGTTAATGTTCTCGTAAATACATTCCACTTTGTATTCTTCTTTGAGGCGGCTGGCGACCACATCAAACTGCAGCACACCAATGGCACCGAGAATAATGTCGTTGTTGCGCTGTGGGAAGAACACCTGCGTTGCACCTTCTTCAGCCAATTCTTGCAGACCTTGGCGTAGTTGCTTGGCGCGTAATGGATCAGACAAGCGCACACGGCGGAACAGTTCTGGGGCAAAGTGTGGCACACCGGTAAAGGACAGCTCTTCGCCATCAGTAAAGGTGTCGCCAATTTGAATGGTGCCGTGGTTGTGTAAACCAATAATGTCACCGCCATAGGCCTCTTCTAAGCGCTCGCGCTCACTGGAGAAGAAGGTTAGAGCATCGGCAATGCGGATCTCTTTATTGATGCGCACATGCCGCATTTTCATGCCTTGCTCATATTTACCTGAACACACGCGCATAAAGGCAATACGGTCGCGGTGGCGTGGGTCCATATTGGCTTGGATTTTAAACACAAAACCGCTGAATTTTTCGTCCTCTGGGCGGACTTCACGCTCCAGTGCCATACGTGGCTGTGGCGCTGGCGCCCAATCCACGAAAGCATCGAGCACATGGTCCACACCAAAGTTACCCAAGGCAGTACCGAAGAATACCGGCGTCATTTTGCCTTTCAGGAACTGCTCATGGTCAAACTCATGGCAAGCACCTTGCACCAGTTCCAGGTCCTCAACAAAATCATCGTAGAGGTCACCGATATGCGCACGAGCTTCGTCGCTATCGAGGCCTTGAATCAGTTTCGCCTCAGTACGTTCATGCCCATGGCCTGAGGTGTAGACATAAATCACGTCTTCAGTGAGGTGGTACACACCTTTAAATTCACGATAGCAGCCAATCGGCCAGGTGATGGGTGCGGCTTTAATACCCAGTACTGCTTCGATTTCATCGAGCAACTCAATCGGGTCGCGAATGTCACGGTCCATTTTGTTGATAAAGCTGATAATCGGCGTATCACGCATCCGGCAGACATTCATCAAGGCGATGGTGCGTGGCTCAACCCCTTTACCGCCGTCGATCATCATCA
>CALZAE010000068.1 GCA_945612235.1 uncultured Gammaproteobacteria bacterium | reverse complement strand
TCGGCA
Organism: uncultured Gammaproteobacteria bacterium; assembly: GCA_945612235.1. Taxonomy (GTDB): domain Bacteria; phylum Pseudomonadota; class Gammaproteobacteria; order Pseudomonadales; family Pseudomonadaceae; genus Denitrificimonas. Next base: position 7,888 of record CALZAE010000068.1, on the reverse strand, counting down.
GTATGCTGATTAATTCAGTTGCGCATGGTTTGAATGCCAACTCCTATGTCCGCATGATGCCGCACACTACCGCTGCTAACGTGAGTATTTTCTTCGGTCTGAAAGGACGTATCTTGCCGACCTCTAGCGCCTGCACCAGTGGTAGCCAAGGCATTGGCTATGCTTATGAGGCTATTAAGTTTGGTCGCTTGCCATTGATGTTAGCTGGTGGTGCAGAAGAGTTGTGTCCAACCGAAGCCATGGTGTTTGATGCGTTATATGCCACCAGCCTCAAGAATGATGCGCCGCATACCTCGCCGAGCCCTTACGACACAGGTCGTGATGGCTTAGTGATTGGTGAGGGTGCCGGCATGTTGGTACTTGAAGAGTTAGAGCATGCGCTAGCACGTGGCGCGCATATTTATGCAGAAGTGGTGGGCTTTGGCAGTAATGCTGACGGTGCGCATGTTACTAAGCCCGAAAAAGACACCATGCAAATTGCGATGCAGCTAGCCTTGGATGATGCCGGCTTACCTGCGTCGGCGATTGGTTATGTGAATGGTCATGGTACGGCCACTGATCATGGTGATATTGCCGAAACACTGGCGACCAGTGCGTTATTTGGTGAGCAGATGCCGATCAGTTCGCAAAAAAGCTTTTTGGGCCATACTTTAGGCGCTTGTGGGGCTTTAGAGTCGTGGTTTAGTATCGAAATGATGAATAGTGACTGGTATGTTCATACTTTGAATTTGCATGACATTGATCCGCGCTGTGGTGTCTTGGACTATATTCGGACACCAAGAACAATGCAGCATGAGTATGTAATGAATAACAACTTTGCTTTTGGCGGGATCAATACGTCTTTGATCTTTAAGCGTTGGAGCTGATTATACAAGACAGTTCGAGACGTAATATGAGTTCTAAAGCGGGCTTTAGCCAACAATTTAACCTGTAATACAATTCTCTAGGATGTGAATGATGAAAAAGAATCTACTCGTGGTACTGGCTTGTGCGGCTCTTATCCCAACCTTGGCGCAAGCGCGTGATACTGTGCACTTCTTAGATTTTAATGAAGTCGTGCAAGAAGCCACTAATGCTGGTCGTCTAGATGGTAGTGTAAAATTCTATTTAGGTAATACACCGCGCGGCGCAAGCATCGTGCGTAAAGGCGTCACCACGAGTAAGAAAACCAATGCCTTTGGTAAAAGTGATGAAGCGGCATGCAGCTGGGTATTGCAGTCGGCACTGATTAATTTGCAGAACGCTGCAAAAGCAGCTGGTGCTAACGCGGTGGTTAACCTGGTCAGTAATTATCAGAATAAAGAGTATAAAAGTACTAAAAACTACGAGTGCCATGCTGGCGCAATCATGGCTGGTGTTGCGCTAAAAGGTGACTATGCAAAAGTACGTTAAGTGCTTGCTTGCGGCGGTAACCCTAGCATTTCCTTATATCGGCCATGCGCAGCAACTCGATAGCTCTATGGCTGAGGGGGCTGCGCTGTATGGCAAGCATTGCGCTAAGTGTCATGGCAAAGAAGGCCGTGCCAATACCTTGCGCGGCTGGTTTGCCTCTGCGCAAGACTTAACTGATTCTGTATGGCAGGCAGAAACCTCGGATGCCGATATCATTGATGCATTAGAAAAAGGCCCAAGGTCGATGCCATCCTATGCTAAGAAGTTAAGTGCTTCAGAGCAACAGGCACTTGTTGATGCTGTACGGCGTTTGCAGCGTTAATTATAAGTCTGCTTTTTATAAATAATTAAGGCCGCAAAAGCGGCCTTAATTATGTGCAGGTTCTAAGGATTAACCTTGATGATACTTGGCCGACAAATCATGCACCGCATTGATAAATGCGCCAGCATTCTCTGGTTTCACTTCTGGAGTGATGCCGTGGCCAAGGTTAAAGATATGACCTGGGCCATTCCCGTAACTTTCTAGGATACGGCCGACTTCTTTTTCAATCGCAGCTGGGTTGGCATACAGAACTGTAGGGTCCATGTTGCCCTGTAGAGCAACTTTGTCACCGACACGCTGACGTGCCACACCGAGATCACAGGTCCAGTCTAAGCCTAGAGCTTCAACGCCAGTAGCAGCCATTGACTCAAGCCACAGACCACCACCTTTAGTGAATAGAATCACTGGGACACGGCGGCCTTCATGCTCGCGGATTAGACCGTTGACGATTTTCTGCATATACGCCAGTGAGAACTCTTGGTAAGCCGCTGACGATAGGCTACCGCCCCAGCTATCAAATATCTGTACGGCTTGTGCGCCAGCAAGAATTTGCGCGTTGAGGTAGCTGGTGACCGACTGTGCTAGCTTATCCAGCAGCATGTGCATCGCTTTTGGATCATCGTAGAGCAACGCTTTACTTTTGCGGAAGTCTTTTGATGAGCCGCCTTCGACCATATAAGTGGCCAGCGTCCAAGGGCTGCCTGCGAAACCAATCAAAGGTACGCGACCATTCAGCTCTTTACGAATGGTACGAACCGCATTCATTACATAACCCAGATCCTTTTCTGGATCAGGAATAGGTAAGGCTTCAATCGCTTCGGCTGTATCGACAACTTTTCTAAAACGAGGGCCCTCACCTGTTTCAAAATATAACCCTAAGCCCATGGCATCTGGGATGGTTAAGATATCTGAAAAAAGAATCGCAGCATCTAATGGATAGCGATCCAGTGGCTGCAAAGTAACTTCGCAAGCGATCTCGGCGTTCATGCATAAGTCCATAAAACCGCCGGCACGGGCGCGGCTGGCTCTATACTCAGGCAAGTAACGACCCGCTTGACGCATCATCCACACTGGCGTGACATCAACCGGCTGTTTGAGCAGGGCGCGGAGAAAACGATCATTTTTCAGAGCAGTCATATTAGCGTCCATTAAAAATTAATAGGCTATTGTCGCAAATTTGCGCACAAAAGGCACGGTACAACAAATAGACCGTGCGCTTGGCTTGATTAGCATCAACTGCACACGGGTGTTGCATAAGCTGTTAGTTTAGCGCATAGCGTATTTTTAAGCATATGCACGAGGAATTCGAAATGCATCATTCAACCATAGATAACCAACAATTTGTCGCTGCAGGTGGCTTGTCTGTTACTTCAGCAGAAGCTTTGCATCGATTGTCACAGCACAATATTTACCCACCCTTCCCCGATAACTATCAGTATGCGTTATTGGCGATGGGCTGTTTTTGGGGCGCTGAGCGGCGTTTCTGGCAGCAAGTTGGAGTCTGGGTTACTGCCGTTGGCTATGCAGGTGGGCAGAGCAAAAATCCAAATTACCAAGATGTGTGCAGTGGCTTGACGGGGCATACCGAGGCGGTGTTGGTGGTGTTTGATCCTGCACAAGTGAGTTTTGCTGAGCTGTTAGAGGTGTTTTGGCAAGCGCATGATCCAACTCAGGGCATGCGCCAAGGCAATGATGTTGGCAGCCAGTACCGATCAGCAATTTATTGCATGGATGAGCAGCAACTTGAACAGGCAGAAGAAAGTTGCCGCCACTACCAAGCCCGTTTAGATGCTGCAGGACGTGGACAGATTACGACCGAGATCAGTTTGGCACCGGTGTTTTATTACGCAGAAGATATGCATCAGCAGTATTTAATGCAGAACCCGAATGGCTATTGCGGCCTGCGCGGCACTGGTGTGCTGTACTGATTTGAGAGGGGTAGAAATTAAAAACCCCGCGTGAGCGGGGTTTGCAGACTGTCTCCTGACATCCTTGTAATTGGCCAGCTTGGCCTTAACCATTTATCCATTATGGTTAAATGCAATCCATCGTAAATCCTTGGCGGTGATTCTACTGCGGTGATGGCAATCACACAGCAGGTTAAAGACCCTGCGCAATGTAAGCAAATGCTTACATTGCGCAGTTTGGCGACAGTCTAAGAGTATGACGCGTTAGAACTGTGCTGCATCCAACAGGTACAACGATTCGCTACCGGCTTTAACCGAGCTGCTCAGAGACTGAGTGCGTGGTAATAAGCGCGCAAAGAAGAAGCGAGCAGTACCCATTTTGCTGGCATAGAAGTCATCTTCTTGCTCTTTACCTTGGGCAGCACGTGCCATTAATGCCCACATGTAGGCATAAGCGGTGTAACCAAAGACTTGCAGGTATTCAACCGATGCTGCGCCAATCTCATTTGGATTGTTTTTCGCTTCAGCCAATAACCAAGCGGTTAAATCATCAAGGTTTTCAATCGCAGCTTTAAGTGGTGTGGTGAATTCAGCCAGCTTGCTATCCGCCGATGAGATAAAGGCTTTCACTTCATTAGAGAAGTGCTGGTAGAACGCACCGCCATTACCAACAATTTTACGACCGGCTAAATCCAGCGACTGGATACCGTTAGTACCTTCGTAAATCTGCGTGATACGGCAATCGCGGATCAGCTGCTCTTGGCCCCACTCACGAATAAAACCGTGACCACCAAAGATTTGTTGACCGTGAATGGTCGACTCTAAACCGACATCGGTTAAGAAGGCTTTGGCAATCGGTGTAAGCAATGCCACCAGTTCTTCAGCGCGCTTACTGGCTTCTGCTTCTTCGCTGTACTTAGCAATATCCAACTGCATAGCTACGTAGCTAGAGAACGCCCGACCGCCTTCATTCAAGGCTTTCATGGTTAACAGCATGCGGCGTACGTCTGGGTGCACAATGATTGGATCAGCTTGCTTGTCTTGTGCGACTGGTCCGGTTGGTGCACGGCTTTGAATACGGTCTTTCGCGTATTCAATGGCGCTCTGGTAAGAACGCTCACCCAATGATAAACCTTGGATACCTACGCCCAGACGCTCGTAGTTCATCATAGTGAACATGGCGGCCAAACCTTTGTTTGGCGCATCAATGATGTAACCGGTTGCGTTATCAAAGTTCATTACACAAGTGGCGGAACCTTTGATACCCATTTTGTGCTCAATTGAGCCGCATGACAGGCTGTTGCGCTCACCGAGTGAACCATCATCATTAACCATCAGTTTAGGTACTAAAAACAGTGAAATACCTTTGGCACCGGCTGGCGCATCAGGCAGTTTTGCCAGTACCAGGTGGATGATGTTTTCGGTTAAATCATGTTCGCCACCGGTAATAAAGATTTTCGTACCGGTTACTTTGTAGCTGCCATCGGCTTGTGGTTCTGCTTTGGTGCGGATCATGCCCAAGTCAGTACCTGCATGCGGTTCGGTTAAGCACATCGAGCCTGCCCAAGTGCCGCCGTACATATTCGGTAGGTATTTTTCTTTCAGTTCTTCGCTCGCATGTGCATGAATTGATAAGCATGCACCGGCGGTCAGCATTGGGTATAAACCAAATGACAGGTTAGCCGAGTTGATCATTTCTTCGATTTGCGCGGTGATCATTTTTGGCATGCCCATGCCGCCAAACTGTGGATCACCACCGACACCAACCCAACCGCCTTCGGCATAGGTGTTATAGGCTTCGATAAAACCTGCTGGTGTGGTTACGACGCCATCATTCCAGCTGCAACCTTCTTCGTCGCCACTGCGGTTGGTGGGCGCAATTGAACCTGCAGCAACTTTGCCAGCTTCTTCTAAGATAGCCGCTGCTGTTTCATCATCAACAGTCTCTGCTAAGGCTGGTAGTTGTGCCCAAAGCTTACCCGCTTCGAACACTTCGTTGAGTACAAAACTCATATCACGTAAAGGTGCTTTATAGTCGGCCATGCGGCATTCCTCTTGATTAACGCTCGTTCAGCGGCGCAGTTACACAACGCAAGGCAATGTGTTGGTAAGCAACGGTTAGGTTTTTGAGTTTACATTATAAACTTTTAAAACCAATAAACTCTTTTTGTGACTGGTTGGTTTTATTTGATTGATTAAAAAACCCGCTGAATGAATTGAGTCTAGTGTCTAGGTCATTTCACGCAGCGGGTCTTTTTACAGCATTAAAAGATAATGCTTAGTAGCTCAGTGCAAAATCTTCTGCAGCCATATCCATCAAGTTGCTTGCACCTGACAACATGGTTGCGACGTGTGTACGGGTACGCGGCAAAATGCGTGCAAAGTAGAAGCGTGCAGTTTGCAGTTTAGCTCTGTAGAACGCTTCTTCGTCAGTACCTGCAGCCAATTTCTCAGCAGCAACACGCGCCATATCAGCCCAGAAGTAAGCTAAGCAGGCATAGCCTGAGTACATTAGGTAATCAACCGATGCTGCACCCACTTCTTCACGATCTTTCATAGCCGCCATCCCTACTTTCATAGTGATGTCGCCCCACTCTTTGTTCAGCTCAGCCAATGGCTTAACGAACTCTTGAATGGCGTCGTTAGTTTCGTTGGTTTTGCAGAACTTGTGTACAATTTTGGTGAAGCCTTTTAGTGCTTCGCCTTGGGTCATAAGAATTTTACGACCTAGCAAGTCCAATGCTTGAATACCGGTAGTACCTTCGTACAAGCAAGAAATTCGGCTGTCGCGAACGTTTTGCTCCATGCCCCACTCGGCGATGTAACCGTGGCCACCATAAATTTGTACGCCGTGGTTAGCTGATTCAAAACCCACTTCGGTCATAAATGCTTTAGCAATTGGCGTTAAGAAAGCCAGCATGCCATCGGCAGCTTTGCGTTCTTCTTCGTCTTTGCTGCGCTGCATCACGTCAACTTGCTGTGCTGCGTAGTACAGCATCGCACGGTTACCTTCGGTGAAGGCTTTCATGGTTAACAGCATGCGGCGTACATCTGGGTGCACAATGATTGGGTCAGCGGCTTTTTCAGGCGCTTTAGGACCGGTCAGTGAACGCATTTGTAAACGGTCACGTGCATATTCAATACCGCCCTGGAAAGCCACTTCTGAGTGTGCTAAACCTTGTAGTGCAGTACCGATACGTGCAGTGTTCATAAAGGTGAACATGCAGTTCAGACCTTTGTTTTCTGGGCCAATCAAGAAGCCTTTAGCGCCATCAAAGTTGATCACGCAAGTCGCGTTACCGTGGATACCCATTTTGTGTTCAATCGAACCGCACTGGACAGCATTACGCTCACCAACACCGCCTTCAGCATTCGGTAGGAACTTAGGTACGATAAACAGTGAGATACCTTTAGTACCTTCTGGAGCACCAGCGATACGGGCAATCACGATGTGAACAATGTTGTCGACTAAGTCGTGTTCACCAGCAGAAATAAAGATTTTGGTACCAGAGATAGCGTAGCTACCATCAGCTTGTGGCTCTGCTTTAGTGCGCAACATGCCTAAGTCAGTACCACAATGTGATTCTGTTAAGCACATGGTGCCGGTCCACTCGCCTGATACTAATTTGCTCAGGTAGGTGGCTTGCTGCTCTTCTGTACCGTGTGCGTGCAAGGTGTTCATCGCACCGTGCGACAGACCTGGGTACATGCCCCATGACCAGTTCGCTTGACCAACCATTTCACTGATAGAAATACCCAGTGACTCAGGTAGACCCTGACCGCCGTGCTCAACATCGTGAGCAAGACTTGGCCAGCCGCCTTCAACGTACTGCTGGTAAGCTTCTTTAAAGCCAGTCGGGGTTTTAACACCTTCAGGCGACCATGTGCAGCCTTCGGTATCGCCAACGCGGTTCAGTGGAGCAATAACGTTCTCACAGAACTTTGCACCTTCTTCAAGGATCGCGCTGACCATATCTGGCGTTGCATCTTCACAGCCAGGCAGGTTTGCATAATGTTCTGGGTAGCCTAACAATTCATCACGTACAAAACGGATATCACGCAAGGGGGCTTTATATTCAGCCATAGCTATAAACCTCTAACAGTGGAGCCTTTATTATTGAGTGGACCTGCAATGTGTGCAGATCTGTTTCTAGCAGCGCAATGAATTTAGATGCGCATGCGGAAGAGTAATCAAACGACTGTTTGAAAGTTACGGATCTATCCTAATGTTGTCAAGCACTGCTCGATGAGTTTATTTGATTTTTTT
>CALZAE010000067.1 GCA_945612235.1 uncultured Gammaproteobacteria bacterium | reverse complement strand
AAGAACAGCTTTGCTGATCAATATTGAATAACGTTAGACTACAGTAAGCGTGCTAGCTTGCGGAAAAAGACCGGCAAGATGTTGATTTAGCGCAATTTTTATTTTTAATACCCTGCCAAATGGCTAAATAGATAGGTTATGAATAATACATTTTTGATATGGGGCACCCTGCTTTTGAGTTTTTTGCTGGCAGGCTGCCAAAGCTTACCCAGCTTGGAAGGTCGGCCGTTGTCCAGTGCCTATTCAAAAGAGCAGGTGGCGGATACCTACTTTGCTCAAGCTCTGGCGCCCATCGAGACATTACATGGCGAAGGCCAAAGTGGCATTTTCCCGCTGATTGAAGCCGATGAAGCTTTTGCTGCGCGCATGATGCTGGCCAAATATGCACAGCGCAGCTTGGATGTGCAGTATTACATTTGGCGGGGCGATATGACCGGCACTATGTTGTTCGAGTCCTTGCATGAGGCGGCTGATCGTGGCGTGCGCGTGCGCTTGTTGCTCGATGACAATAATACCAATGGTACTGATCCGGTTTTGCAGGCCTTGCACAGCCATGCAAATATTGAAGTACGTCTGTTTAACCCCTTTATGGTGCGCAGTTTGCGTTGGCCAGGTTATATCACGGACTTTTCGCGTCTTAATCGCCGTATGCACAATAAATCTTTTACTGCAGATAATGCATTGACGATTATTGGTGGGCGCAATGTGGGCGATGAGTACTTTGGTGCCACAGATGATGTGTTGTTTGCTGACTTAGATATTTTGAGTGCTGGCGCTGCGGTGCAAGATGTATCAGATGATTTTGATAAGTATTGGCACAGTGCGTCCTCTTACCCTGTGGATCGAGTGGTACGCAGCCAGCACAATTACTCTTTGGAAAGTTTGCGTGCAGATGCGTTAACCATTGCTGCCAGTCCAGCTGCTCAGCAATATGTTGAGTCCTTGCGTGAATCGCCTTTTATTACCCAGTTGGAGCAGCGCAGTATTGATTTTGAATGGTTGCAAGTGCGCATGGTCAGCGATGATCCGCGCAAAGGTTTGGGCCAAGCAAAGAAAGAATCGCTGTTGATTCAGCAGTTCCAAGACATTATTGGTGACCCGACCGTCGATGTTGAGTTGATTTCACCTTATTTTGTGCCTACGCAAGCCGGCGTTGAGGCTTTTGCTTGGCTGGTGCGTCAAGGCGTGGAAGTGAAGGTGTTGACCAACTCACTGTCAGCCACTGATGTCTCAGCTGTGCATGCCGGTTATGCCAAGCGTCGTAAAGCCTTGCTGAAATCGGGGGTAATTTTATATGAAATGCAACGCCATCCCACGCAAGTGAAAAAAATGAAACCGAAAAAGCGTTTCTTAGGCAGTTCGGGTTCAAGTTTACATGCTAAAACCTTTGCGGTTGACCGCAAGCATGTGTTTGTCGGCTCATTTAATTTTGACCCGCGCTCGGCTAATTACAATACAGAGTTAGGCTTTGTGATTGAAAGCCCGCGCTTGGCACAACGTATTAATCAAGCTTTTTATGATGAAATTCCCGCGCATGCTTACCATGTTAAACTCACAGCTAATGATCGTTTGTATTGGGTTGAACAGCGCGATACGGGTGTAGAAACCTACACCTCAGAACCCAATAGCAGTGTCTGGCGCAGGGTCGTTGTGCATCTGTTTTCATGGCTGCCAATTGAAGGATTATTATAAAACTGTAAATTCTCTACCAGATTGGATGGATATTTCTGTCTGAGCCCTCTAGAATGCTGCCCTTGATTCTAGGGTCGGTATGTCTGGCCACGTCTATTCAACGAGGAATAACCATGCAAGTTTCCGTAGAAAGCACTTCCGCCCTTGAGCGCAAATTAAACATTAGCGTTCCAGCTGAGCGTATTGAAAGTGAAGTCACCAAACGCCTTCAGCAAACTGCTAAGCGCGCTAAAGTATCGGGCTTCCGTCCGGGTAAAGTGCCAATGAGCATCATTCGTCAGCGTTACGAAGCTGATGCACGTCAAGACGTGTTAGGTGATGTGATTCAAGCAACTTTTTATGAAGCAGTGGTTGCTGAGAAATTAAACCCAGTCGGCCAGCCGTCGATTGAGCCCAAGTTGTTCGAAAAAGACAAAGGTCTTGAGTACGTTGCAACTTTTGAAGTATTTCCAGAGTTCGAAGTACAAGGTTTAGAAGGTATTGAGGTTGAGCGTCAGTTTGCAGAAGTTGCGAGCGCTGATGTTGACAACATGCTGGATATTTTACGTAAGCAGAACACTTCTTTTGTTGAAGTTGAACGTGCCGCAGCGAATGACGACCAAGTCACCATTAACTTTGTTGGTAGCATTGACGGCGAAGCATTCGCTGGCGGTACTGCAGACAACGTACCTTTGGTATTGGGTTCGGGTCGTATGATTCCTGGTTTTGAAGACGCGTTGGTGGGCTGCAAAGCTGGCGACACTAAGACTATTACGCCAACCTTCCCAGAAGATTATCAAAACCTTGATTTAGCCGGTAAGACTGCTGAATTCACTGTCATTGTAAACAAGGTTGAAGCACCAGAATTGCCTGAGCTGAACGAAGATTTCTTCGCTATGTTTGGTAACACTGAAGGTGGCTTAGACGGTTTCCGTGCTGAAGTACAAAAGAACATGGAGCGTGAGCTCAACCAAGCCATCAAGGGTAAAGTTAAAACCCAAGTGATGGATGGTTTGTTAGCAGCCAATGAAATCGAAGTACCAAGCGCGTTAATTTCTAGCGAAGTTGACCGTCTACGCGTACAAGCCGTTCAGCAGTTTGGCGGCAACATCAAGCCAGATCAGTTGCCAGCTGAGTTGTTCACTGAGCAAGCTAAGCGCCGTGTTGCTTTAGGTTTGATCGTTGCACAAATGGTTAAGCAGTTTGAAATCAAAGCAGACGACGCACAAGTACGTAGCACCATTGAAGAGATGGCTGCTGCTTACCAAGAGCCACAGCAAGTGATTGAGTGGTACTACAAGAACGAACAGCAGCTTGAAGATGTTCGTGCGGTTGTGCTTGAAGAGCAAGTTGTAGATACTGTTTTAGGTAAAGCGAAAGTCACCGACAGCACTGTAAGCTACGAAGAAGCAGTGAAACCTGCTGCAGCGCCTGAAGTTGCACAAGAAGCCGCTGCTGAGTGATTTCACTTGGTTGACAGCTAAATATTAGCAGGCTTTAGGGTCTGTTGATTCACAAGCCAGCCATAGTGCTGGCTTGTGTGTCTTTATGACAATGACCAATAATCTAGGAGCTACGACAGATATGTCAGACACTATGTTTATGCAAAACCCGCACGATATCCAAGCTGCTGGCGGCTTAGTGCCAATGGTAGTGGAGCAGTCATCTCGCGGTGAGCGCGCCTATGATATTTATTCGCGCCTGTTAAAGGAGCGTATTATTTTCTTGGTCGGCCCTGTCGAAGACTATATGGCGAACCTTGTGGTTGCGCAGTTATTGTTTTTAGAAGCAGAAAACCCCGATAAAGACATTCATTTGTATATCAATTCTCCGGGCGGTTCAGTCACTGCAGGTATGTCGATTTATGACACTATGCAGTTTATTAAGCCGGATGTGTCTACCACTTGTATTGGCCAGGCGGCCAGCATGGGTGCTTTGTTGTTAGCCGGTGGTGCTGCAGGCAAGCGTTTCTGCCTACCGCATTCACGTATGATGATTCACCAGCCTTTAGGCGGCTTCCAAGGCCAGGCTTCAGATTTTGAAATTCATGCCCGCGAGATCTTAACCATCCGTGATCGCTTGAATCATATTTTGGCAGAACACACCGGCCAACCGCTGGATGTGATTGCAAAAGATACCGACCGCGATAACTTTATGAGCGGTGATGAAGCAGTTAAATACGGCTTGATTGACCATGTGGCTAAAAAGCGTGAAATGCCGGTCTAATTAATATTCAGTAGTGCTGTATGTGTTTTATGTGGGCCTATGGGTTGAAAAAGTCTGTGCAAGGCTCCATCTTCTATTCATAGCCTACCAAACTGGAACGAACGAATGACTGATAAGAGTAGTGGCGAGGACAAAGGCAAGCTGTTGTATTGTTCTTTCTGTGGCAAAAGCCAACATGAAGTACGCAAGCTGATTGCCGGGCCCTCAGTGTTTATTTGTGATGAATGCGTCGATTTATGTAATGAAATTATCCGTGAGGAAGTTGCAGAGCTTGAATCCGATAGCGCGAGCCATAAATTGCCTTCTCCCAAGGAAATCAGCGGCATTCTTGACCAGTATGTGATTGGCCAAGAACGTGCGAAAAAGGTGCTTGCCGTAGCGGTATACAACCACTACAAGCGCTTAAATAATCGTGAGAAGAAAGACGAAATTGAACTCGGTAAGAGTAATATTTTGCTGATCGGTCCGACCGGTTCAGGTAAAACATTACTGGCTGAAACCTTGGCTCGTCTGCTGAATGTACCTTTCACTATTGCTGATGCAACCACCCTGACCGAAGCCGGTTATGTGGGTGAGGATGTGGAAAATATCATTCAAAAGTTGCTGCAAAAATGTGACTACGATGTAGAAAAAGCTGAGATGGGTATCGTCTATATTGATGAAATCGATAAGATTACCCGTAAGTCTGATAACCCTTCGATCACGCGTGATGTGTCAGGTGAGGGCGTTCAGCAAGCTTTATTGAAGCTGATTGAAGGCACTGTGGCTTCAATTCCACCACAAGGTGGACGTAAGCACCCGCAGCAAGAGTTCTTGCAGGTCGACACCAAAAATATTCTGTTTATTTGTGGTGGTGCATTCTCTGGCTTAGAAAAAGTCATCCAAAACCGCTCGGTTAAAGGTGGCATTGGTTTTGCTGCAGAAGTACGCAGTAAAGAGCAAGAAAAGAAAATCGGTGAAGCACTGCGTGATGTTGAACCGGATGATTTAGTGAAGTTTGGCTTGATTCCCGAGTTTGTCGGTCGCTTACCTGTGATTGCCACACTTGAAGAACTGGATGAGGCTGCACTGGTACAGATTCTGACCGAACCAAAGAATGCGCTGACTAAGCAGTACGGCAAGTTGTTTGATATGGAAGGGGTTGAGCTGGAGTTTCGTCCAGACGCGTTACAGGCTGTCGCTAAGCGTGCGTTACTGCGTAAAACCGGTGCCCGCGGCTTGCGTTCGATTCTTGAAGGCATTTTACTCGATACCATGTACGACATCCCATCTGAAACCGATGTGGAGAAAGTAGTGATCGATGAAAGTGTGATTGAAGGTACATCGAAGCCGTTACTGATTTATGCAACAAAGCAAGCACCGGTCAAAGCTGCTAAAGCAGCGCCTGAAGCGTAATTTAACCTGTGTTGTAACAGAAGGGCCTACGGGCCCTTTTGTATTTTATGCTGACCACCTTGTAATTGTTATCAAGCGTCCCCATCTTTAATCACAGGCTTAGCCAATTTTTTACGGCCTGCGTGCCGCATGTGAGAGAGAATAATGAAGACAATCATCGAATTGCCGTTATTACCATTGCGAGATGTTGTTGTGTATCCGCACATGGTTATTCCCCTATTTGTAGGGCGTGAGAAATCTATTGCGGCACTTGAGGCTGCAATGCAAGGTGACAAGAAAATCCTCTTGGTTGCTCAGCACAGTCCAGCTGATGATGATCCAGAGCTCAGTGCCCTGCATCCAGTAGGAACAGTGGCAACTATTTTGCAGTTGCTTAAATTGCCAGACGGTACTGTTAAAGTATTGGCCGAAGGTGAGCAGCGTGCGCAAATTATTAAACAAATCTCAGCTGATGATGCTGAGTATTTAAGTGCTGAAATCAAGCTGCACCAGCCTGAAGATATCAGCAGCACGGAAAATGAAGTACTGTGCCATACCTTGTTTGAGCAATTTGAAAGCTTTGTTCAGCAAAGTAAGAAAATTCCCGCTGAAGTTTTAGCCACTCTAGCTGATATTGAAGATGTGGGTCGCTTGGTGGACTCCATTGCCGCGCAAATGACGCTGAAGCTGGAGCAGAAGCAGTCTGTGCTGGGCAGCTGGCCAATTGCCGAGCGAGTTGAGTTGCTGCAAGGTGTTTTAGATACTGAGCTTGAATTGCTCACTGTTGAAAAACGTATTCGTGGCCGTGTAAAAAAGCAAATGGAACGCAGCCAGCGTGATTACTATTTGAATGAGCAAATGAAAGCCATTCAAAAAGAGCTCGGTGAAGATGAAGATGGCAATAACGAAATTGATGCGCTGAAAAAGCGTATTGATGATGCTGGTATGCCAGAAGAGGCGTTGGCCAAAGCGCATGCAGAGCTGAAAAAGCTACAGCAAATGTCACCTATGTCAGCCGAAGCCAGTGTGGTGCGTACCTATTTAGACTGGCTGCTGAACACGCCGTGGAAAAGTAAAAGTAAGGTGCGTTCAGATTTAGCCCGCGCTGAAGAAGTTCTGGATGCGGATCACTTTGGTCTAGAAGAGATTAAAGAGCGCATTCTTGAGTACCTCGCGGTACAAAAGCGCGTTAAAAAGCTTAAAGGTCCGATTCTGTGTTTGGTGGGCCCCCCAGGTGTGGGTAAAACCTCATTGGCGGAGTCGATTGCGCGCTCAGTGAATCGCAAGTACATCCGCATGGCGTTGGGTGGTGTGCGTGATGAAGCTGAAATCCGTGGACACCGTCGCACTTATATTGGCGCAATGCCCGGTCGTATTATTCAGCGTTTAAGTAAGGTTGGCGTGCGTAACCCGTTATTCTTGCTCGATGAAATCGATAAGATGGGGACCGATATGCGTGGTGATCCGGCTTCAGCGTTGCTGGAAGTGTTGGATCCTGAGCAAAATAGCAGCTTTAACGATCACTATTTAGAAGTTGATTATGACTTGTCCGATGTGATGTTTGTCTGTACTGCTAACTCCATGAATATTCCAGCGCCGTTATTGGACCGTATGGAAGTGATTCGTTTGCCCGGTTACACCGAAGATGAAAAGCTTAATATTGCGAAAAAATATTTAGTCGCCAAGCAGCTTAAAGCCAATGGCTTAAAAGAAGCAGAGCTGGAGTTTGAATCAGATGCATTGCTCAACATTGTGCGCTTGTATACCAGCGAAGCCGGTGTACGTGGTTTAGAGCGTCAAATTGCTAAGGTCTGCCGTAAAGTTGTGAAAGAGCAGGCCGCGCAGAAGAATATTAAAGCAGTGGTTACCCAAGATGATCTTGAGCATTATCTAGGGGTGCAGAAATACACTTATGGCTTAGCTGAAGAAGATGATCAAGTTGGTCAAGTGACGGGTTTAGCATGGACCTCAGTCGGCGGTGTCTTGCTAACGATTGAGTCGGCTGTGATTCCAGGTAAAGGTCAGTTGATTAAAACGGGATCTTTGGGCGATGTGATGGTGGAGTCGATGACTGCAGCTCTCACAGTGGTGCGCAGTCGTGCGCAGCGCTTAGGCATCGCTGCAGACTTCTATGAGAAGACTGACGTGCATTTGCACATGCCTGAAGGGGCTACACCTAAAGATGGCCCTAGCGCTGGTATAGGTATGTGTACGGCGCTTGTGTCGGCATTGACCAAGATCCCAGTGCGTGCCGATGTGGCGATGACCGGTGAGATTACTTTGCGTGGACAAGTACTGGCCATTGGTGGCTTAAAAGAGAAATTACTGGCTGCGCACCGTGGTGGAATCAAAACCGTTATCATTCCTGAAGAGAATGTGCGTGACTTGAGGGAAATTCCAGATAATATAAAGGCCGATTTAGACATCAAACCAGTAAAATGGATTGACGAAGTACTGCAAATTGCGTTGCAATACATGCCTGAGCCTTTATCTGACGTTGCTTCTGACGTATTGATAAAGGATGAGTCGCGTGAAACTGAGGGCACTGATAGCCTCAGAACACATTAATGCAGTTGTGATTGACATGCTGTTGGCACCTTTCTTGACGTTAGGTGCTTATGTCTTTTGGTTGCATAACAAAGTTGTTTTGCTTGTATAAAACTTGCAATCATATTTATTTTTGAAAACCTAAGGGGACTTACGAGTGAACAAGTCAGAGTTAATTGATAAAGTTGCTG
>CALZAE010000066.1 GCA_945612235.1 uncultured Gammaproteobacteria bacterium | reverse complement strand
GGTTTAGCCGATAAAATCATTGACGTGGTTGATACCGGTAATACCTTGCGCGCTAATGGCTTAGAGCCGCAAGAGCTGATTGCACACATCAGTTCACGTTTGATCGTTAACCGCGCTTCGATGAAAATGAAGCATGCGGATATTCAAACGCTGATCAACACCTTAAGTGCTGCGGTTGACGCACGACACTGATCTTAAAGCGCATGGGTGTACTGATATACACCACCTATCTGCGTCATAGCCGAATAATTCGGGTGCCCGCGCAGAAGGATTGCTAGTCTGGCGGCGCCCGAATGCTTTTTTATTATTGAGGCCCGCTATGACTGCAACGAATTTTGTGCGACGTTTAAATGCTCAAGATACAGATTTTAATAGCCAACTTGATCAGCTACTGAGCTGGGAAAGTGTGTCTGATGCCAGTGTCAATCAACGTGTTTTAGATATTATTGATAATGTGCGCACCCGTGGTGATGCGGCATTGGTTGATTATACCCGCCAGTTTGATGGCTTAGATGTGGCACAGATGAGTGATTTGATCCTCAACCGTGAGCGTCTTGAGTTGGCACTGACACGTATTACTCCCGAGCAGCGTAGCGCTTTAGAAACAGCGGCGCGTCGTGTGCGCGAGTATCACGAACATCAAGTACAAGACTCTTGGCGTTACACCGAGGCTGACGGCACTGTCTTGGGTCAAAAAGTCACGCCACTGGATCGTGCCGGTTTGTATGTGCCAGGTGGTAAAGCCTCTTATCCCTCTTCGGTGTTAATGAACGCCATTCCAGCCAAAGTGGCCGGCGTGCCAGAAGTGGTGATGGTAGTGCCAACCCCGCGCGGTGAGATTAATGAGCTGGTTCTGGCTGCAGCAGCCATTGCTGGTGTCGATCGTGTGTTTACCATTGGTGGCGCACAAGCCGTGGCTGCGCTGGCTTACGGTACTGAAAGCGTGCCACCGGTGGATAAGATTGTCGGTCCGGGCAATATTTATGTCGCTACTGCCAAGCGCCACGTGTTTGGTAAGGTCGGCATTGATATGATTGCCGGCCCATCGGAGATTCTGGTGGTCTGTGATGGCAAAACGGATCCCGATTGGATTGCCATGGATTTGTTCTCACAGGCGGAACACGATGAAGATGCGCAATCGATTTTAGTCAGCCCCGATGCTGAGTTTTTAGATCGTGTGGAAGCCAGTATGCAGCGCTTATTGCCCACTCTTGAGCGAGAAGGTATCGCGCGCACCTCAATACGTGAGCGTGGTGCTTTGATTCATGTGGCAGATATGGCACAGGCGATTGAAGTCAGTAACCGTATCGCTCCTGAGCACCTGGAGCTGTCAGTGGAAAATCCAGATGAGTTGCTGCCACAGATTCGTCATGCTGGCGCCATCTTTATGGGGCGTTACACTGCCGAAGCCTTAGGTGATTACTGTGCAGGTCCCAACCACGTCTTACCTACATCAGGTACGGCGCGTTTCTCATCGCCTTTGGGTGTGTACGATTTCCAGAAGCGTTCATCGATTATTTATTGCAGCCCAGAAGGTGCTTCTGAACTGGGCAAAGTGGCTTCAGTGTTGGCCCGTGGAGAGTCTTTAACCGCGCACGCCCGTTCGGCCGAGTACCGCATAAAAGCAGATTAATAAGCACGCTTGCTGCCTAAAAGAGGGCGGCAATCAAGCATTACAATCATTGTGTTTGGCACAGTGATTGATTCAGTTTAGGAGCGCACGACGTGAGTAAGTTTTGGAGTCCTTTTGTTAAGAGCTTAGTGCCGTATGTGCCGGGCGAACAACCGAAGATGGAGCGTTTAATTAAGCTCAACACCAATGAAAACCCCTATGGACCATCGCCGAAAGCGATTGCCGCGATGCAAGCACAGATCAGTGATGATTTACGTTTATACCCTGATCCCAATTGCGATCTGCTAAAACATGCTGTGGCTGATTATTATTCAGTCGCACCGCAGTACGTGTTTGTCGGTAATGGCTCAGATGAAGTGCTGGCGCATGCGTTCCATGGTTTATTTCAACATGATAAGCCCTTATTGTTTCCTGATGTCAGCTACAGCTTTTATCCTGTGTATTGCGGCTTGTATGGTATTGAGCAGCAGCAAGTCCCTCTTGATGACAAATTCCAAATTCGTGTTGAAGATTATCAGCAGCCCAACGGCGGCATTATTTTCCCCAACCCGAATGCGCCCACGGGCTGCTTGTTAGAGTTGGATAAAATTGAGCAGATACTGCAAGCCAACCCTGATTCAGTGGTCTTGGTCGATGAGGCTTATATTGATTTTGGTGGTGAGTCAGCGATCAGTTTGGTTAAAAAATATAACAACCTGCTGGTCACGCAAACTCTATCCAAATCACGCTCCTTAGCCGGTTTGCGTGTGGGTATTGCTGTAGGTCACCCTGATTTGATTGAAGGTTTAGAGCGTATTAAAAACAGCTTTAACTCGTACCCGTTAGACCGTGCAGCAATTGCTGGTGCAGCAGCAGCCTTTGCGGATGCTGACTACTTCCACAGTACACGCAATAAGGTGATTGCCAGCCGCGAGTGGGTGGTTGAAGCATTGAGTGCTTTGGGTTTTGAAGTCTTACCCTCGGCAGCCAACTTTGTTTTTGCTCGTCATACAAAACGTGATGCCAGTGAGTTGGCGGCACAGTTGCGTGAGCAAGGGGTGATTGTGCGTCACTTTAGCAAGCCACGTATCGAGCAGTTTTTGCGTATTACTATTGGTACTGAAGAAGAAAACGAGACACTGATTAATGTCTTGAAAGACTGCATTTAACACATCTGCAGACAGTTGTGTGAGCAGTTCAATCATGTTGAGGTGAGCCATGTACAGCGAACAAAATCTAATTTGGATTGATTTGGAAATGACCGGTTTAGATACCGATAATGACCTGATCATTGAAATGGCCACTATCGTGACAGATAGCCAGCTCAACATTCTTGCTGAAGGCCCTGTGGTGGCGATTCATCAGTCGGATGAGGTGCTGGCCGGTATGGATGAGTGGAATACCCGTCAGCACGGTGGCAGCGGTTTAACCCAGCGTGTGCGTGACAGTCGTATCAGTGAAGCGCAAGCTGAAGCTGAAACCATCGCTTTCCTAGAGAAGTGGGTGCCAGCAGGTGCCTCACCGATTTGCGGTAATAGCATTTGTCAGGATCGTCGTTTTTTACACCGTCATATGCCCAAACTCGAAGCCTACTTCCATTACCGTAACTTGGATGTATCTACGGTAAAAGAGTTGGTCGCGCGCTGGGCTCCTGAGTTGCGTGCCGGCTTTAAAAAAGGCGAAGCGCACTTAGCTTTAGCTGATATTCAAGACTCAATTGCTGAGTTGCAGTACTACCGCAAGCATTTTATTCGCGGCTAAAGACCATAAAGAAGGTGGGCTTAATAAAAGTTCACCTTTTTCTAGACCATCTAAGACCTTTGGCTAAGAAATCTGTACTATGTACCTTAATTTGTAAGACAAAAGACATCAGCACATATGCTTGTGGGCACTTGCGTGGCTGTGACAGCGATCTTTGCCTAAGAGGCAGGTGAGCGTACACAGATCAACCGCAAGATACACAGCGCAACTATAATAAAGACACAGGACCCCAAATAATGGCTGCCTATGAAATACTGATTGCAGATGACCACCCATTGTTTCGCAGTGCTTTACGTCAAGCACTAACGCTGAGCTTGGGTAGCACAGTACGTTTAGTTGAAGCAGAGAATATTGCTGAACTTGAAAGTTGCTTACAGGAAAAATCAGATTGGGATTTAGTCTTGCTTGACTTAAATATGCCCGGTGCTCATGGTTTTTCAGGTTTAGTGTTACTGCGTGGTCAATACCCACAAGTGCCAGTGGTGATGATTTCCGCACAAGAAGAAGCCATGATTATGGCGCGCGCCCGTGAGTTTGGTGCCAGTGGTTTTATTCCTAAATCCAGCCCCTTGGAAGAAATTCAACAAGCGGTGCAGGTAGTTTTAGATGGTGATGTTTGGTGGCCAGCCCAGACCGCAGCAACAGCAGCAGTCACCGCTGATGAGAAAGCTGCCAGCGCCGGTTTAGCCAGCTTAACGCCACAACAGTTTCGTGTACTCACCATGGTCTGTGACGGCTTGCTGAATAAGCAAATTGCCTACGACCTGAATGTGTCAGAAGCCACAGTGAAAGCACACGTGACCGCTATTTTCCGCAAGCTTAATGTACGTACTCGTACCCAAGCGGCTTTGCTGTTACAGCAAATGGAATCCATTCCACAAAGCGAATAATCCCCACGTATCAGCAGTATGTTCTGAGCCCAAAGATCATACTGCCGACGATACTTATTAAGCGTCCCAGGCAATCAAGGTGACTATGTCCCCATTTAAAGGTAAGTCCGGCTTGCGCCGTATTGTGAATGCTGCTGGTTATTCAATTGCCGGTTTGCGTGCTGCGTTTGTGGGTGAAGCGGCTTTTCGTCAGTTGTTATTGCTCAATGCCATTTTGATTCCAATCAGTTTTATGTTGGATGTGTCGCGTGTTGAACGTGCGCTGATGGTGGCGATCTGTTTGCTTTCACTGATTATTGAGTTGTTTAATTCAGCCATTGAAGCGGCGATTGATCGCATTTCTTTAGAACAGCATCCGCTATCTAAGAATGCTAAAGATATGGGCAGCGCGGCACAAATGGTCGGCATGACCGCCATTGCAGCGGTCTGGTCAATTATCTTACTCGGCTAGTTACTCGTCGATCCTGTGGTTATTGCGGTTATTCCTTAACCGCGCTGACGCCAGCCAAAGTGGTGAAAGATGTATCTTTGGCGGTCAGTAAAAAGTCCTGCATAAAAGCGGCTTCGAGCATATCGGTGCGCACTGCAGCATATAAAGTCGAAAACAAGCCTTCCTCACCTAAACGCCGCGCACTGACATACCCTTTCGATGTGTATTCATGCATCGCCCAGTTTGGCAAACAACACACACCACGTCCGCTGGCCACCAGTTGCATCATCATTACCGTCAGCTCCGAGGTACGTACCTGTGCTGGTTCAATATCTGCTGGCACCAGAAAATGATTGAAAATATCTAAACGGTCATGCTCCACCGGATAAATAATCAACGTCTCATCACGCAAGTCTTCAGGCATCACATAGGTTTTTTGCGCGAGCGGATGCTGCTTCGCCACAGCTAACAGCGCCTCATAGGCAAAGAGAGGTATGTAGCTGATCCCGGTGATTTCAACTGGATCTGAAGTCACCACTAAATCCAAGTCACCGCGCGCCAGAGCGGGTAAGGGCGCAAAGGCAAAGCCTGAGGCCAGATCCAATTCAACTTCGGGCCAGGCATCGCGAAACTGGTCAATGGTCGGCATCAACCACTGAAAACAGCTATGGCACTCAATTGCCATATGCAAGCGTCCGGCTGAGCCACCTTGCAAGCGGGTAATATCACGCTCAGCACTGCGCATCAGCGGCAGCACTTCATCCGCCAGCCTAAGCAAACGTAAGCCTGCGCTGGTAAAGCGTACTGGTTTGGTTTTGCGCACAAAGAGTTGCATATCCATACGCTCTTCCATCTCTTTAAACTGATGGGAGAGGGCGGATTGCGTGAGGTGTAGACGTTCAGCAGCCTCCACTAAGCTGCCGGCATCGCGCAACGCGCTAAGTGTTTTGAGGTGACGAATATCGAGCATGAGCATTCCTTGGGTAGCAACATGAGTAAAACTGTTGATTGCTAGAGATTGTTTGAATTGATCTCATTCTAACAGGGCCGCAGCAATAGCGTAATGCAGTTAGCAGGAAGGTGGTGGTTGCCGTTGTGCCTCACCTCGGCGTGCGTCCATTGATCTTGAGTTCACATGCAGCTCAAGGCATCAGCACATCCGGCGCAGCCACAGCCGCTAACTTGATTAGGGTATGACTGGCTATCAGCTTCAGCAAAGCTGCGCTACAATTTTCACGTACTGCAGATCTGAGGTAATGGTATGACCGATCATCAAGATATCAATCGATACTTCAGTGCAACCACTTACCGAGTACTGTCTGGTTTATTTGGTGTGTTGCTGATGGTTGTAGGCATCTACGCTATATTTTTTGGCGTAGTTGATTTATTCGCTCGAGCAAGCATTGGTTTAGCATTTGCGGTACTTGGCGCCGAAACACTGTGGTCATCTGTTCAAGCAAAGCAGTCTTGGCTTGCTAAGCTAGGTCCATGCATTTGACCGACTGTGGTTGCTGAATTGTTCGTCAAAACCATTGATACACGTACTGCCTTGCTTTAGCAGGGTGAGTTGAGGGCCATTAAAATTAAGTTAACCAATGAACTACAGTCGACTTGGGCGCTGTGTCCTAAGTGCCTAGGGCGAGGGAGGGTGCGTCTGCGCATCCGTAAAAAAGTGAAGCTGAGCTATCAGGCCGCCTTGTTGCACTTCGAGCAGCATGGCGGTACTGCGCCAGAGCAGCCCCAAGCCCCCTTATCTAATTGCCCTCATTGTCATGGCAGTGGCTTGATCGCAGCTGCACATCCACCAGAGGCTGATACTGAAAACTATCCTAAGGTGGCTATTGTTGGTGGTGGTATTGGTGGCGTGGCCTTGGCTGTGGCCTGTTTGCACCGTGGTATTCCTTTTACGCTGTATGAGCGTGATAGGGATTTCTCTGCGCGCTCACAGGGTTACGGTCTTACTTTGCAGCAAGCCAGCAAAGCCATCGCAGGTTTGGGCATTGTGTCGCTGGATCAGGGCGTGGTATCGACGCGGCATGTGGTACACAACACTGACGGCACAATAGTCGGCGAATGGGGTATGCGCAAATGGCTCGATGCCGGGGCGACGCATGCACCTAAACGCACCAATGTGCACATCGCCCGCCAGTCGTTGCGCTTGGCTTTGCTGGAACAATTGGATGCCCATCCGCAGTTGCATGAGGCGGTTAAGTGGGGGCATCAGTTGGTGAATCTGCACGAAACAGCAACGGGTGTCGAGTTAAGCTTTGCGGTAGAGGGTGAGATAAAAACGGCACAGGCCGACCTCGTGGTGGGGGCCGATGGGATTCGCAGTGCGGTGCGCAACTTGGTTTTAGGCCAGGATGCGAACTCATTACGCTATCTAGACTGCATCGCTATTTTAGGTATTTGTCCATTAAGTGCGCTGAGCGATGTCGAGAGTGATTTGCTTGATTCCGCCACGGTTTTTCAAACCGCCAATGGCCATGAACGTATTTATGTGATGCCTTTTTCTGCTGATTCGGTGATGTGGCAACTCAGCTTCCCAATGACAGAAAGTGAGGCGCAAGCGCTCAGTGCTCAAGGAGCTGAGGCGCTTAAAGCAGAAGCCTGCCAGCGCACCCAGTGGCATGCGCCGATTCCACAAATTTTAGCGGCGACGCCGGCGGCTTTAGTGTCGGGTTATCCAGTCTATGATAGGGCTGTCTTAAGTGCCGAGGCATTAGCAAATATAGGGCCTGTGACCTTGCTAGGCGATGCGGCGCATCCGATGAGTCCGTTTAAAGGTCAAGGTGCCAATCAAGCCTTGTTGGATGCATTGTCATTGGCGCGCATCATCGTTAGAGGTTGTCGCTTAAAGCCCAGTTGGCGCGAGTTGGGCCTGCGTGAACGTGTGTTAGAGGAGTTTGAAGCGGAGATGCTGGAGCGTAGTGCCATTAAGGTGCAGGACTCAGCTGATGCTGCAGAGTTTTTACACTCTGAAGTGGTGTTGCATGAGAGCGATGAACCGCGAGGTCACTGCTTAAGGAAACCTGGCCATTGACCTGTTAACGACCATGCACCTTACACTTTGCAGGTAGGGTCAGCAGGCTATGGACTGCCACGTCGCTTTGCTCCTCGCAGAGACGTGTAGTGTCACACGCCCCTAAACCGTCTTTGCGAACGTAATGCAGCAATCCATAAAACCTGCTAACTACCGCGCTCTTTGCCGAGATAGCGCGGCGAGGCAACCCACTGTCTTTAAGCCTTTAGCTCGCGACGCACTATTTCAGCACCCGCGCTTAAAGCGTTGAGCTTGCCACACGCGACGGTGCGCGATAAAGGCGCCATGC
>CALZAE010000065.1 GCA_945612235.1 uncultured Gammaproteobacteria bacterium | reverse complement strand
CTTGGCAGCCTTGGCATATGTGGAGCCTACTCAATGTCGTGGCTGTGCTACTTTTACTGAGCCAGTACACTTATCACAACTTTACAGAGCTCGCGCGTCAAGACAGCACTCGTCCATTGCTGGCAGCAATCTGCCCGCTGTTTGGCTGTGAGTTACCTGCAAAAGTCGATATAGAGCAAATTAAAAGCAGTAACTTAGTCATCCGCAGCCACCCTGAGTTTAAAGGGGCATTACAAGTGGATGCTATTATTTATAACCGTGCGCCTTTTAGCCAACCCTTCCCTCTATTGGAGCTGACTTTTTCTGACGCCCAAGGCGAGCGACTGATGAGCCGCAAATTTAAAGCCGAGGAATATCTCAGTGGCGAACTGGCGGGACAAAACAATATGCCGCAACAAGTGCCCATTCATATTGCGCTAGAAATTCTTGCGCCCAGCAGCGAAACCATCAGCTACAGCCTGAAGTTTGTTTCTCCAGACTGATCGCTGCACAGCGGTACCTCAGCTCGTTTAGTACCGCCGTGATCTGATCTACGCTTAGCTACCTGCGACTTTCATTCGCTCAATTAATACCGAACCAGTACACACACTGCCACGGCGATCTAAGTCATTACCGATCGCGACAATCTGCTTAAACATATCGCGCATATTGCCAGCAATAGTCACTTCATCCACAGGGAACTGAATCTCACCGTTCTCCACCCAGTAGCCGCCCGCACCACGTGAATAATCACCGGTCACCATATTCAGACCTTGGCCCATTAACTCAGTGACCAATAAACCACGGTCCATTTTCTTCAACAATGCTGCTTGATCATCATTGCCATGGGTGACAAAAACGTTGCGCGCACCACCGGCGTTGGCGGTACTGGGCATGCCCAGCTTGCGTCCCGAATAAGTGCTGAGCATATAGTTGGTTAATACACCATTTTCGATAAAGGATTTAGCCCGTGTGGCCAAACCATCACCATCAAAGGCACTGCTGGACAAGCCGCCTTTGAGCAATGGGCGCTCGTCTAAAGTCAGCCACTCAGGAAATAAAGTTTGGCCTAAAGCACCGACCAAAAAGGATGAGTTTCGATACTGATTACCACCGGCAATGGCACCGAGCAGGCTGCCAAATAAGCCGCCAGCCAACTCAGGTGCAAATAACACTGGCACATCACAAGTCGGTACCGAGCGCGCACCCAAGCGGCTCACAGTACGCTCTGCAGCAATACGCCCAATGGTCGCAGCAGCGGTGAGCTGATCAGCACGGCGACCATAGTCATACCAGTAATCGCGTTGCATCTGGCCATCGGCCTCAGCAATCATCACGCAACCAATACTGTGACGTGAACCGGCATGCCCAGCGATCAAACCATGACTGTTGCCATACACCGTACAACCGACATCGCTATTAACGCTGGTGCCATCGGCATTACTGATGCGCGAATCTGTCGCAAAGGCCGCAGCTTCACATTCCAGCGCTAGCTCAATCGCCTCGGCGGGAGAGATATCCCAAGCGTGATATAAATCAAGCTCAGGAAACTCAGTCGCCATCAGCTCTTTATCAGCCAAACCGGCAAACTCATCAGGGGATGCATGTTTGGCAATGGCGAGCGCCGCAGCTACAGTATCTTGAACGGCTTGATCACCAGCGACAGTGGTGCTGGCTGAGCCTTTTTGCTGACCGTGATACACCGTAATGGAGAAGCCTTGATCGCGATTAAACTCTACCGTTTCCACTTCACCTTGGCGCACGCTGGTTTCTAAACCTTGCTGCACTGAGACCGCAACTTCACAAGCACTGGCGCCCTGCTGTTTGGCTACCGCTAGAATTTTTTCAACTTGAGCTTTAAGCTCGGGTAACGATTGTGGACCGACACTTGCACTTACACTCATAATAACTCCAAAGCATTTTCGCAAGACCCTAGTAAAGTATCGGTCTTGCTCTGTTATCATGGCGCCCTAATTAAATGGAACACCGTTATGTCTGATTATCTCGACGACTCGCTGGACGAGGATGAAAAAAGCAAATCACAAGTCAAACGTGAAATGCTGGCTCTGCAACAGTTAGGCTTACGTCTTGCTGACCTCAAACCTGATCTGCTCAATAAAATGCCACTCAGTGATGAGTTACGCAGAGCACTGGAAGAAACCTGTAGACACACCGCACACATTGCCCGTAAACGTCACTCACAATTTCTTGGCAAACTGCTGCGCAATCACGATATTGACGCCATTATGCAGCCGATGAATCTAGCTGATAGTCAAACTCGCGAATACAACAACCGCTTCCATGCTTTAGAGCGCTGGCGTAATCGCCTGATTGAAGAAGGCGATACTGCGCTACAAAGCTTTGTGGTGGACTACCCAGATACTGATATTCAGCATCTGCGCAGCTTAATTCGTCACGCACAACATGAACTGGCTCGTAATAAAGCACCGACTGCATCACGCCGTATTTTTAAGTATCTACGTGATTTAGACGAAGTACGCTTAGGTTTAAAATAAGCCTAGGTCCAGCCCCTGCATATTTTGATTAAACAACGTATGCAGGGCGTTGTATCTTAGCTACCGGTACCACCTACTGTAATACCATCAATTTTCAAGGTTGGCTGACCGACACCCACAGGCACACCTTGTCCGGCTTTACCGCACACGCCAACACCTGGGTCTAACTCAAGGTCATTACCGACCATCGAGACTTGGCGCATGGCTTCTGGGCCATTACCAATCAAAGTCGCACCCTTAACAGGCGCAGTAATTTTACCGTCTTCAATTAGGTAGGCTTCACTGGTGGAGAAGACAAACTTACCACTGGTGATATCCACCTGCCCGCCACCCAAGTTCGCGCAATAAATCCCGCGCTTGACTGAACGAATAATCTCTTCTGGCTCACTTTCACCGGCCAACATATAAGTATTAGTCATGCGTGGCATCGGCACGTGCGCATACGACTCACGACGGCCGTTACCTGTGGGTGCAACACCCATCAGACGTGCGTTCATGGTGTCTTGCATATAACCGCGCAGGATGCCGTTTTCAATCAAAGTAGTGCACTGCGTAGTAATACCTTCATCGTCCATACTCAGCGAGCCACGACGACCAACCAAGGTGCCGTCATCAACAATGGTGCACAGTGAAGAAGCGACTTGCTGGCCAACTTTACCGCTGTAGGCGGAACTGCATTTACGATTAAAGTCACCTTCCAAACCGTGTCCGACTGCTTCATGCAGCAACACACCACTCCAACCCGAACCCAACACCACCGGTAAAGTCCCCGCTGGGGCCGCAATGGCTTCGAGATTCACCTGCGCTTGGCGTACCGCTTCGCGAGCATACTCCATGGCGCGGTCCTGCTCTAAGAAGTAGCGATAATCGGTACGACCACCGCCGCCGGCACTGCCACGCTCACGGCGACCGTTACTGTCAATAATGACACTGACATTAAAACGCACCAATGGGCGCACATCGGCAGCTAAACGACCATCCAAAGTCGCTACTAAAATTTGCTCCCAAGAACCGGTCAAGCTGACCGTGACTTGGCATACCCGTGAGTCTAGCGCGCGAGTGGCGGCATCAATCTTTTTCAGCAGCGCAACTTTGTCTTCGCGGCTGATCACTTCCAACGGATTATTGGCTGGATAGAGTGGCATCTGGGTTGCCGCTTGAATCGCGACCGGCTTAATACTTTGCCCAGACTGAGCAATACTGCGCGAGGCTTGGGCAGCTTGTAACAAAGCTGGCAAAGTCAGAGCATTACTGTAGGAAAAACCAGTTTTCTCACCCGCTAAAGCACGCACACCCACGCCTTGGTCAAGACTAAAACTGCCTTCTTTAACGATGCCTTCTTCCAGCACCCAAGCTTCAGAAATACGGTTTTGAAAATACAAATCAGCAGCATCAATACCCGGCCCAGCCAGTTCGCTGAATACACCCGACAGTTGCTCTACATCGAGACCCGTCGGTGCCAACAAAACAGCACTGACGTCGGCTAACAAATCACTCATTGTGTGTCCTCTGTGTCTGCCAACGCTCTAACTGCGCGACAGTAAATCGTTTATGTTGCCAAACTAGCATAGCTGAACAATAGCAAGCTGCTCGGCCTGCGCGTCGGCATGGCTGATACAGCCTGCACCTGCAGGTCACTCAGCACGTCCCTAGCGTCAAGCAGCACATAAAACCCACCAGCGCTTGGGCTCTGAGTTTTTATTCTACTACGCCATGCCAGCAGCACAACTCTTATACAGCTTATGCCATACTCATGCGTTTATCGTTATCTTGTGTGTCTATGTCTCTTAATATCAATCAACTGCAATGTGCACAGTGGCGCCAAGCCATACAACTGGGCGATTTTCAGCGTGGCAAAGCTTACGCTGAACGCGGCCGCAGTACTGTGCTGCACTTGCAAGATGCGACTATCACCGCCCAATGCAAAGGCTCGGCTGGACAAACCTATTTACAAACCATCACCTTGCTGGGCAAAGATGGCTATTACGATATTAATGGCCGCTGCTCCTGCTATGTGGGTTACAACTGCAAACATGTGGTGGCGGCACTGCTGACCCTTGAGCAGATGCAAGAGCAGGGTCAGGCACCGATCAGTTTACTCAGTAATCAGGCGGCAGCCAGTACTCAAGAACCGGCACAAAAAGTCACCATCACTGACGCTCCTATTGTGCAACCCACGCCGCAACTCACCCTCGGCAGTGTCGCGATTGAGCGTTATGATGCCCGCACTAAACGTATGCTCAGCAGCATGCAACACCGAGCTGCGCTGGCTTTTAATTATCACGGCCATCTCTGTGTGGGTAAGCCCAGCGCTGAATTTATTGCACACACTGCGCCTTATCAGCGCTTGCGCATTGTGCGTGATTTAGCCTTTGAACAGGCCTGCCGCCAACAGCTACAACAACTGGGCTTTAAAATTGGCCTGCGCCGCAGTGATGCCGTTCCTGAAACCGCAGGCGATGCTTACGAGTTACCCAACGATGACGCATGGCTGAAATTTATGCAGCAATCTGTGCAGCAGTTACGTGAAGAACAATGGCACATCAGTCTGTTGCCGCAGTTTCAATTTAATTTACTACAAATTGATCACTGGCATGCCACGCTAGAAGAATCCCCTACGCTGGATTGGTTTTCCTTAGAATTAGGCATTGAAGTGGCTGGCCAATCCATCAGCCTACTGCCAATTTTATTACAGCTGATTCGCCAGTCACCCAAATTGTTAGACGCCAAATACCTGGCCCAACGCGATGATAACGAGGCACTCTTGGTGCATATCAACAGCTTAGGCAAACGCGTGGCGCTGCCTTATGCACGTATTCGTCCGGTACTGACCACACTCAGCGAGTTGTATATCCGCGAGGCCCTGACTGAGGATAGGACGCTGCGCTTACCGCGTCAGGAAGCCGCACGTATCGCACAGATGCAAGCACAGGGTATTGAGTGGCACGGCGGCGCAGCGATTCAAGCCTTAGCGCAACGTTTAGCTGCGCCACTGCATATTGTGTGCCCAACTCCCGAGGGGCTGCAGGCCAGCTTGCGCGATTATCAGCGTGATGGCTTAACTTGGCTGCAAAACCTGATGCAGTCTGGCATGAGCGGAATTTTGGCCGACGATATGGGCCTGGGTAAAACCCTACAAACCTTGGCGCATATTCTCACCGAAAAAAACGCGCAACGCTTGCAGCAACCGGCCTTAGTTGTAGTGCCCACCAGCCTATTAGCCAACTGGCAAGACGAAACGGCACGCTTTACGCCGCAATTACAATTGCTGTGCTTGCACGGCCCGCAACGCCACACATTATTTGCGCAGATACCTAAGGCTGATATTGTCCTGACCACCTACGCTCTGCTCTCACGTGATGATCAGCACTTATTAGCGCAAGAATGGCATATGGTGATTCTCGATGAAGCACAAACCATTAAAAACCCACGCAGTAAAGCCGCTATCTGCGCCAGCCAATTACGCGCGCAGCAGCGTCTGTGTTTAACCGGCACCCCTGTAGAAAATAATCTTGGCGAACTGTGGTCACTGTTTAACTTTTTAATGCCCGGCTGGCTCGGTGACAACAAAAGTTTCACCCGCCAATACCGCACACCGATTGAGAAAAACGCGGATGAGCAACGTTTAGCTCACCTACAAGGCCGTCTCAAGCCGTTTATTTTACGCCGCAGCAAACAAGAAGTGGCCAGCGAATTACCCAGCAAAACCGAAGTCACTCAGTATATTGATTTAACCAGCGCGCAACGTGACCGTTATGAAACTTTACGTTTGGCTATGGATAAAAAAGTGCGTGACGAAATTCAGCGTGTGGGTATTGCGCGCAGCCATATTGCTGTTTTAGAAGCGTTGCTGCGATTGCGCCAAGTCTGTGGTGATTTACGTTTACTCAGCGCTGCGGATGCCGAAAAATACAGCAGCCAAGATTCTGCAAAGATGCTGCATTTACTGGAGATGCTACGCAGTTTTACTGCAGTTGGGCGACGTGTTTTAGTCTTCTCCCAGTTCACCAGCATGCTAGGCCTGATTGCGCAGGAGTTAACTGCAGCTGACATTGATTTTGTACAACTGACTGGGCAAACCACTGACCGCCGCACGCCTATTGCGCGCTTTCAAGCTGAGCAAGTATCGGTATTTTTAATCAGCCTCAAAGCTGGAGGCGTGGGTTTAAACCTCACGGCTGCTGACACGGTGATTCATGTGGACCCTTGGTGGAATCCTGCCACCGAAGCACAAGCCAGCGACCGTGCCTACCGCATTGGGCAAACTAAACCTGTAACTGTGTATAAGCTGATTGCACGTGGCAGTGTGGAAGAAAAGATCCAGCATCTGCAGCAGCATAAAGCCGCTCTCGCCAGCAGTATTTTAGCAGGAGGCGCCAGCGCCAGTGCTGCTTTAGATGATGCCAGTATTGATGCATTGCTGGCACCCTTGGACAGTTAGAAACACTACAAATATATTCACTGCCTACGGGCTTTGTTATGCTCAACGCTTGATTTTAGGAGTGATACCCGTGAAACAAAACAGAGCCGACCAATTACGTATACGTCTGCACAATTCAGCTGAGTCAGTTGGCAATTTGCTGGTTGAAGTGTTCCATTATTTAGCACTCTTTGCCATTGGCGGCATGACCGCTTGGGCCGGTACCATGGAAGCTCTAGAGATGATTGCTAAGGGCTCGGCATCCATTGATGACATCTTGCTGCTATTTATCTATTTAGAACTGGGCGCCATGGTGGGCATTTACTTTAAAACCAATCATATGCCAGTGCGTTTTTTAATCTATGTGGCGATTACCGCATTAACGCGACTGATGATTGCCGATATTTCCCATCACAACGACCCGAATATGGGCGTGGTATATATTTCTGGAGCGATTTTATTATTAGCAGTGGCGGTACTGATTGTACGTTACGCCTCAGCACGTTTTCCTGCTGTACAACAAAACAGCAAAAGCAACCGTGTCAGTGACGAAAGCCATGAGGGTACTGAGTCATAATATGCGTCAGCGCTGCTGTTATATAACAGCAGCGCTTAATGTTTACTTGCTCGGTACTGGCATAGGGAAAGACATCACATTACCCACCGCCGCTTCACTGATGGTAGCAACGCCTAAGCGCTCAACTTCATCAATACGCACAATGGATTGCATGGGTATATAACTGCGAATCACCCCGTCAAACTGTGCTTTAAGCTTCTCTTCGCTCGGGTCCACCACCACTTGGGTGCGCTCGCCAAAGATAAACTCTTCTATCTCTAAAAATCCCCATAGGTCACTTTGATAAATGGACTTGGCATACATTTCAAAGACTTGACCTTGATTCAAAAAAATCACTTTAAAAATTGGGTTTTCGCTTTTACTCATAACCGCATAAAACTCATAATCAAACGGATGCGCAGCTTAACATACTCATTCTACTGTGTTGTCTTATCAGCTGACTCATGCAGATTATCATCGGCATGTTTGACTGGTTTTTACGGCGACAACACCAAATAAGAAACATTTTCATTTAAAGCTTGACTTGCGAATGAGAATCGATATTATTAACTCAACTGATCGCAAGGTCAGTGATAATTTAGAAACCAACAGGTCGGTTTTCAAGTTATCTCCTCATCAGGCTAAACACGGTTTTGACCCGCACTTGTGCGGGTCTTTT
>CALZAE010000064.1 GCA_945612235.1 uncultured Gammaproteobacteria bacterium | reverse complement strand
CCAATCTTGAGAAAACATTTATGTTCCGAAGTTTGTTTATATTTGTTGCTGCTGCATTATTATCGATGCCAGCTTTAGCCAGTGGTGCTGCTGAAGCAGTTAAGCACTTGGATGCCACCACCACCCTCGCCGGCTATTTAGCGGTCTTTGTCTTCGCTATTGCTTACATCGTTGTAGTGCTTGAAGAAAAACTACAATTGCGCAAGTCCAAACCCATGTTAATTGGCGCCGGTCTGATCTGGCTGCTAGTCGGTCTGGTCAGCAAAGATCACGCTGCTACGGGTGCCGCTTTCAGCGCTAACTTCCTCGATTTTACTGAGTTGATGTTGTTCCTGTTGGTCGCTATGACCTATATCAGCGCGATGGAAGAGCGCCGCGTATTTGAAGGTTTACGTGCGTGGATGGTGCAAAAAGGTTTTGGTTATATGTCACTTTTTTGGATCACCGGTATTTTAGCCTTCTTTATCTCACCGGTAGCCGATAA
This sequence comes from uncultured Gammaproteobacteria bacterium, assembly GCA_945612235.1. GTDB lineage: Bacteria > Pseudomonadota > Gammaproteobacteria > Pseudomonadales > Pseudomonadaceae > Denitrificimonas. The sequence goes on along the minus strand of CALZAE010000064.1, from coordinate 7,789 downwards.
CTTGACCACAGCGTTACTGATGTGTGCCGTGGTACTTAAAGTCGCTGAAGGTCAAAAGCGCTTTATTGCCATGTGCTGTGTCAATATTGTGGTTGCGGCAAACGCCGGTGGTGCCTTCAGCCCCTTTGGTGATATCACCACGCTGATGGTATGGCAGGCCGGTAAGGTACAGTTTTTAGAGTTCTTTGACCTGTTTTTACCTGCAGTAGTGAACTTCGTTGTTCCGGCAATAGTGATGTCCTTCTTTATTCCTAAGGGCAAGCCTGAGAGCGTAACTGAAGAAGTCGAACTCAAGCGTGGCGCACGTCGTGTGATGGTGTTGTTCCTCTTCACCATTGTGACTGCCGTGTGTGGTCACCAGTTCTTAGGCTTACCGCCAGTATTTGGCATGATGGTCGGTTTGGGTTACTTGCAACTGTTTGGTTACTTCTTACGCATGAGCCTGCCGTCTTCTTTAGCAAAAAAGCGCACTGTAGCTGAAGCCAAGCATGACCAAAAACAACTGCGTTACTTAGGTAGCGTGGTTCCTTTTGATGTATTTAAAAACGTGGCCCGTGCTGAGTGGGATACCTTGTTATTCTTCTACGGCGTAGTGATGTGTGTCGGTGGTTTAGGCTACTTAGGCTACTTACAACTGGTCTCTGTACACTTGTTTGACGGCCTAGGAGCATCGTGGGCAGCCTTTGGTATCGGTATTATTTCTGCCGTTGTGGATAACATCCCTGTGATGTTTGCGGTGCTAGAAATGAGCCCAAATATCAGCCATGGCCACTGGTTGCTGGTGACTTTAGCGGCGGGTGTGGGCGGTAGCTTACTGTCGGTCGGTTCGGCTGCTGGTGTTGCGCTGATGGGTGCGGCACGCGGTCACTACACCTTTATGAGCCACTTACGCTGGATGCCGGTGATTTTTTTAGGCTATGTAGCCAGTATGCTGGTGCATTTATGGTTAGGCGGTATCTTGGGCGTATTCGATGTGTATAACTAATACATAAAGCGCTGCAAGTTCACCAAGCAGGCGTCCATGACGGGCGCCTGCTTTTTTTATGCGTAAATATAAAACAGATACTCCTGCCCGTTTTTTACTGGCTCTTGAGCAAAGGTATAGCCGTGCGCCAGCGCTTCTTCCGGGACATTTCGAAACGAGCCAGGGCAATCAGTGATCACTTGTAACAGCTCGCCTTTGCTCATCCCCGCCAGTGCTTCAAGGGTATAAATCACTGGATAAGGGCACGACTCTCCGCGCAGATCCAAGGTGAAATCTGCTTCTGTATGGGTTGGCATATTATTTAGCAACTCTGTTTAATTCAAAATGACGGTGATAACTTTTTTCCCGATATACGGTTAAGGCATAGAGTACACCGAGCATCACCAATGTGCTGAGAATCGCAGCGGTTGGACCGATACTATTGAGCAGATTAATCTTTGCGCCACTAGCAACCAGCACAGTATAAACACCTAAATGGTCCCACGCATAAGCAAGGAAAGTGGCGCCTATCACGTTGCCGATAAATACCGGCAAGAACAACACCTGCCCTTCCATTAAGCGATACATCATTCCGGTTTCACAGCCCGACGCCATCACAATGCCTAAGCCAAATAAAACACCACCCACCACAGTACTCAGCGCTGCAATTTGCGTAATAGGCGTTAAATCATAGAGGGTAATAATGATAAAAGTGACGATTGAACTGAGCGCCATCCCTACAATAATGGCTTTGGCCATCAAGCTGCGACCCACCAGAAACAGGTCACGAAAAGCTGCGGTAAAACAGATTTGCCCACGCTCAATCAAAATACCAAAGGCCAAACCAAAGAGCGCACCTAAACCCAGTGCTGTTTGCCCAGACATAAAGAAGTACAGCATTAAACCAATATAGGCCACTGCGATTAACACACCAATATAAGGCTGAATCACTCGCGCATTAACGCTGGAAGGCTGCGCGGCACCACGCATTAAAGAAGGCTTGCCCTTCCACCACGGCATTTTCGTCAGTTTAGCACCCAAAAAAGTACCTAGGCCCGTAGCGATAATAAAGATCCACGCGTGAAACGAGAACTGCGGCACTCCAGTAAAAAACGCCGCCAAGTTACAGCCCAACGCTAAGCGCGCACCGAAGCCGGCAATAATGCCACCGACAAAACCTTGCACATAACGGCGCTTTTGCTGTGGCATTCGAATCTTAAAACTATTGCTCAATAGCACCATTATTAGCGCGCCAATAAACATGCCCCAAACAATCCAACCATCGGCACGATCCCACGTATTACCCTGTAAACCCACCATGCTGTAATACTGCCAGTCCGACACATCCACGCCCAGCAGCAATAAAAAATCGCCGCCTAAGCGCGTGAACTCACCGGTGACCGCCCACACAGTAGAGGTTAAGCCAAAATAAATTGCGCTCAGTAGACCGGCAATCAGTAATACCAAATAAGGATTCCAGTGACGCTGAAACACACTGTGCAGCATAGCTTTCATGAATTATTGCTCTAAATATAAGGAAGGATGCAACTCAATAAATTTTATCACTAACCAAAGAGCAACACAGGAAACATAGGCTGAAAAAGCCAAATCAGCTCAGCCAACCACTCTGCCTTACCTGATGAGTCATCGGATGCTAGAATCGGGGCTTCCCCATCTAAGTAGGTTCGCTGATGAAATTTGTTATTTTGGCTGCAGTGGTTGCATTAATCGTATTTTACTTCGCTAAAAACTCAGGCAGTAAAAAAGCAGCTGTTGAAAACATCGCTATTGGCAACGATTTTTTAGCGCAAAACAAAACGAACGTTGATGTATTAACCACCGCCTCCGGCTTGCAATATCAAGTCTTAAGCAAGGGCACCGGCACTACGCACCCAACAGCTAGCTCTACGGTCAAAGTGCATTACCACGGCACATTGTTAGACGGCACGGTCTTTGATAGCTCAGTTGAGCGTAAGACACCGATTAGTTTTCCGTTAAATCGTGTGATTGCGGGCTGGACCGAAGGTGTGCAACTGATGGTTGAAGGCGACAAGTTTAAGTTTTTTATCCCGTCGCAACTGGCCTATGGCAACAGTGCTGCCGGTAAAATCCAACCCGGCTCGACACTGATTTTTGAAGTCGAACTGTTAGAAATTCAATAAGTTAAATCACCTTCTGTTGACTAAGGAGTCTTTATGCGCCAGCAGCCTGAACTGATCATTACTGTTCTCACGGCCCCCGGTGACCCTGAACCACTGGGCATCGAGGCAGTACGAGCGCGGGCTGAGGTGCGTTTTGCCTATGACGAGGCCAGCTTAACAGCCACGCTACCCGGCACTGATGTACTATTGGTCACAGATTTTCGCACTGAAGCGCTGGCTGCTGCTTGGCACACCGCTGATCGTTTGCAATGGATTCACGCCGCCAGTACCGGTGTCGATGCGCTGATGTTTCCCGCATTGATTGACGGTCCGGTCATTGTCTCCAATGCCAGCGGTACCTTTGATTACGCCATCGCTGAATATGTCCTCTGTACTGTGCTGATGTTTGCCAAAGACTTTCACAACTCGGTGCGCTTACAGGTGCAGCATCAATGGCAACATCGCACCACTGAACGAGTGGATGGTAAACGGGTATTAGTAGTCGGGGCGGGTTCTATCGGCCGTGAGATTGCACGACTGCTCACTGCCGTCGGTATGCAGGTGCATGGTATTGCTCGTACCGAGCGTGCGCATGACCCAGACTTTATCAGCGTGCGCAGCCAAGCCGAGTTGCACGCTGAGCTTGCTCATGCAGATTACGTAGTGATTGCCGCACCGCTGACGCCACAGACCCATGGCCTATTTGATAGCACCGCATTCAAAGCCATGCGCAGCACTGCCCGCCTGATTAATATTGGCCGTGGCCCCATTGTGAATACTGCCGATCTGGTCACGGCTTTACGTGAAGGCCAGATTGCCGGCGCCGGGCTTGACGTATTTGAGCAAGAGCCACTACCTGAGTCGCATCCACTGTGGGATATGCACAACGTGATTATGACCGCGCATATGGCCGGCGATGCCGTAGGGTGGGAGCAAGCCTTGATGAATCAATTTATTGATAATCTAGAGGGCTGGTTGGCGGGGAAAGACATCTTCAATCAGGTGAATAAGAAATTGGGCTATGCGGGTTAATCCTCCATACCCGCTGCACTGCGGCGTGAGTGATCTATCTCACCGCCGCTGGGTTTTGCAATCGCTCGTGTTAAGTCGTAAAAGGCTGTAGTAGCTATTTATGTCGCACAGTAAGTTATTTTAACTATTTTCAATATTATTTTTTTGATAATTCTATATCTTCTATTTCGTTTATAACTTTAACTGTTTTAGTATAAATATTATAACCAGGTGCGTTCACCAGCATAGTGTCGCCTGGGACAAAAGATCCCGTCACATGAAAGTGGCCTAGTGCATTGGTTGTTGCATTATCTCTATTAATGACTACATGCGCTGATGGAATCGGAGTGCCCGTTTCTTTGTCGCGCACAACCCCCTGCATGCTGGAACATGCAGATAATAAAAGAGTTGAGCATAAAACTAATACTGATTTTTTCATATAATCCCTTAATATTACTAATAGTGCATTAGCTGCACATAAAGTAGAACAATAAATTTAATTAAGCATTATACATAATTAAATTTATACGGTTGCACCTCTAATTGCTCTTGTTGCTCGCGCACCTGCCAAAGGTCATGAGCATTTTGTAACCTAAGCCAATGATCTGCAGATGGCTTTTTAAACGCTAACTCCAAACGTATTGCCATTTCTGGAGTTATAGAGCCACGAGCGTTCAGCACTTTAGATAAAGTTTTGCGGCTAATATTCAAGTGCTCTGCCACATCTGTGATAGTGAGTTCCATTGGCTCGATAACCAGTTCTTTTAGAATTTCACCAGGGTGAGCAGGGTGATGCATATTCATTAGTGATAATCCTCATAGTTAACAACTTCTACATCACGACCATTAAATCTGAATGTGACGCGCCAGTTACCATTTACAACGACAGACCAAATACCTTTTCTGTCACCTTTAAGCTCATGGAGTTTAAGACCAGGAAGATCCATATCATCAGGTGATTCAGCTTGGCTTAAATTAGACAAAATAAGCCTTAATCTACTTTGATGATTAGCTTGAATTCCAGCAGTGCTGCCTGACCTGTAAAAGCGCTCAAGACCTTTGTGTTTGAAGGTTTTAATCATGAAACAATTGTAACCCCAAGGGTTTCACTGTCAAGCCAAAGAGCTTTCTATATAACATCAATTCAGCAACCTGCACTGCGGCGTGAGTGATCTATCTCACCGCCGCTGGGTTTTGCAATCGCTCGTGTTAAGCAGGAAAAAGCACCACTGCATCACCCTCTTGCCAAGGTTGAAATTTAAGCATGGCTTGCACAAAAAGCGGATGCTGCAACCAATAGTCCAACCAGCGCTGCAGGTTTGGATACGGCAAACGATAAAACACATCACGATCCACATGCGCGAATTGGCGCACAAAGGGCATAATGCCAATATCAGCAACGCTGGCCTGATCGCCCAGTAGAAAAGGATTGCGAGTCAGCAACGCTTCTAGCTGCTGCAAAAATACTTCCCCACGCTGGCGGTACTCCAGTTGAGTCATTTCAGGGTAGCGATCGGCATACTTGTAACGATCCAGCCACTGCTTAAACTCATTATCGTTTTGCTCAATCAGCGCGCTAGCCTGCTGCAACACTCCAGCATCTAACAATCCTTGCGGGTCTTGTTGCGCCAGCGCCCACTCCATAATCTCGCGGCTCTCCTCAATCACCCTACCATCACACAATTGTAATACCGGTACAGTGCCCTTAGGACTGATCGCTAGCATCTGTGCAGGTTTATCTCGCAGAACAATCTCGCGCAACTCCACCTGTAATTCAGCAAATAAAATACCAAGGCGGGCGCGCATGGCGTAGGGACAGCGACGAAAAGAGTACAAGCAACTGAGTGATGAGGTCATAATATTTTTCACAGTCGAGTCAAGGTCAGCGAGCTCAGCACTGCCAATATCAGCAATGTATTGCAGCCTGTTAACTTAAGCTCACTTAACAGGAGGCTTAATGGTGCTTCCAACATTATCAGGTTGTGGCAGCTTGGCGTACTCGCGCTCTATCGACTGTAAGCGTTGCAGCACATCCTTTGGAAAGGGTGACACTCGTCGCGTCTCAAGATCGATATGAACATCTAAATGCTCAGCGGCTGCGGCTCGATAACCTTTGTTAGTGCAATATATTTCATGAAAGGTATGCAAGCGCTTTTCATCGACCGACAACAGCCAAGAAACAACTTCAATCTCGTCGCCTTCACACAACTCCCTGGCATAAATGCAGTGGCTCTCAACCAGTGCTTTACTGCAATTGTTGGCATACCTATAACGCTCACCCAGATCGAGATGTTCAGTAAAATCAATATGGGCATCGTATATGACCAAGCCATAATACTTAGTGTTCATATGCCCATTAAAATCAACCCATTCAGCAGGAATTTTGGTTGAATACTTTCTAAATGGATAAACTCTCATGGTATAACCCCTAAAAACTCCAGCTCTCTGGGCTTACCTCAGACCTTAGTCTGTGGCTGCTGCAGTGGCCGGATCAGTTGACTTGCTAGAGCTTAATCACTCGTAAAAATAGCTCGCGTTGCCCCAACCTGAAGCTTTCTTTTGCTCATCCTTGAGCTTGAGCAGTCTACTAGGTTGTCGAATACCCCAGATATTCAGGTAACCATAGTGCAATTTGCGGGAAAAACAACACCAGCAAGAGCGCACTCAACATAGTGAACATAAATAACACCGCCCAACCAAAGGTTTCTTCCAGTCGTATATTAGCCACCTTGGTGGTCACCATTAAGTTGATCGCAACGGGCGGCGTAAACTGGCCGATGGCAATATTCATCGCTAATAAAATACCGAACCACACTGGATTCCATTCAAAGTGTTGAATTAACGGCACCAGAATTGGCGTTAAAATCAAGTAAATAGAAATAGCATCCAACAACATCCCCGCCAGTAACACCAAAAGCATCACTAATAACAGCAACACCAACGCATTATCAGAAATGGAAAGTATGACGTCAGCTAAACGGGTAAAAGTACCTAAGGCTGTGCCCGCCCAAGCAAAAATACCGGCTAAGGCAATAATAATTAACACCACGCCCGAGATTTTAACCGCCTCGTTAAACATATCGATCAAACTTGACCAAGTCAGTTCACGATACACAAAGGTGCCAATCAACAAACCGTAAGTGACCGCAACCACCGCCGCTTCTGTCGGAGTGAACAGTCCTGAACGCAAGCCACCCAAGATAATCACTGGTGCCAATAAGGCTGGAATAGCCTTAACAAAACTACTGCGCACCGATGGCAACTTCTCATCAGTACTTTTTACCGCTTCCCAGCCATTGCGCTTAGCTAAAATATACGCAGGCACTAACAAGGATGCGCCAGCTAATAAGCCTGGAAATAAACCTGCGGCAAACAACGCGCGCAAATCTAAACCTGGCATCATCACTGAATACAAAATTAACGCAATGGACGGCGGAATTAGAATCGCCGTAGACGAAGCTGCAGCAATCAAAGACGCCGAGAACGGCCGTGGATAACCCGCTTTAGTCATACTCGGCAACATCACCATCGCCACTGCAGCAGCATCCGCAGGACCTGAGCCACTCATACCGCCCATAATCAAGCAGACCAGCACCGCAACCAGCGCCAAACCACCATGCCGACGACCAATGAGCGATTGCGCAAAATTAACCAGACTGGCGGCCACCCCTGC
>CALZAE010000063.1 GCA_945612235.1 uncultured Gammaproteobacteria bacterium | reverse complement strand
CGTTGCTGCTCCATCGCCATCCAGTCTGAGGTGGCGTGGCGGTCGGATTTACGTGATTTAACCGTACCCGCGACAGAAATGGCCTGTCCCATCAGCAATAAGCGTTCGGTAATGGTGGTTTTACCGGCGTCCGGGTGGGCAATAATAGCGAACGTACGACGTTTCGCGACTTCGGCAGCCTGTTTGCTCATGCTGATAGCGCCTCAAAGAAAAAGAGTTCAAAAATTAGCCGGCAATTATAGCGGAGATACTGGGCTAGGTGGAAATCGCGGTGGTATTTAAGTTTGCAAAGCCTTATACGACTTGCATACAGAGGCAAATAGATACTCTTGGGCGCACCTCGCTACTGTCGTTTTTCCCTTAACGAACCCATCCGGGGTTCGATGCGGGCGCTACGCCATCCATGGCTTCGCTCGTCACGACAATAGCGAGGTACTCTTAACCATAGGCAGTGTATGCGAGTTATATGAAGTAAAGCTTAGGAGCGCTTGCGAGTTGTCTGTGCAAATCTATACATACTTGAGCGCATATAAGGTGAATAGGCTGTGCAGTTAAGTAGTTTAAAATAGTAACAGCTCGAGAGACCCTTGATTAGGTTAGAATAGCCGTCTTTATTGCGCTGTGTTGTAGCTGCGACTTGTGCCAGCGTGAGTCCCTTTTTAACAAGGTGTGTTATGTCTTGGTTTGCATGGTTTGAACGACGGATCAATCCTTATCCCGACGAGCCTTTGGCTCCGAAACAGTTAACGTTATTTCAGTTTGTTAAAGCCTGTGCACGTGGCTCATGGCCGTGGTTATTGGTATTGGTGTTGTTCAATGCCGGCCTTGGCATCTTTGAAGCAGTGCTGTTTCAGATGATGGGCTTGATTGTCGATTGGCTAGGTCAATATGGTCCGGCGCAGTTGTGGGCAGAAAAAAGCACGCCTTTACTAGCCATGCTAGCGTTGATTGTACTCAGCCCATTGTGGGTGTTGTTGGCCAGTAATGTGCGTTTTCAAAGCTTACAGGGCGTATTGCCGATGCGTTTGCGTTGGCAGTTTCACCAAATACTGCTCAGCCAAAGTATGCAGTTTTATCAAGATGAATTTGCTGGGCGTATTTCTGCCAAGGTCATGCAAACGGCTTTAGCGGTGCGTGACACCATTATGATTTGCGCAGAAATGCTGGTCTATGTGGTGATTTACTTCCTCACGACTTCCATCATTTTACTGACTTTTGATGCTTGGCTCTTAGTGCCTTTTGTCGCTTGGTTAGTGATTTTTGCTCTGACCTTAAGAGTTTTTGTCCCGAAAATGGCCCAGCTCGCCAGTGCGCAGGCGGATGCGCGCTCGTTAATGACGGGTCGTATTACCGATGCCTATTCTAATATTGCCACGGTGAAACTCTTTTCCCATGGCGGCCGTGAAGCGCGTTATGCCAAGCAAGCCATGCAAGAGTTTATGGGTACAGTGCATGCGCAAATGCGCTGGGTGACTTATTTGGAGTTACTCAATCACACTCTGAACATGCTGTTAGTCGGTGGTACTGCGGCGCTGAGTTTGTATCTGTGGCAGCAGGATTTAATTGGTGTTGGTGCGGTAGCGGCAGCGATTGCTATGGCACTACGCTTAATTGGCTTATCCCATTGGATTATGTGGGAAGCCACCATGCTGTTTGAGAATCTGGGTACGGTACAAGATGGTATGAATACTATCAGCCAGCCAGTCAAGCTCTTAGATGCACCGGATGCCACAGAGTTGCAAGTACCGCACGGTGAAATCGAGTTTAAGCAGTTGGGCTTTGCCTATCGCAATGGCCAGCCTTTAATGAGCGACTTTAATCTGCATATTAAGGCCGGTGAGAAAATTGGTTTAGTCGGTCGCTCCGGTGCGGGTAAATCCACCTTAGTCAATGTGTTGCTGCGTTTTTATGATGTTAGCAGCGGCCAAGTGCTGATTGATGGGCAGGATATCGCTAAGGTCACTCAGCAATCCCTGCGTCAGCATATCGGTATGGTCACCCAAGACACCGCGTTAATGCACCGTTCGGTGCGTGACAATATTGTTTACGGTCGTCCTGATGCCTCGGAAGAAGATTTACGTCTAGCGGTTGAGCGGGCGCAAGCGGCAGAGTTTATTCCATCACTCTCGGATGCTAAAGGCCGTACTGGCTTGGATGCGCATGTGGGTGATCGCGGGGTGAAACTCTCCGGTGGTCAACGTCAGCGCATTGCCATTGCCAGGGTGATGCTTAAAGACGCGCCGATCTTATTGTTAGATGAAGCCACTAGTGCCTTGGACTCCGAAGTGGAGGTGGCGATTCAAGAAAGCCTGTATGAGTTGATGGCAGATAAAACTGTGATAGCGATTGCGCACCGCTTATCCACTATTGCTGCTATGGATCGCTTGGTAGTGATGGATCAAGGGCAGATTGTTGAAGTGGGTAGTCATCAAGAACTCTTGGCGAAAAACGGACTCTATGCGCGCTTGTGGAATCGCCAGTCAGGTGGCTTTTTAGGTGGTGAGTAAGTCAGTTATAGGGTTGTCAGTGGTAAAAATAACACTGTACAGCCGGTGAGTCCGTTGTCTGCATTCAAGTGCTTGCGTTCGCTATTGAGCGCTAGATTGATTGGTTTTTAGGTGCCTTACGTATGAGTTTCACCGTGTTCACTGCTTATGTTTTTGCGGTTGTGTTGTTGATTGGCACACCAGGACCCATTGTGGCTTTGGTGATCAATGCGGCCGCTCGACATGGTTTTAAATATGCGCTGATTACAGTACTGGGCGCTAACTTGGCTTCGTTAGTGCTTTTGGCGACTGCGGCACTGATTGTTTCTGGTGTGATTGCGTTGGATGCGCATAACCTTAAATGGATTAGTTTAATTGGTTGCGCATTTATTGGCTGGATGGCGTTGACGGGGTTGCGTACTGAGCTGAAGGGTTCGGCGCAGGTTGAACACACGAGCTTGGCACCAGTGAAGCATCATTCAGCATTCTTCAACGGGTTTTTTCTAGGTGTTTCCAATCCTAAAGACATCATTTTTTTCGTTGCTTTTTTTCCGCAATTTATTATGGTGACGCCGGATTTTAGGTTGAGTTTAGGTGTATTAACACTGGTATGGATGATAGCCGATTTTACTATTCTATTGAGCTACGCGCTATTGATGCGTGGCGGTGTATTCCAGCGTCATCAGCGTACAATATCGCTACTGTCATCTGCTTTTTTATTGTGTATTGCGGTGCTGGGCATCGTTTATACGCTGATGACCTAGCTGTGCAAAACGCCTTATGCACAGTGGCTTAAGCAATTGCTCCGAATACCATGGCAGCCAGTGTAACTCGGTCAATATGCTGCATCTCAATGCGGATCTACTATTTAATAGCGTACAATTGTGACTCTATTAAAGTAGTACTCAACAATGCCGATGTAGTAAGTAATCGTAAATTAACGTAGCAAACTATTGTGTATAAAAAGCGAACTGACGCGATGATGGATTTTGTCATATGTTCGAAATGGGCTTGATACAGCAAAATTCACATCAGGCTCGACTTTCTAAAGGTGTTTTGCCAAATGTCCCATAGGATATATGGAGTATTTGGCAGGCATCCTATGTTGTACAGGCAACCGCAACAGGGAACCAAGTGATCGGTTTAAACCCTATTGTGGCATTTGTTGAGTGCGGCAGATAAGACTGAGTGAATCAGTACACTATTTATGTGTGAGTATATTTAAGGCGGCTGTTATGAAAAATAATCGATCAGTAACTCAGCGCGAGCAACACTTTGCTCCGGACGTAAAACTTATTTCGGGTACTGATTTGCAGGGTGTTATTACCCACTGTAATGATGGTTTTGAAAAAATCAGCGGCTTTTCTCGTGAAGAGTTGGTGGGGCAGCACCACAACGTTGTACGCCACCCTGATATGCCCAAAGAAGCATTTGAAGTGATGTGGCAACATCTCAAAGCCGGCCGTCCATGGATGGGTATGGTCAAAAACCGTTGTAAAAATGGTGATTTTTATTGGGTCAGTGCTTATGTCACACCCATTACGGAAAACGGTCAGGTGGTGGGTTATGAATCAGTGCGTTCATGCCCTGCAAAGATTGATGTTGAGCGTGCAGAAAAGACATATGCACGCATGCGCCGCAATAGTTTTCAATTACAGATACCGCGTTCTGTTAAGCAGGTCTTGCTGGGCGTGGCCTTGATTATTCCAGCGGCTATTTTAGGCTACACCATGTCGCCGATGATCAGTGCTTTCTGGCTTGCTGCTGCTTTAGTGGTGTTTGGTGGTATTTTAAATTACCAACACAAACAGGATCTACAGGCGATCAGTAACGAACTGAAAGGTGTGTTTATGCATCCCTTAGCTGTCAGTACCTACACTAATCAGTGTGGTACAGCCGGTAATATTACGGTTGGTGTGATGAGCTTACGAGCGCATTTGGATACAGTATTAACCCGTATTCAAGACGCATCGCGTCAAGTGACCGAAGAGTCGCGTCGCGGCTTAGCTTTGACAGAAACAGCGCGTGGCGAGATTATTAACCAAACCCAGCAAACTGAATTGGTTGCCACGGCGATGCAAGAAATGTCGTTAGCGATTCATGAAATTTCAGAAAACGTACAGAAAACTGCAGGGCAGGCGGATCACTCCAGTGATTTAGCTAATCAAGGTGTTGAAATCGCACATATCACTCGTACCTCAATTGAGCAGTTACGCGGTACGGTGTCGGATATTGGCCAGGCCGTGAAACAATTGGCGCAACAAACCGACGCGATTGCCCGTGCAGCCGCTTCTATTGAGACCATTTCAGATCAAACCAACCTGCTGGCGCTGAACGCGGCAATTGAAGCAGCGCGTGCTGGTGAACATGGTCGTGGTTTCTCGGTGGTGGCAGATGAAGTGCGTTTGCTGGCGTCGAACACTCGCGATTCAGCAAAAAATATTGGTCATATTGTTGAAAGCCTCAGCGCGCAAGCCGCAACTTCAGTATTAGTGGCTGAAGAGGGTGCTGCAGATGCCGAAATGGGTCTGCAACGAGTGGTTGAGTCAGAAAGCATGTTGCTGGGCATCGTTGAGGCGGTCAGTAAAATCTCGGCCATGTCTGAGCAAATGGCTACTGCCGTTGAAGAGCAAGCGATGGTTTCCCAAGAGGTTAATCGCCAAGTGGCTGAGATTTCAGAGCTGGCTAATCGCAGCTTAGATCGCACACAAGACAGTGCCGAAAGTATTCGTATATCTCAGGGCGTGTCTGAGCAGTTGCATGAGTTGGTCAACCGCTTTAAAGCTTAAGTGCCTTTAGTAACTGGCTGTGTGTTGTGGTGACACTCAGTCGGTTGCTTGTTTAGCACTAAGTATGCGTCTGTCTTAATTGCTTATAGCAAATCAATCTTAAAATGTATTGATTACTGTTGCTATCCCTGCGTTCTGGCTCTAAAGTGCGCCCCTAGAACGCTCATGCTGAAACGATCCATCCGGCTCAAGTACTGACGACGAGAGGTTGATAGCTTTAACGCTATAAATCCTCGGCGACATGCCTTGGGAAGTAGGCGAACCAAAGTGGGGAAACGGATTCAGCGTTCAGATTTAATCCCTTATTTTCTTGATTTGCCATGACCCAGATAGGAGTCCAGCTATGTCCATTAATGTGGAAGATTACTTCGCGCCTGAAACTTTTAAAAAGATGAAGGCGTTTGCTGATCAGCACGAAACCCCATTTGTTGTGATTGATACCGCAACCATCGCCCGCGCTTATGATGAAATTGCTGAGAATTTTCCGTTCGCGAAAATTTATTACGCCGTCAAAGCCAACCCAGCCATCGAAATCACTAAGTTGCTGCATGACAAAGGCTCGAACTTTGATATTGCCTCGATCTATGAGCTTGATAAGGTGATGTCCTGTGGTGTGAAGCCTGAGCAAATCAGCTTTGGTAACACCATTAAAAAAGCCCGCGATGTGCGTTACTTCTATGAGAAAGGTGTGCGTATGTTCGCCACTGACTCAGAAGCTGACCTGCGCAATATCGCTAAAGCCGCACCGGGCTCTAAAATCTATGTGCGCATTCTCACTGAAGGTTCAGCCTCAGCGGACTGGCCGTTATCGCGTAAGTTTGGCTGCCAAACCGATATGGCCATGGACTTATTAGTGCTGGCGCGCGAGTTAGGTTTAGTGCCGTACGGTGTATCTTTCCATGTCGGCTCACAACAGCGTGAGATCGGCTCGTGGGATGCGGCGATTGGTAAAGTGAAAATCATCTATGAGCGCTTGCGTGACGAAGATGGTATTCGCTTGCAAATGATCAATATGGGTGGCGGTTTTCCAGCCAACTATTTAAACAAAACCAATACTTTGCAAGCCTACGCTGAAGAAATTACTCGCTTTCTACAGGAAGATTTTGGTGATGAAATGCCAGAAATCATTCTTGAACCAGGCCGTTCGCTGATTGCTAACGCCGGTATCTTGGTCAGTGAAGTGGTCTTGGTTTCACGTAAATCACGCACCTCCGTTGAGCGCTGGGTGTATACCGATGTGGGTAAGTTCTCGGGTTTGATTGAAACCATGGATGAGTGCATTAAGTTCCCCATCTGGACTGAAAAGCAGGGCGAAATGGAAGATGTAGTCATCGCCGGTCCGACCTGTGACAGTGCCGATATTATGTATGAAAACTACAAATACGGTTTGCCACTGAACTTAGCCAGCGAAGATCGACTCTACTGGTTATCCACAGGTGCTTACACCACCAGTTACAGTGCGGTAGAGTTTAATGGCTTTCCGCCGTTGAAGTCGTATTACTTATAAGGCGCAATCCTTATAACCGGGTCTTGTCGATATAGATCAATAAAGTAATGGTAATGCTAACGGTTATCATTTAAAGTTCCTCCTCCCATAAAGAGGAGGACTTCCCTTGCCTGCATCAATCGTTTCTTCAAAAAAACAACCGCGTTCCTTGTTGGTCACTGCCGTAGGTATTGCTATTGCATCGGCCAGCCACTTATCTGTAGCCCAAGAAAACACATCGGCGGTTGAGCTCGATTCACAAACTGTTGTGGGCGAGACCCCTGCCTATCGCACGACTCATTCTATCTCGGTGAAAAATACTGCGCCGCTGCTGGATATGCCGCAAACCATTCAAGTGATTCCTGCAGAAGTGATTAAAGAGCAGCAAGCGTTAAGCTTGCGCCAAGTCTTAAGTAATGTTTCAGGTATTACTTTTAACGCCGGTGAGGGCGGTGGCGGTTCTGGCGATAGCATCAATATTCGCGGCTTCAGTGCCAATGCCAATATGCAAATCGATGGCTTGCGCGACAGTACACAAACCAATCGTACCGATACCTTTAATATTGAATCAGTTGAAGTGATTAAAGGCCCAAACTCTGTGTTCGGTGGTAGCGGTACGACTGGCGGTAGTGTTAATCAAGCCAGTAAAGCACCGCGCCAACGTGACTTTGTTGAGCTTGGTGCTTCCTTAGGTACGGATGGTTACCACCGTATGACTCTAGATGCTAATCAGCGTTTAGAAGGCGTGGGTACTGACAGTGCGTTTCGCTTAAATTTAATGGCGCATGAAAATGATGTGCCGGGTCGCGATGATATTGAGCGTAAGCGCTGGGGTATCGCGCCATCGGTCTTATTTGGTTTAAGTGATGCGACCCGTCTCACGCTCAGTTATTTCCACCAAGTCGATGATAACTTGCCCGATTACGGTGTACCGGCCCGTGATGGTAAGAAGCTCGCAGGCGTGAGTCGTGATGATTATTTTGGTTTTCGTAACTTTGATAAAGAAGAAATTACCAGCGATGCGTTTACCATTAAGTTTGAGCACGATATCAATGACTCATTACAAGTACAGAACTTAACCCGTTACAGCCGCATTGATCGCGATACTATTATTTCTGCGGCGCATGTGAATGTTGATAAAGAAAAGGGCACTAATCGCCCTATTCCACCAGGCTTTTATCAGCCGGCTGGTCCACAAGGCTATGGTCGTGACGTTGAGTCGCAAATGTGGATCAACCAGCTCAGTTTGATTGGTGAGAATGAGCTGCTCGGTATGCAGCACAGCTGGGTTGCGGGTGGTGAAGTGTCGCGCGAAACCTACGAGCGTGAAGCGTACAACCATGCGTTTGATTTCACCGGTATTGATTATGATTTATACAATCCCCCCGGTTACTATGCCGGTCCTGCGCAGCGCACCTCGCTCGACAACACCGAAACCCATCTGACCAATAAAGCGCTGTATGCCTTTGATACTATTAGCCTGACGCCGAAA
This sequence comes from uncultured Gammaproteobacteria bacterium, assembly GCA_945612235.1. Lineage (GTDB taxonomy): Bacteria > Pseudomonadota > Gammaproteobacteria > Pseudomonadales > Pseudomonadaceae > Denitrificimonas. The sequence goes on along the minus strand of CALZAE010000063.1, from coordinate 196 downwards.
TGGGACATCAATCTAGGTTTGCGCTATGACTGGCTTAATGGCGACTTTGAAAAAACCACAGTAAAAACCGGCCTTACCGATAAGTACCGCACTGAAGACAAGAAATTTAGCGGTCGTGCTGGCCTCGTCTATAAGCCTGCTGATAATGGTCGGATTTATGTCGCCTATGGCACCTCATTTAACCCATCAGCTGAGT
>CALZAE010000062.1 GCA_945612235.1 uncultured Gammaproteobacteria bacterium | reverse complement strand
TCAAACCATTGAGCGAATGCCAATTCAAAGGCTTACCTTGCAGCTCTTCAATGGCTTGCGCACGGAAGGTTTCTTTTGGACCCACAAGACTGATTGCCATACCTTTAGCGCCCGCACGGCCGGTACGACCGATACGGTGTACATGGATCTCTGGATCACGCGCTAATTCAACGTTAATCACCATCGGCAAGGATTCAATATCCAAACCACGGGCGGCCACATCCGTTGCTACTAATACGCTGCAACTGCGGTTACTGAACAAGGCTAAAACTTGGTCACGTTCGCGCTGCTCTAAATCACCATGCAAGGCTAAAGCAGAGATTTTCTCACTATTGAGATAATCCGCTAAATCTTGTGTCTGCTGCTTAGTAAAGCAAAAGGCTACACAGGCTTCAGGACGGTAATGGCGCAAAATACGCTCCACCGCACCTTCACGCTGCTCTGGGGTGATTTCGTAGAAATGCTGCTCAATTTGATGCTCAGCATGCTCAGTATCGGCTTTAATATGCTGCGGATCGCGTAAAAAATTTGACGCTAACTGCTGAATCCCATCGGGGAAAGTTGCCGAGAACAATAAGGTCTGACGACGCTTGGGCGTAAACTCAATAATGTCAGCAATGCTGTCATAAAAGCCCATATCCAACATGCGATCAGCTTCATCCAGTACCAAAGTATTCAGACCCGACAAGTCCAAAGTGCCTTTACGCGCGTGCTCTAACACACGCCCCGGCGTACCGACCACAATATGCACGCCATGCTCCAACGAGCCGACTTGCGGACCAAAAGGTACGCCGCCACACAAAGTCAGCACTTTAATATTGCCTTCGGCGCGCGCCAGACGACGAATCTCTTTGGAGACTTGGTCAGCCAACTCACGGGTCGGGCACAGCACTAAAGCTTGGCAGCCAAAATAGCGTGGATTGAGTGGTGATAATAAGCCAATCCCAAAGGCCGCAGTTTTACCGCTACCTGTTTTAGCTTGGGCAATCACATCCATGCCCTTTAAAATAACCGGTAAACTCTGAGCCTGCACCGCAGTCATGCTGGTGTAGCCCAAATCGTCTAAGTTGGTTAACAATGCTGCCGGTAACGGCAAGCTGGCAAAATCAGTTGGTGTACTCACAAAAATTTTCTAACCTTAATAATTACAGTGTGCAGTGTAACAAGCCGCGCTGTGCTTGCGGTGGATTTGTCGAGCTTGACCGTTTAAAAAGCATGCAATGGCGTCTTATGTGGCTGGCCCGCTTCTTCACGCACCAGCTTGGGCACTAAATAGCCGGGTAATTGAGCCAGCATCTGTTGATACAGCGCATAGGCCTCGCTGCTGCTCACATCAAAGTGCTGTGCGCCCTGCACTCGATCCAGCACATGCAGATAATAGGGCAAGAGATGATGATTAAAGAGTTGCTCGCTCAGTTCAATCAACACCTCAGCGCTGTCATTCACCCCTTTGAGCAACACTGTTTGATTGAGCAAGGTCACGCCAGCTTGGCGCAACAAGGCTAAGCGCTGGGCATGCTCTGGAGTTAACTCATTAGGGTGATTGACATGCAGCACCAACGTACTGCGCAAACGGGTGCGTGTGAGAATATCAGTCAACTGTTCAGTTAAGCGCTGGACAATCACCACCGGCAAACGTGAATGCACGCGCAAACGTTGCACATGAGGGATTGTAGCGATCTGCTCAACCAACTCCGCCAAGCGCTCATCTTGCAGCATCAAAGGATCGCCACCACTGAGAATCACTTCAGCAATGCTGGCATCTTGCGCAATATACTCCAGCGCTGACTGCCACTGTGAGCGCCCTAAGCGATTTTCGTTGTAGGGAAAATGCCGGCGAAAACAATAACGGCAATTGACCGCACAACCACTGGCCGCCAGTAACAAGACACGGCCGTGATATTTATGAATCACCCCAGTTTCTACATTGGTGCTTTGCTCACCCAATGGATCCACAGTAAAACCTGCCGCCAACTGATCTTCCGCAGCCAAGGGCAAAACCTGCAAGAGCAATGGATCGCGCGGATCACCTTTACGCATACGCTCAACAAAAGGACGCGGCACTAAAACTGGAAATTGACGGGCGGCACTGAGGCCATTTCCTAGGTTCTCCAAATGCAGCTCTAAAGCTGCTAAAAGCTCATCAGAACTGCGCACAGACTGAGCCAATACCTCCCCCCAGCCCTTCAGGGGAAAAAACTTCTCGGTTTGGGCTACAATAGGCATTTTATACGACCTTAAATACGACAGGATTGCATTATGGCTAACTATTCTACCAACGAATTCAAACCAGGACTGCGTGTCATGGTGGATAACGAACCCTGCATCATGATTGATATCGAGTTTGTTAAGCCTGGTAAAGGCCAAGCCTTCAGCCGCGTTAAATTACGCAGCATCCGCAGCCAGCGCGTGTGGGAGCGTACCTTTAAATCAGGTGAAAGTTTAGAAAGCGCTGATATTGTTGATCGCGATATGGAGTATTTATACAGCGACGACGAGTTTTGGTACTTTATGGCCACTGACGGCTCTTTCGAGCAACTCGGTGCCAGCCGTGAAGCTCTCGGCGACACCATTAAATGGCTCAAAGAGCAGGTTGAGTATGTCGTCACCCTGTTTAATGATGCTGTTGTTTCAGTCACTGCACCGAATTTCGTTGAACTGGATGTTGCCGAAACCGACCCAGGTCTCAAAGGTGACACCGCACAAGGCGGCACTAAGCCAGCCACGCTGAGCACCGGCGCGGTGGTGCGTGTACCACTGTTTATCGTGGAAGGTGAAAAACTTAGAATTGACACCCGCAGCGGTGAATATGTCAGCCGCGCCTAAGTTTGTTGCGCGAGCATGTTAAGGGAGCATCAGGCTCCCTTATTTATTACAGGACAGTGATCCACTATGAGCACTTGGCTACCCAGTGCGTCGCGCCCAGCCTTAGTCGCGCGCCAACAGATGTATCGCAGCATTCGTGAGTACTTTTATGCACGCTCGGTGCTGGAAGTTGAAACCCCACTACTCTCTCAAGCCCCTGTAGCTGACCCCAATATCACCCCTATGCAGGCCGGATCACGTTGGCTGCACACCTCGCCTGAATACGCGATGAAGCGCATGCTGTGCGCGGGTTACGGTGATATCTATCAAATCTGCAAAGTGTTTCGCGATGGCGAAGCCGGCCGCCGCCATAACCCAGAGTTCACTATGCTGGAATGGTATCGTATGGGCTGGACCCATCGACAATTGATGGATGAAGTCGCCGAGCTATTGCAATTGCTGTTAGCTGAGCGCTTTAGTGAACTGCCCTGCTTACATCTCAGCTACGCCCAAGCCTTTACTCAATATGCGCAACTTGATGTGCACCACTGCAGCGATCAAGTTATTGCCCAGCACGGCCAACAATTAGCCGGCGCCGACTTAGCGCTTGAGCGTGACGGCTGGCTGGATGTGATTATGAGCCATCAAATCGAACCTGCCCTGCCGCGCAACACTTTGATATTTATTGATGAGTTCCCAGCCTCGCAAGCCGCTTTAGCTCAAGTCGTTAGCAACCAAGGTGGCGTGCAAGTGGCCCAACGCTTTGAAGTGTTTTTCAATGGTATGGAGCTGGCTAACGGCTATCAAGAACTCACTGATGCCGAGCAACAGTTGCAACGCTTTCAGCATGAACTGCAAGGCACTGAGCGCCCACATGATGCGCATTTGATTGCTGCCCTGGAGCATGGTTTACCTGATTGTGCCGGTGTTGCTTTAGGTTTAGACCGTGTCCTGCTGCATTTATTGGATGCTGAGCATATTGCCCAGGTGGTGAGTTTTGATTGGTCACGCGCTTAATTTACTAGAGCAACACACAGCTTAATGCCGCTCAAAAGAGGCATATATCATACTCTTAACGCATGCTAGACTGCTGCCAACTCACATATGCAACACCACTGAGGTCGCCGCTATACTCATGTAATAGCGGCTTTCCATAGCTTACAAAGAGAGAAACCCATGCTTAAAAAAATCTTACTGACCGGCTGCATGCTCCTTGCCGCCAGCAATCTATTCGCAGCAGACAACCCTCATGTTGTGATCAACACCAGCTTTGGTGAAGTGGAGCTAGAGCTTAATGCCGAAAAAGCGCCGATCTCTGTCGAGAATTTTCTCGGTTACGTGGATGCTGGCAGTTACAACGGCACTATTTTCCACCGTGTGATTCCAGGTTTTATGGTGCAAGGCGGTGGTTTTAATAGCAATATGCAGCAAAAACCCACCAACAAACCCATTGAAAACGAAGCCGGCAATGGCTTAAAAAATGATCGTGGTACCGTTGCCATGGCGCGCACCCAAGCACCCCATTCAGCCACCATGCAGTTTTTTATTAACCACGCCAACAACGACTTTTTAAATCAAAGCAGCCGTGATTTTGGTTATGCGGTATTTGCTAAAGTCGTGCGCGGTATGGATGTCGTCGATCAAATTGCCCAAGTGCGCACCGCCAACCAAGGTGGCCACCAGAACGTACCCACTGATCCAATTCTGATCAATAGCATTACCCGTTTAGAATAAAACGTGCAGACACAAAAAAGCGCGCCATCGAGCGCGCTTTTTTGTGTCTGCAGACCTTTAACGTAAGTTAATAATCGTCTGGGTAATCGCACTTTCGGTTTCAATGGTTTTAGCGTTGGCTTGGTAGTTACGCTGCGCCACAATCAAGTTGACCAACTGATCAGACAACTCAACGTTAGAGTCTTCCAATGCACCCGACTGAATCGCACCTAAAGTGCCGGTACCGCCTGGGTTACGCACCGGCTCTCCTGAAGCTAAAGACTGCACCCACTGGGTTTTACCCACAGGAATCAAGCCTTGGACGTTAGCAAAGTCCGCCAACACCACTTGACCCTGCACCTTAGACTGGTCATTGGTGTAACGGGCAAAAATAGTACCGGTATCATCAATTTCAATACCTGCCAGCTCACCTGTGGTGTAACCATCTTGCGACACTGCAGTCACGGCAAAAGAGTTGGCAAACTGTGTTGCACCACTGATGTTCATTTTTAAATTAGGACTGGCATCAGCATTGTTAGGTGTGCCTACAGGTGGATCACCTTTTACAGTAGCTGGTACCCAACCGGTCAAATCAACTTCGCCGCCAGCTATCAGCTGGCCTGCAGCATCAAACTTTAACTCTGATGTCATAGGCGTATTATTCGTAGGATCGGTTGGACTAACACCATTGATCAAGATATTCATATCCCAAGTATTTGGGCCGGTTTTCACAAAATGCTGCGTCATGACGTGCGCATTACCTTGTGAGTCATAAATACTGGTCGAGGTAGTCGAGTTATAGCTTTTCGGATCAGCCGGATCAAAGGTCGTCACTTCAGGCACTTCACTGGTCGAGTTCAGATTAAATGTTTGTTTAAACTGACTCGTCGGCTTAGGCTCTTGACTGGTAGTTTTAATCTGCAAGTCACGCATTATACCTTTATCCAGCTCACCATTATTGTTCGTGGTATAACCTTGCAAATTATTGCCATAATTATCAATAATAAAGCCTTGCTTATCAGTGCCAAAATAACCAGCACGTGTATAGCTTAGCGCACCATTATTACTGACTTGGAAAAAACCGTTACCGTTAATCGCTAAGTCCAAGGCGTTTTGCGTTTCGTTAATATTGCCTTGCTTAAATAGCTGCGATACTTCTGATAACAGCACACCACTGCCCTGCTGGTTACGCCCTGAGCCAAGCATCGATGCAGCATACACATCCGCAAACTCAGCACGCGACTGTTTAAAGCCTGCAGTCCCTGCGTTGGCAATATTGTTACCGGTAACGTTCAGGTCTCGCGATGCAGCACGCATACCACTGAGGCCGATATTAAATGACATACTGTTCTCCTTGCCGGACATCCGACAACTGGCAAATTTCTAAAATCACTGACCAATCATATGCACTTGGGACAAAGGCACTGAACCGATGCCTGCCAAGTTCAATAACAGCTCACCGTTGTTACCATGACCCAAAGTGACGCTATCGACGTTGGCAGGTAACAAGGTGTACAAACCTTTGGTTTCACCATCAATACTGGCTTGCGCTTCAAACTTATACGTACCAGGCTGCATCGTTTCACCATCACTGTTCTTACCGTCCCACATAAAGCTGACCTGACCGGCCTCTTGTGCACCCATATTAATCCGGGTTGCTAGAGTGCCGTCCGCGGCATAAACGTTGACATACACGTTAGCGCTGCTTTGCGGTAAGACCATACTGGCTTTAAAGGTTTCCGAGGTGTCCACCACGGCTTTTTCGCTCGGAATAATCACCTTACGCCCGACTAGAGACGATGCCTGCAACGCTTGCGAAGACTGATAACCCGACAGAATATTTTCCATACTGCCATTGAGTCGCTCCACGCCTTCAACTGTACTGAACTGCGCCAACTGCGCAATAAAGTCACCATTGTTTTGCGGTTCAAGTGGGTTCTGGTTATTGAGCTGGGCCACCAGCAGTTCCAAAAACTCATTCTTACCTAATTCTTCTTTTCCGCCTGCCTTCGCTGTGTGCTGGTATTGATCCATCACTGCACCGGCGGCGCTGACTCCTGCTGCGCTCATTACTGCCTCCTGGGCCTTACTGACCCAATGTGAGTACGCGCTGCATCATCTGCTTGGCGGTATTCATCATTTCAACGTTGGTTTGAAACGCACGGCTAGCGGAAATCATGTCAGCCATTTCCTCCACCACGTTTACATTTGGATAAAATACATAACCATCAGCATTGGCTGAGGGATGATCGGGCTCATAGCGCGGCATCAGCTCACTTTGATCTTCAATAATACCCATCACCTGCACACCTTGACCGGCATGATCCTGATCAGCAAAGAGTGAAGCCTGGCCTTGACCTTGCGCACCATTGAGACTGTCAGCAAACACCGTTGCAAAGACAGGATGGCGCGCACGATAGGTTTGATCGATGTTCGATGACACCGTTTCGGCGTTGGCAATGTTGCTGGAAATGGTATTTAAGCGTGTGCTTTGTGCACTCATACCACTGCCGGCAATGTGAAAAACGCTGGAAAGGGACATAGTCAGATACTCCTGTTAGTCGCCGCGCAGGGCTGTCATCAACCCTTTGAACTTATTGTTTAATAGCGTAAAACTGGCTTGAAACTGCACCGCATTCTCTGCATAAGTGGACTGTTCAACCTGCAAGTCAACGCTGTTTTGATCCATAGCGGCATGGTGCGGATTACGAAAGCGCAACGATGGATCGGCCAACTGCAAAGGTTCAACGTCAAAATGTTGACTGTTGGTTCGCTGCATATTGGGCTGCTTATGAGCATGCTGATCGGCTTGTGCAGATAACACGCTCGCAAAATCCAAATCACGCGCCTTATAGTGTGGCGTATCAGCATTAGCGATATTATTAGCTAGCACTTCAGCACGCTGGGCGCGAAAGCCTAATGCCTTTTCATGGATACCCAAGGCTTTATCGAAATTGATGCTCATAGCGCCACACCTGCTTGTAATTCATCTTACATATTATAAAGCAATACTTATGCCAACAAGCTAAAGCCTGATAAATCAAGGGCGAGCGCAGATACGCTGTCAACTATCTGACAACAAGCAGTAAGCCTAAAGTAAAATGTGCTCAAACAGAGCAAAAGACAGGCGACTTAGAACAGTCGCCTGTAGAGACCAGCAGCGTGATTACGCCTGCGTGGTATAGCGTAGAATCTCAACCACTTGCGCAGGCGTCGTCGCCCACGCCATAGCGGCTGCATCCACTTCTTTAAGGGGATGGATAATCTTCTCATCATGCAAAGTCACATAGGGCTTACCCAGCGCAGCACAATAACCGGCATCAAAAGCGGCATTCCACTGCTTATACTTGTCACCAAAACGCACAATCACCAAATCACTTTGCTCGATTAAGGTTTTGGTACGGATGGCATTCACCTTAGCCGACTGATGATCACGCCAAAAACTCTGCTCTTGCGCACCCAAATGATCACCGGCGGCATCGCTGGCCTCATGATCAGTCACTGCAGAGGTAAAGGTGATATCTAAACCTAAAGCATGCGCACCTTGAGCAATTTCTTCACGCCATGCGGTATGGATTTCTCCGGAAAGATACACGGTAAAACTCATTTTATTTCTCCTTAATAAAGCAAAGGCGCTGAATCAATCAGCGCCTTTTAGTTACAATATTACACTTTAGTCATCACTGATCTCAATCGATGGCATCGCTGCATCTTGAGCGTTGAGTACACTTAAACGTGCCCCCACAGTGCGGGCCAACTGCTGATAAATCATCGCAATCTGGCTTTCAGGGTCGGCGCTGGCAGTCGGCTCGCCGCCATCACACTGCAAACGAATCGCCATGGACAAGGGCAAGGATGCTAATAATTCAGCGTCGTAACTGGCGGCCAAACGCTCACCGCCACCCTCGCCAAATAAATGCTCGGCATGGCCACAATTGGAGC
>CALZAE010000061.1 GCA_945612235.1 uncultured Gammaproteobacteria bacterium | reverse complement strand
TAGCAAACAACAGAGCATAGCAGCCACGCTGTATTTTTAAATGGCATTTATCAACGGCATGCCACTAAGTGCTGCTTTTACTGACATGGGGATTGACCACACACACATCTAATCATTCACCCAAGCTCATATAGGTCTATTATATGAGCTTTAAACAGTACACCTGCACGTACTTTGAGGTCAGTGAGTTATGAGTTTTTCATCAATTCGTCGTGTTTATTTTGCTGTATTACGCCGCTTACTTTTACTCTGGGTGCGCTCAGAAACGATCGATAGCAGTATTTTTCATAGTCTGCGCAGTGACGTCCTACAGGTTTATGTCCTGCAACAACCCTCCATTAGCGATCTAGTAGTGCTGGATAACGAATGCCGCAAAGCAGGACTTAAGCGCCCTACTGCCCGCCTCAACGAAGCGACTCTAGACGATCTGACCAGCTTTTTCTATTTACGCTCTGAGCCCGACTGGGCAGGCCGTAAAAGCATCCAACAACTCTCCCCCACCCTAAAGAAACTGGTGCATGCAGTGGAGTCAGGGCGCTTAGATAATGTACAGATTGTGCCAGTGAGCGTGTACTGGGGGCAGTCACCGGATCGTGAAACCAGCCCCTGGAAGCTGTTATTGGCGGACAGTTGGGCGGTAACTGGGCGTTTGCGCCGCTTTTTTCAGGTGCTGATTTTAGGTCATAAAACCCGCGTGCAGTTTTCTGCACCCATTCAATTGGCTGATTTAGTCGCGCAAGGTAAAGGCGAAGAACGCACGCAACGTATGCTGCACCGCTTATTGCGGGTACATTTTCGCAACAGTAAAGCCGCGGTGATTGGCCCTGACCTCTCCCACCGCCGTAACTTAGTTAAAGCGCTGATCCATACACCCCAAGTGGAGCAAGAGATCCTTGCCGAAGCACAACGAGCAGGCATCAGTATTGAGAAAGCTCAGCAACGGGCGCTTAAATACGGCAATGAAATCGCTTCAGACTACGCCTATACCGCGATTCGTTTTTTAGAAGTGGTGCTCAGTTGGTTCTGGAATAAATTTTACGATGGTATTGAGGTGAATAATCTTGAGGGCGTGCGCGAAATTGCCCACGGCCATGAAATTATTTATGTGCCCTGCCATCGCAGTCATATTGACTATTTATTAATGTCCTACCTGCTGTTTACTAACGGTTTAACCCCGCCGCATATTGCGGCAGGGATTAACTTAAATATGCCGGTGATTGGCGGCCTATTACGCCGCGCCGGTGCGTTCTTTATGCGCCGCACCTTTCGCGGCAATCCCTTATACGCCAGCGTATTTAATGAATATCTACACAGCTTATTTAGCAAAGGCTTTCCCGTGGAGTACTTTGTTGAGGGCGGCCGTTCACGTACTGGGCGCACCTTGCAACCCAAAACCGGCATGCTAGCCATCACCCTCAACAGCTTTATCCGCTCGCAGCGTTTACCTATTGTTTTTGTGCCTGTGTATATCGGTTATGAACGCGTTTTAGAAGGCCGCACCTACTTAGGCGAACTGCGTGGCGCCAGCAAGAAAAAAGAATCATTTTTCGATGTGTTTCGCGTGATTGCTGCCATTCGCAAACAGCGGTTTGGGCAAGTCTCAGTTAATTTTGGTCAACCGCTGAAGTTGGCAGAGTTTTTAGATGCTCAGCAACCCCACTGGCAAGAGATTGGCACAGCACACACAGCAGCAACCACCAACAGCATGGCGCAACACTTGGCCACGCGCATTGCTCAGCAAATCAATGCTGCGGCGGCGATTAATCCGGTCAATCTGGTGGCTTTAGCCTTACTGTCCACACAACGCTTAGCCTTAGATGAAAACGCGCTCGCCCGCGTGATCAATCTGTATTTATCCTTGCTGCGCAGTGTGCCCTACTCAAACCACACCAGCGTGCCAGAGGGTGATGGCGCCCATATTATTGCCTATGTACGCGATATGCAGTTGGTCAGCGAGCAGCAAGACGCCTTGGGCCGTATTTACTATCTGGATGAGCATAACGCCGTCTTAATGACCTACTACCGCAATAACGTCCTGCATGTCTTTGCCCTGCCTGCATTGATCGCCAGCTTCTTTCACAGCAATGCACGCATGACCCGTGCACAGATTCTAGAGTTGAGCCGTGCTCTCTACCCTTACTTGCAAGCTGAACTCTTTATGCACTGGTCGCTCGATGAGCTCGATCACGTGATCGACCAATGGTTGGCGAGTTTTGTTGAGCATGGACTGCTCAAGCGTGATGGCGAAACCTATCAACGTCCCGCACCCAGCTCACAGCACTATGTGCTACTGAGCCTACTATCGCGCACGCTCTTACAAACCTTACAGCGCTTTTATATGGCAATTGCCTTACTGCTCAACAAAGGCCAAAACACCCTCACCGCAGAGCAACTCGAAGAGCTGTGCACTGTTATGGCACAGCGTTTATCGATTTTGCATGGACTCAATGCACCGGAGTTTTTTGATAAAAGTCTGTTTAGGCACTTTATCAAAACCTTACTCAAGGAAGGCGTATTACACGCTGATGAGCAAGGGGTACTCAGTTATCACAAACGCCTGAGCGTATTAGCGCAAAGCGCAGCCAAGCGTGTATTACCGCCAGACATTCGTCTTTCCATTCGCCAAGTCACCGATGATGAAGACGAAACTCTCTAGTTCACTGAAAAAATTGATTTTACAGCTTGGATTGCTTAGTATCAGCGTCGTCTTGGGGGAGTAGTCGGCTGCGGAATCATCCACAGCGTGCACGTCAACATACTTGATCAACAGATCATGGCGTGTACACCAAAAAAGAATACGCAAGTGCGCATCACTTTGGCTGACGAGACCCATGACATACATATCCTTACCGGGTGGAAAGGTTGTGTGTGTCATGGTTGTCTAACTGTCCGCCCTAAGGTTTATTGCATGTTTGAAACACTCTTTATCTCTACTGGCATTGTGGCACTTGCGGAAATGGGTGACAAAACCCAACTCTTAGCGCTGTTACTGGCCGCTCGTTATCGCCAACCTTTACCTATCATCCTAGGCATCTTAGTTGCAACCTTAGCCAATCACTTTTTAGCCGCTGCAGTGGGCTATCAAGTTGCGCAACTCTTTAGCGAATCCACATTACTCTGGCTGTTAGCAGCCAGCTTTCTTGCAGTGGCAGCTTGGACTTTAGTGCCAGACAAACTGGATGATGACGACAGTATCGCGCTGAAATACGGCCCTTTTATCGCCACTTTAATTGCGTTTTTTATTGCTGAGATGGGAGATAAAACTCAAGTCGCCACTGTGATGCTTGCTGCACAGTTTGAGTATTTCTGGATGGTGATTTGCGGAACCACTTTGGGCATGTTACTGGCGAATGCGCCTGTTGTTTTGGTGGGTAACTTTGCCGCAGAACGTTTACCGCTGACATTGATTCGCGCCTTTGCTGCTGCAAGTTTTGTCGCTTTCGCCGCGTATTGCGCCTGGCAAGCGCTGAACTTAGCCGCATAAGTGAGCCATTCCTAGCTAAGAAGCTATCGAGGTTACGCGCTGCATGTGCTCAAGCATTGTGCAGCGCGTGAGGTCGATCATTGCAATCGGACACACACTGCACAATTGCAGGTCTTACTCTGCAGAGATCTGCAATACCACTTTCCCGTTGACCTGATTACTGGCCAAGCGTGCAAAAGCTGCTTGTGCATCTGTCCAGGCAAAAACCTCTTCTACCTGTGGTTTTAACGCACCACTGGCAAACAACGGCCAGACTTTCTCTACCAACTGCGCCATCAACTCACCTTTAAAGGCATCACTGCGACTGCGCAAGGTTGAGCCTATCAGCTGAATACGCTTACCGAGCAACTGCGCCAAATCCAATTCAGCACGACGCCCACCCATCAGGCCGATATTGATCCAACGACCATCCAAACGTAGCATTTTTAAGTTGGCGGCAGCGTAACTGGCTCCAACTGGATCAAGAATCACATCAAAGGGCGCAAAATCTTGCAGGCCATCAATGTTATCACCGCGCACCACACCGCCTTGTGCACCTAATGCCTCACAGTAAGCCAAACGCTCAGCCGAGCCGACACTGACCCAACAGGGACTGTTAAAGGCTTTACACAATTGAATCGCCGCTGAACCGACACCGCTAGCACCGGCATGTAACAACACCTTTTCACCGGGCTGCACCTGTGCCAACTGAAACACATTCAACCAGGCGGTGGCATACACTTCTGGTATCGCTGCAGCTTCTACGAGGCTTAAGCCCGCTGGTACAGACACAACATGGCGCGCATCAACACAGACTTCTTGCGCCATACCGCCACCGGCTAATAAAGCACAAACACGGTCGCCCACTTGCCATGCGCTACCCTCACCCACTTCACTGATCACGCCAGCACATTCCAAACCCAAAATATCGCTGACACCTGGCGGCGGTGGATATAAACCTGCAGCTTGTAATAAGTCGGCCCGATTTAAACCGGCAGCAACCACACGAATACGTACCTGTCCGGCCTCACATACTGGTGGCGCACATTCAATGAGCGCTGGACGCCCATCCTGACCTTGTAATGCTTTCATAGTGTCTCCATATTGTTATTAATATGTTTAACTGTATCTGTTTCTTTACGCAATACAGCCTACAATGGAACTGTAAACTCTTTAGGTGGCCTAAAATGCGTCATACATCACTCAGACAAAGAATTAGCATGAAGCACACTTTAACTCGCTCAGCCCTCGCGTTTGTTATCAGCCTTGCTGCTGTGCCTGCTGCGTACGCTACGAGCAAAGCACAACAGTGGGACTACTTACAACCCGACCGTGATCAAATGATTGCCAGTCTTAACGTTGTTGAGCTCCTTAAACGCCACCATTACAGTAAGCCACCCTTGGATGATGCACGCTCGCGTAAAATGTATGCTGGCTATATTAAGATGCTTGATCCTGCGCGCATGTACTTTACCGCTGCAGATATCAAAAAATTTGATGCATATGAAACTCAATTTGACGATCTTCTTAAAGCGGGCAACCTCAAGCCTGGGTATGAAGTATACAAACGTCAACTTGAGCGCTTAGACCAATACCTTGACTATGCCCTAGGCGTCCTCAACGCCGGCGTAGATAAAATTGATTTCAGCGTTGCCGAATCTTTTGAAACTGACCGTGAGAAAGCCTCATGGGCCAAAGATGAAGCTGCCCTGCAAGATTTATGGCGTAAACGTTTAAAAGACGAAGTTCTGCGTCTCAAAATTGCCAACAAAGAACCTCAAGCGATTCAAACCCTGCTGGTTAAACGCTACAAAAATCAACAAAAGCGCTTACAACAAACGCGCAGTGAAGATGTGTTTCAGGCCTATATTAATGCCTTTGCACAAACCTACGATCCGCACACCACTTACTTGTCACCCGATAACGCAGAAAACTTTGACATCAATATGAAGCTCTCACTTGAGGGTATTGGTGCCATGCTGCAAGGCGATAATGAGCATGTGAAAATTGTGCGCTTAATCCCTGCCGGCCCTGCTGAAAAAAGCAAGCTGGTCGCGCCTGCAGACAAGATTATCGCCGTAGGACAAGGCAAGAAAGAATTGGTCGATGTGATCGGCTGGCGCTTAGACGAAGTGGTCAAACTGATTCGCGGTCCAAAAGGCTCGCAAGTGCGCCTGGAAATTATTCCAGCCAGCAATGCACCCAATGATCAGACCAGCAAAACAGTCACCATTACACGTGAAGCAGTCAAACTTGAAGAGCAAGCAGCGAAAAAGTCGATACTCAATCTGACCCAAGATGGCCGCGAGTTTAAGCTGGGCGTGATTGAAATCCCTGCCTTCTACTTGGACTTTAAAGCTTATCGCTCTGGTGATCCTGAATATAAAAGTACCACCCGTGATGTAAAGCGCTTAATCACTGAACTGCAAGCTGAAAAAGTTGAAGGCATAGTGATTGATCTGCGCAATAACGGTGGTGGCTCATTACAAGAAGCCACTGAACTGACGGGTTTGTTTATTGAACAAGGCCCAACGGTATTGGTGCGCAACAGTGATGGCCGTATTGATGTCTTGGCTGATGAGCAAAAAGGCGCTTTCTACACAGGCCCGCTCACGGTACTGGTCAACCGCCTTTCTGCTTCAGCCTCAGAGATTTTTGCGGGCGCTATGCAAGACTATCACCGCGCCTTGATTATCGGTGGCCAAACCTTTGGTAAAGGCACTGTGCAAACCATTCAGCCACTCAACCATGGTGAACTCAAGCTGACACTGGCTAAGTTCTATCGTGTGTCTGGGCAAAGCACCCAGCACCAAGGGGTGATTCCAGATATCAGCTACCCAGCAGATATGGATATCAATGAGATTGGCGAAAGTGCCCTACCCGAAGCCATGCCATGGGATAGCATCAAGCCTGTTCTTAAAGCACCGAACGATCCATTTAAGCCCTTTATTGCTGAGCTGAAATCACGTCACGATGCGCGCACTGATAACGACCCAGACTTTGTCTTCAGCCGTGCACGCTTAGCGCTCACACAACGCTTAATGCAAGATACAGTGGTCAGCCTCAATGAAACTGAACGTCGCGCGCAGTATGCCAAAATCGAGCAAAAACAGCTGGATATTGAAAACGCCCGTCGCGAGAAGAAAGGTGAGGAGCAACTCAAAACACTGATCAAAGATGACGAAGAAGATCACGTGGCCGCAGCAGCGGAACTCGATAAGAAAACCAAGCCTGAAGATGATGCTTACTTAGCAGAAACAGGGCGCATCCTCTTAGACTTACTGAGCTTAAAACCTATGGCCAGTCGCGAGTAAAGCTGGCCGCTCACTAAGTCTCACTCTTATCCCGCCACTCTTGGCGGGATATTTTTATTCAGCAAACACACGTGCTGAAAAACTTTAGGCTAAGCCTTGCAATACCGCTAATTGTTCAGCAATACGCTGTGCATCCTCGGCACTGGCAGGCAGCTGCGGGCCACCTTCTTGGTAGAGCTGCAGTAAACGCTGCAAAGCCAACGGGTGCCCGGCAGCACCAGCCAACTCCCACCAATGCGCCGCTTGTAAAGCATTAGCAGGCTCAGTTAAAGAGCCAGCTAAACTCTGTACACCCAACTGATAGGCCGCTTTTGCATCGCCGGCTTGGGCAGCTAAGCGCAGCAAACGTAAACCTTCATTTTTAGCAGCCATCCCCTGTCCACGGTGCAGCAACACATGGCCATAAAAGGCACGCGCTTCGACATCATCATAGCGACTCATACGGGCAAAACGTTCTTGCATCCATTGCCAAACGCGAGGATTTTCAACCGCCCAACGTTGATTAAATAACTTGCGGGCAATGCGATAGCCCATCTGCGTGCGCAATTTTGCTAATAACATAGTGCCACCTCTGGATAGCTAAATAAGTAGACGCGCTCCAACTCAGCGTTGAGCCAAACGGCTACATTGGCTTCATCCAAGGTACCAGTGAAAGCGCCAAGCTGCGTGACGTATTGCATAAATCCAAGCTGCGGATGCGCTGGACGCGCCTGACTGACCACCATAGCACTGCGCAACGGCCAACCCTGAGCATGATCAGCCTGAGCCAACTGCTCCAAGGCCTGTGCTAAACGACGCACACTCGGCGCTGGCAATTGTAAGAGCTCAATCACTTGGCGGTAAGTGATCACTGTACGCTGGCGTTGAGTCGTGGCTAACAGTTTTAATAAAGCTTGGGCTTGCTCAGCGGTTAGCGCTAAGTCTTTACTCATCTTGCCAGCCTGACACACCCAATGCGCGAGCTAAGGTGCGCTTTAATACGTCACTGACTTCACGCTCACCGCTTTCAATCATCTGCAAATAATGTGGACTGATGCCAGCTTCACGCGCCACAGCTTCGACCGTCAAGGCTGCCTGCTCACGCAAAGCTTTTAATTCACGCAAATTGGCTAAGGTCGGTTGCTCTACAGCTGCAGGTTTATCGCGCCCAGCATCTTTAAGCAGTTGCTGATACTCATCCCAAGGTAATACAGCGTATTCAGCTTTTCCATCACGAGCAATCACTTGTACATTCATTATACTGATCCAAAGTCATAAAATAATGGGCTTATACTACGCCACAGTGTCGCAAAACACATACTCGCAGCAGCCAGACAATGCTGCTATTCAGCAAATAGAGCACAGTTTTGCGCGCAGTTCGCAGCGACAACAAGCATCTGGCAATAAAGCCACTAGGCACAAAGCAAAACGCCCCGCATAAGCAGGGCGTTAGTCATGCAAACAAGCTTATTCTTCGATGGCTTCTGCAGTTTCTGCAGCTTCAAGATCATCCGTTTCAGCTTCTTCTAATGTTTGTGGCTGCGCTGAACCGGCAATATCGAGCAACTCCACTTCAAACACTAAAGTTGAATTTGCTGGAATTTCTGGTGTTGGGCTTTGTGCGCCATAGGCCAATTCACTTGGAATATAGAACTTATATTTCTCGCCCACACTCATTAACTGCAGACCTTCAACCCAACCTGGGATTACGCCGCCCACAGGAAACTCAACAGATTCGCCACGCTCAACTGAGCTATCAAACACTGTACCGTCAATTAAAGTACCAGTGTAGTGCACGCTCACCACGTCACTGACTTTAGGCTTAGCACCTTCAGCGCTGGTAATGACTTCATACTGCAAGCCCGACTCAGTCGTTTTCACGCCATCACGCTTCGCATTATCAGCTAAGAAAGCCACGCCATCTTTTGCTGTTTTATCATTCAACGCCGACATACGCTCTTGCGCACGTGCTTGTAGGAAGCTGAATGCTTCCATCAACTCATCATCACTGAGACGCTGATCTTTTTTCGCCAAGGCGTCTTCAATACCTAAGGCAAC
>CALZAE010000060.1 GCA_945612235.1 uncultured Gammaproteobacteria bacterium | reverse complement strand
TAATAAAAGGTTAGCGTTAAACAATTAAGGCCGCAAAAGCGGCCTTAATTGAGTGTAGGTTATGTAGATTAACCTTGGTGATACTTCGCAGATAAATCATGCACCGCATTGATAAATGCGCCAGCATTCTCAGGCTTCACTTCTGGAGTGATGCCGTGACCTAAGTTAAAGATATGGCCTGGGCCATTACCGTAACTTTCAAGAATACGACCCACTTCTTTCTCAATTGCAGCTGGATTAGCATACAAAGTGGTTGGGTCCATATTACCTTGCAGAGCAACCTTGTCGCCGACACGCTGACGTGCCACGCCTAGATCACAGGTCCAGTCGATACCTAGAGCCTCAACACCTGTTGCCGCCATAGATTCAAGCCACAGACCACCACCTTTAGTGAATAAAATCACTGGAACGCGACGGCCTTCGTGTTCACGGATCAAGCCATCAACGATTTTTTGCATATATGACAGCGAGAACTCTTGGTAAGCCGCTGACGATAAGCTACCGCCCCAGCTATCAAAAATCTGTACTGCTTGTGCGCCAGCGAGAATTTGCGCATTGAGGTAGCTCGTAACGGACTGAGCTAGCTTATCCAATAGCAAGTGCATCGCCACTGGATTGTCATACATCAGAGCCTTACTTTTGCGGAAGTCCTTGGATGAACCACCTTCAACCATGTAAGTGGCTAGAGTCCATGGACTACCAGCAAAACCGATCAATGGCACACGACCATTGAGCTCGTGACGAATGGTACGTACAGCATTCATCACATAACCCAAATCTTTTTCAGGATCAGGAATGGGTAATGCTTCAATGGCTTCAAGGGTATCAGCAGTTTTTTTGAAGCGTGGGCCTTCGCCTGTTTCAAAATACAAACCTAAGCCCATCGCATCAGGGATGGTCAAGATATCTGAAAAAAGGATCGCAGCATCCAATGGGTAGCGTTCCAGTGGTTGCAGTGTTACTTCGCAAGCAAGCTCAGCGTTCATGCATAAATCCATAAAACCACCCGCACGTGCGCGCGTGGCTCTATATTCAGGCAGATAGCGGCCCGCTTGACGCATCATCCAAACAGGTGTCACATCAACCGGCTGTTTAAGCAGGGCGCGGAGAAAACGATCATTTTTCAGAGCAGTCATATTAGCGTCCATTAGAAATTAATAGGCTATTGTCGCAAATTTGCGCACAAAAGGCACGAAGCAGCAGTTAAGCCACTCAATTTGCTGGATTGGTATCAATTACCACAGAGTATTACTTAAGATGCTAGTTTAGCGTATAGCGCATTTTAAAACATATGAACAAGGGTAGTAGGCATGCAAAAAAAACCGATTGATTCAAGTCTATTTGTTACAGCAACTGCAGATGAAGCTGCTACAGGTGCTGCTGAACACCTATTATCTGGTCGTTCTTTATATCCACCTTTCCCTGAAAATTATCAGTACGCGCTATTTGCCATGGGTTGTTTTTGGGGGGCGGAGCGGCGCTTCTGGCAGCAAGAAGGTGTTTATGTCACCGCGGTAGGTTACGCAGGGGGAGATACAGTTAATCCAACTTATCCACAGGTATGTAGTGGAACTACAGGGCATACAGAAGTTGTGTTGGTGGTATTTGATCCAGTAGAAATCAGTTTTGCACAGTTATTACAGGTGTTTTGGCAATCACATGATCCAACACAGGGTATGCGTCAAGGTAATGATATGGGCAGTCAGTACCGTTCAGCTATTTATTGTATGGATCAGGAGCAGTTAGCTGAAGCGCAGGATAGTTGTGCACATTATCAGGCCTGCCTAGCGGCAGCGGGCGGTGCATCTATTACAACAGATATAGAGATCGCACCGGTGTTTTATTATGCGGAGGCCATGCATCAGCAGTACTTGGTACGCAACCCAAATGGCTATTGTGGTTTACGTGGTACTGGTGTGATGTATTAATATCCAGAAAATAGGCATAAAAAACCCCGCGTAAGCGGGGTTTGCAGACTGTCTCCTAACATCCTTGCTACTGGCCATCTTGGCCTTAATCATGCTTCCATCACGATTAAATACATTCCATCGCTATTCCATGCCAACTATTGTACTGAGGGTTTTTATGTAGTGCAGTCAGCCAAAGGCTACATAGCGTGTAAGCAAATGCTTACACGCTATCAGTTGTGCTGAAATTAAAATTGCTCTGCATTGAGTAAGTAGAGTGATTCGCTACCAGCCTTCACTGAGCTACTCAGTGATTGAATGCGTGGTAATAAACGAGCAAAGAAGAAGCGTGCTGTGCCCATTTTGCTGGCATAGAAATCATCTTCTTGTTCTTTACCTTGTGCTGTACGCGCCATCAATGCCCACATATAAGCATAAGCGGTGTAGCCAAAGACCTGTAAATACTCAACCGAGGCCGCGCCAATCTCATTGGGGTTGGTTTTTGCTTGTGCAATTAACCAGGCAGTGAGGTCGTCTAGATTTTCAATCGCTGCTTGCAGTGGCGCGGTGAACTCAGCCAAGGAGTCATCGGCTGTTGCGATAAAGCTTTTTACTTCATCGGCAAAGTGTTGGTAAAACGCCCCGCCGTTGGCAACAATTTTACGCCCTGCTAAATCCAAGGACTGAATTCCGTTGGTACCTTCGTAAATTTGCGTAATACGGCAATCACGGATCAGTTGTTCTTGGCCCCATTCGCGAATATAGCCATGACCACCAAAGATCTGCTGACCATGAATGGTCGACTCTAAACCTACGTCGGTTAAAAAGGCTTTAGCAATCGGCGTCAGTAATGCCACCAACTCTTCAGCGTCTTGGCGTGTTGCCGTGTCTGCGCTGTACTTAGCAATATCCAACTGCATGGCAACATAGCTGGAAAACGCACGGCCACCTTCATTGAGGGCTTTCATGGTGAGCAGCATACGACGTACATCAGGGTGCACAATCAGTGGGTCAGCTTGCTTGTCTGGTGCAACAGCGCCGGTTGGCGCACGGCTTTGGATACGGTCTTTAGCGTATTCAATAGCGCTTTGATATGAACGCTCACCCAATGCCAAGCCTTGAATACCCACGCCGAGGCGCTCGTAGTTCATCATAGTGAACATCGCGGCCAAGCCTTTATTGGGTGCATCAATAATATAGCCGGTGGCGTTATCAAAGTTCATTACGCAAGTCGCTGAACCCTGAATACCCATTTTGTGCTCAATAGAGCCGCACGATAGGCTATTGCGCTCACCTAATGAGCCATCTTCATTGACCATCACTTTAGGTACTAAAAACAGTGAAATACCTTTTGCACCGGCTGGCGCATCAGGCAGCTTAGCCAGCACTAAGTGGATGATGTTCTCGGTGAGATCATGCTCGCCACCGGTGATAAAGATTTTGGTACCGCTGACTTTATAGCTGCCATCGGCTTGCGGTTCAGCTTTGGTGCGGATAATGCCTAAGTCAGTCCCTGCATGGGGTTCGGTGAGACACATGGAGCCAGCCCAAGTACCGTCATACATTTTTGGTAGGTATTTTTCTTTCAGCTCTGCACTGGCGTGTGCATGGATGGATAAGCAGGCGCCAGCGGTGAGCATGGGGTATAAGCCAAAGGATAAATTGGCTGAGTTGATCATCTCTTCGATTTGCGCAGTGATCATTTTTGGCATACCCATACCGCCAAACTGTGGATCACCACCGACACCCACCCAGCCGCCTTCAGCATAGGTTTTATACGCTTCAATAAAGCCTTGTGGAGTTGTCACAGCGCCGTCAGTCCAGGTACAGCCTTCCTCATCACCGCTGCGGTTGGTGGGGGCGATAGAACCGGCTGCTACTTTGCCTGCTTCTTCTAAAATAGCGGTCGCTGTTTCATTATCCACAGTATCTGCCAGTGCAGGCAGTTGCGCCCAAAGCTTACCTGCTTCGAACACTTCGTTGAGTACAAAACTCATATCACGTAAAGGTGCTTGGTAGTCGGCCATGTGGCATTCCTCTTTATTATTAGCGCAAGCTTTGTTGTGCAGTGACACAACATTAGGCAATCAATGGGTGAAAAATGTTGAAATTTCAGTCTACATTAATAAACTTTTAAAACTAATAGGCTCTTTTTATGACTGAAAGGTTTTATTAAAATCATAAAAAAACCCGCTAATAAGTTGAGCCTGAACAGGTCACTTTATTAACGGGCTGTGGTGCTGTATCAGTTATATAAGACGCTTAGTAACTCAGGTCAAAATCTTCTGCAGCCATATCCATCAAGTTATCAGCACCTGAAAGCATTGCCGCCAAGTGAGTGCGAGTACGCGGTAGCAAGCGTGCATAATAGAAGCGTGCAGTTTGCAGTTTGGCTTTATAGAAAGCTTCTTCAGCAGTGCCCGCTGCTAGCTTTTCTGTTGCAACACGAGCGATATCTGCCCAGAAGTAGGCTAAACACGCGTAACCACAATACATGGTGTAATCCACCGATGCAGCACCAACTTCTTCGCGGTTTTTCATCGCTGCCATACCCACTTTCATGGTGACGTCAGCCCATTCTTTGTTCAGTTCAGCCAAAGGCTTAACGAACTCTTGTAGCGTTTCATTACCTTCGTTGGTTTTACAGAACTTATGCACAATTTTAGTAAAGCCTTTAAGGGTTTCACCTTGAGTCATAAGAACCTTACGGCCTAATAAGTCCAGAGCTTGGATACCAGTGGTACCTTCATACAGCATAGAGATACGGCTATCACGCACGTTTTGCTCCATGCCCCACTCTGAGATATAGCCATGACCACCATAAATCTGCACACCGTGGTTAGCGGCTTCAAAACCCACTTCGGTCATAAATGCTTTAGCGATCGGTGTTAAGAACGCCAGCATACTGTCGGCAGCGATGCGTGCATCTTCATCGGTGCTGCGTTGCATAATGTCCACTTGCTGGGCTGCATAATACAGCATGGCGCGATTGCCTTCGGTCAAGGCTTTCATCGTTAGCAACATACGGCGCACATCAGGATGCACGATAATTGGATCTGCGGCTTTTTCTGGCGCTTTAGCACCGGTTAATGCACGCATTTGT
Source organism: uncultured Gammaproteobacteria bacterium (assembly GCA_945612235.1). Classification (GTDB taxonomy): domain Bacteria; phylum Pseudomonadota; class Gammaproteobacteria; order Pseudomonadales; family Pseudomonadaceae; genus Denitrificimonas. The sequence goes on along the minus strand of CALZAE010000060.1, from coordinate 4,238 downwards.
AAACGATCGCGAGCGTATTCAATACCGCCTTGGAAAGCAATTTCAGAGTGCGCTAAACCTTGCAAAGCTGTACCAATACGCGCTGTGTTCATAAAGGTGAACATACAGTTCAAGCCTTTATTTTCTGGGCCAATTAAGAAGCCTTTAGCACCATCAAAGTTCATTACACAGGTGGCGTTGCCGTGAATACCCATTTTGTGTTCAATTGAACCGCACTGCACATCGTTACGCTCACCAATATTGCCTTCTGCATCAGGCAAGAACTTCGGTACGATAAACAGTGAGATACCTTTAGTGCCTTCAGGAGCGCCAGCAATACGCGCAAGTACGATATGGACAATGTTGCCGGCGAAATCATGCTCACCTGCTGAGATAAAGATTTTTGTACCTGTGATGCTATAGCTGCCATCTTCTTGTGGTTCAGCTTTAGTGCGCAGCATACCCAGATCAGTACCGCAGTGTGCTTCGGTTAAGCACATGGTGCCGGTCCACTCACCTGAAACCAGTTTGGTCAGATAAGTTGCTTGCTGTTCTTCAGTGCCGTGCGCATGCAAGGTATTCATCGCACCGTGCGACAGGCCTGGATACATACCCCATGACCAGTTGGCTTGACCCACCATTTCACTGATGGAAATACCCAGTGACTCAGGTAAGCCTTGGCCGCCATGTTCGACATCGTGAGCCAGGCTTGGCCAGCCACCTTCAACATACTGCTGGTAGGCTTCTTTAAAACCAGTTGGCGTTTTAACGCCTTCAGCAGACCATGTGCAACCTTCTATATCGCCCACGCGGTTGAGCGGAGCAATAACGTTTTCACAAAATTTGGCGCCTTCTTCAAGGATCGCGCTGACCATATCTGGAGTGGCGTCTTCACAACCAGGCAGGTTTGCATAATGTTCTGGATAGCCTAATAGTTCATCACGAACAAAACGGATATCGCGCAAGGGGGCTTTATATTCAGCCATGGTTATTAACCTCTACAGTGGAGACTTTATTATTAAGTTGGCCTCAACAATATGTGTTGGCCTGCTCTTAGCAGCGCAGTAAAAAAGTTGCGCATACAGAATATGAATCAAACGACTGTTTGAAAGTTACGGCCCTATCGTATTCTTGTCAAGCACTGCTGGATGACTTTATTTAAATTTTTATTTAGGCTTGGATATCAATCAAGGTGCCAAGGGATTCTTCCGCAGTAGAAATCACCCGCGCACCCAGTTCACTCATTTGTTTGGCTTGTTCTAACATCAGCAGTTGCTCAGTCAGATTCGCCATATCAATCATCGGTGCTGTCGCGGCCGCTGGCGCACTGGCTGCATGACTGCTGGGTTGTTGGGCTATGGCTTGCGCGGCACTGGCGAGTTGCTCTTGGCCGCTATTGATGGCGGATAAACCCGCTGAGAATACATTTGCTGAAATATGCATAAGACCTCCTACTGCCGACCCATGATAAAAGTCAATGCAGTCTGTTTTGAGTATAGAGCAAAACAGCTGGTGGTGTTGACTCGGTGATCAAAGGCTATTAATCAGCCATTGCGCAAGTTGTTGTGCGCGCTGTTGGTGCTGATTTTTACGTGTGAGCAAGACCAGTTTGGCAGAGGTTTCCACAAAGCCCCAAGGTGCAATTAAGCGACCGCTCATAATATCACTGCGTACAAGATGCTCAGGCGCTATAGCTACACCCAGCCCAGCAACTGCAGCCTCTAATAAGTAATATAAGTGCTCAAAGCCCTGCGCGTAATGCAGCTCGTTGCTGGCTAACTGTTGCGCTTGCGCCCACTGTGGCCATGCTTGTTGGCGAGAGCGAGTAAAGAGTAAGGGTTCTTTTAGAAGCGCGGCTGCTGAAGCATTGAGTAGTGTCGCAGCATGTTGGTAGTGTGGGCTGAGTACTGGGCCAATCCGCTCCGTATCTAATGGGTAAACCTGCATATTGTCGGCGCAAGGTTGGTCTAAAAACACCAAGCTGGCGTCTGCATCGGATTGTTGCAGGGTGTTGTCATCTCCGGTGTTGGTAATCACCTGTAAACGAAGGTTGGGTAAGTCATGCTGTAAGCGCTCGAGGCGTGGGATTAACCAGCGTGCTAATAAGCTGCCAGAGCACGCCAAGACAAAGGGTGACTGCTGAGTTTGCTGGCGAATATCCTGACATGAGGCACTGATCTGTCTAAATGCACTATGGCTATTCTCATAGAGGCGCGTACCCGCATCAGTGAGTTTAATGCCTCGGCCTTGCCGACTTAATAAGGCTGCTCCTAGGTGTTCTTCAAGCTGTTTAACTTGACGGCTCACAGCACCATGAGTGACATGCAGCTCTTTTGCTGCAAGGGTAATACTTTCTAAGCGCGCACTGGCCTCAAAGGCTTTTAAAGCATTAAGCGGTGGTAAGTTAAAATAATCAGACATGTGAGTTTTCCTGACGTATTACTGCAATCATATCGCTTTTCCTTGCGAACGCTATCAGGTAGCTTAGTCGACATAGAAATATTTCTAATTAAATTCGGGAGTTGGTTATGAGTTCTTTGTGCAATAGCCCTGATGAGTATGGTTTGTTTGGTGATTTTGGCGGCCAATATGTGGCTGAAACCTTGATGCCATTGATTCTTGAGTTAGGCCGCGAGTATGAAAAAGCTAAGGACGATCCAGCTTTTATTGAAGAGCTTGCCTACTTTCAGCGTGACTACGTTGGCCGCCCGAGCCCACTGTATTTTGCTGAACGTCTCACCGAGCATTGCGGTGGTGCAAAAATCTACTTCAAACGTGAAGAGTTAAACCACACCGGCGCGCATAAAATCAACAACTGCATTGGTCAGATTCTTCTGGCGCGTCGCATGGGTAAAAAACGCATTATTGCTGAAACTGGTGCGGGTATGCACGGTGTGGCCACAGCGACTGTTGCTGCACGTTTTGGTTTGCAGTGTGTGATTTATATGGGTACTACGGATATCGAGCGCCAGCAGGCTAACGTGTTCCGCATGAGGCTCTTAGGTGCTGAAGTACGCCCGGTGGTATCAGGTACAGGTACACTTAAAGATGCGATGAACGAAGCGTTGCGTGACTGGGTGACCAACGTTGCTGATACTTTCTATCTGATTGGTACAGTGGCGGGCCCACACCCCTATCCTGCCATGGTGCGTGATTTCCAAGCTGTGATTGGTAAAGAAACCCGCGAGCAGTTACAGGAAAAAGAAGGTCGCCTGCCTGATAGTTTGATTGCTTGTATTGGTGGTGGCTCGAACGCTTTAGGTTTGTTTCATCCGTTCCTTGATGATAAAAGCGTCAAGATTATCGGTGTTGAAGCAGCCGGTTATGGTATTGAAACCGGTAAGCATGCAGCCAGTTTACAAGGTGGTACGCCAGGTGTCTTGCATGGTAATCGCACTTATTTGCTACAAGATGATGACGGTCAAATTGTCGATGCACATTCGGTTTCTGCCGGTTTAGATTACCCAGGTATTGGCCCAGAGCACGCCTGGTTACATGATATTGGCCGAGTGGAATACACCTCGATTAAAGATGATGAGGCGCTAGCGGCCTTCCATATGTGCTGCAAACTGGAAGGTATTATTCCAGCACTGGAAACTGCGCATGCGATCGCTGAAGTGTTGAAGCGTGCACCGCAACTACCTAAGGATCACTTAATGGTGGTCAACTTATCGGGCCGCGGTGATAAAGATATGCAAACGGTGATGTACCATGTTGAGAAACAAGCACAGGAGCAAGCACAATGAGCCGGATTGAAGCATGTTTTGCTGAGCTAAAAAAACACAATCGTGCCGCCTTGGTGACCTTTGTCACGGCCGGTGATCCTGATTACGACACCGCGATGCGTATTTTTAAAGGTCTACCTGCTGCTGGCGCTGATGTAATTGAGTTAGGTATGCCCTTTACCGACCCTATGGCAGATGGCCCAGTGATTCAGTTGGCGAATATTCGCTCAATGAAAAATGGTCAAACCTTAGCCAAAACTCTACAAATGGTGCGTGAGTTCCGTGAGGATAATCAGCATACACCTGTGGTGTTGATGGGTTACTTTAATCCGTTGCATCAGTACGGCGTACCGCGCTTTCTAGAAGACGCTAAATCTGCAGGCGTGGATGGTTTAATTATTGTTGACCTGCCACCTGAGCATAACGTGATGTTGTGTGATCCTGCGCAAGCTGCCGGCATTGATTTTATACGTCTGACGACGCCAACCACAGATGATGTGCGTTTACCTAAAGTGCTGAATAACAGCTCGGGCT
>CALZAE010000059.1 GCA_945612235.1 uncultured Gammaproteobacteria bacterium | reverse complement strand
ACTGGTTGATCAAAGAATCAGGCAGTACGCGCATTAAAGCGCAAATTGAGTGGGGTGCTGCACGCGGTATTACGCTCGAAGCTGCTAGTTTCCCAAGCCGCGTGCAGGGCTGCATTTTACCCAACGATATTCCAGGCAAAGAAAGCCGTGTCTATCGCAAGCCCATTGGTGTGGTAGGTGTGATCAGCCCATGGAACTTCCCGTTGCACTTATCACAGCGCTCAGTCGCTCCGGCTTTAGCATTGGGTAACGCGGTAGTGATTAAACCTGCCAGCGACACTCCAGTGACAGGCGGCTTATTACTAGCACATATCTTTGCTGAAGCAGGTTTGCCAGCGGGTGTATTAAGTGTGGTGGTGGGTTCAGGCGCAGAGATCGGTGATGCTTTTGTCGCGCATCCGATTCCAGGTTTTATTTCCTTTACGGGATCGACCCAAGTCGGTCTGAATATCGGTCGCATTGCCTGTGGTAGTCAGTATCTGAAGCATGTGGCGCTTGAGTTGGGTGGTAACAGTCCGTTCGTGGTACTGGCTGATGCTGATGTTGAGCAGGCGGTTAATGCGGCAGTGGTGGGTAAGTTCTTACACCAAGGCCAAATCTGCATGGCGATCAACCGCATCATTGTTGAGCAACCACTGCTCGAAGAGTTTACGCGTCGTTATGTTGAGCGTGTCAGTGCACTTAAATATGGCGATCCAAGCTTGGCCGATACCGTTGTTGGTCCAGTGATTAACGCTAAACAGTTGTCTGGCTTGCTGCACAAAGTTGAGTTAGCCAAACAAGAAGGTGCCACCTTGTTAGTGGGTGGCGCAGCGCAGGGTAATGTATTACCACCGCATGTGTTCGGTAACGTGACTGCGGATATGGATATTGCCCGTGAAGAAATTTTCGGTCCTCTAGTTGGTATTCAAAGTGCCACTGATGAGCAGCATGCTTTAGTGCTGGCCAACCAAAGTGAATATGGCTTATCCAGCGCTGTATTTACCGCCAGTTTAGAGCGTGGTGTGCGCTTTGCTCAGGGTATCCAGGCGGGCATGACGCATATCAATGATATGCCAGTCAACGATGCACCAAACGCTGCCTTTGGTGGTGAGAAAGGCTCGGGTCTAGGGCGCTTTAATGGCGAGTGGGCCATTCAAGAATTTACCCGTGATCATTGGATTACTGTGCAGCATACGCCGCGTCAGTACCCATTTTAATTGCTCTAATAAAAATAAAGGAAACTCCATTATGTCTGTGAAGATAAAATCCTTGGTGTTAAAAAGCCTTGTTGTGCCTGTGCTGCTAGCCAGTGCAGCGACTTACGCAAACAGTGAGAGCCGTTTTAAAGATGGCGAACAGGTGTATGCAAAAGTCTGTGGTCATTGTCATGAAACCGCTGGTGATATTGGTCCTGTGTTGTCAGGCCGCAATCTAAACCCGGCTTACACTACTGCGATTGTTCGTAATGGCTTTCGCGCGATGCCAGCCTTTGCTGCGTCCTTTATTGATGACAAAGCCTTAGCGCAAGTCAGTCAATATATTCAGGAACTACCTGCTGCAAGCAAGGAGTAATTATGAGCATTGAACGTCGTTCTGTATTAAAAGGCATTGCTTTAGGTGGTGCTGCTCTGGCGTTAAGTCAAGCAGGCTTAGCGGCAGCGGCGCAGGTCAGTTCTGCGACGACGCGCAAACCTGTTGTGCTGTTAGTCAGCGATAAAAACGCGCACACAGCATTTATAGCTGGCGTCAAAGCCAACCCCAGTGCGGGGCAGCTGACAGTGCTGCAGGCTGAGCATGAGATGGATTTCATCAGTTCATTTGCTCAGCGCTTACAGCACTCTAAAGGTGAGCGCATTTTAGGCTTAGTGGACGATGCTAGCGGCATGTTGCTGTTAGATATCGCGCGCAGTGCCGGTGCGCGAGTGCATTGGATGGGGCAGCACGCCACGCTCAATGGCAAGTCACGTCACCGTATTTCAGCAACCACGCAAAATGCCAATTGCATCACGCAATTTGCTGAACATGCACACAGTTGCAGCCGTCCTACGGCGATGACTGAGCAGACTTTGTCAGCCAGCAGTGATTGGGCCGCTTCTTTGGGTTTTGCGTTGGCTTCAGCGGAGCCCAATCGTCGCTATTTACGCACGACGCCACCGACCCAGACTGCTGCCGTTGACGGCCACTTTGTTTCGTTTTCGATTGAAACCTGAAGGACTCTAAACTCATGACTACACAAAATACTAAGGTATTGCCAAAAGGCATTACCCAAGCCGACTTCAATCAGGCGATCAGCGAGTTTCGCACCTTATTGGGCAATGACAATGTCTTGACCGAAGAAGCTCAGCTCAAGCCTTACAACAAAATTATGATGCCTGTTGAAGATGCCGCGCACGCACCTTCAGCCGCAGTCACCGCCACCACCGTTGAGCAAGTGCAAGGTGTGGTTGCGATCTGTAATAAATACAAAATTCCCGTGTGGACCATCTCCACCGGTCGTAACTTTGGCTACGGTTCTGCAGCACCACATCACCGTGGGCAGATTATTCTTGATCTGCAAAAAATGAATAAGATTCTGCACGTTGATGCTGATCTTGGTACAGCTTTGGTTGAGCCAGGTGTGACTTATCAGCAGTTGTATGACTATTTAGAAGACAACAACATTCCTTTGATGCTGTCATTCTCAGCACCCTCGGCAATTGCCGGTCCTTTAGGTAACACTATGGATCGCGGTGTGGGTTACACACCCTACGGTGAGCACTTCTTAATGCAGTGCGGTATGGAGTTGGTGCTGGCCAATGGTGAAGTGTATCGCACCGGTATGGGTGGCGTTAAAGGTGACAACGCATGGCAAGTGTTTAAGTGGGGTTACGGTCCAACACTTGACGGTATGTTTACCCAAGCCAACTATGGTATTTGCACTAAAATGGGTTTCTGGCTGATGCCTAAACCACCGGTGATTAAGCCGTTTGAGATTCAGTTTGACGAAGAAGCTGATATTGCGGAAATTGTCGACTTTATTCGTCCATTGCGTATTGCGCAGGTTATTCCCAACTCGGTAGTGATTGCTGGCGTACTCTGGGAAGCCTCCACTGCGGGTGTACGTCGCTCGGATTACACCATTGAGCCGGGTGCAACCTCGGATGCGATTCTCAAGCAAATCCAGAAAGATAAAAAGCTCGGTGCATGGAACGTGTACTGCGCCTTGTACGGTACCAAAGAGCAGGTTGAAGTGAACTGGAATATTGTTACAGGTGCGCTGAAGCAGCTGGGCAAAGGCCGCATGATCACTGAAGAAGAAGCCGGCAATACTGAGCCCTTTGCCTACCGTGCTAAGTTAATGTCTGGTATTCCAAATCTGCGTGAGTTTGGTTTGTATAACTGGCGTGGGGGCGGTGGTTCAATGTGGTTTGCACCTGTGAGCCAAGCTAAAGGTAACGAGTGCGACAAGCAAAAAACGCTAGCCAAAACCATTCTCAATAAGCATGGCCTTGACTATGTGGGTGAGTTTATTGTGGGCTGGCGCGATATGCACCACGTGATTGACGTGCTCTATGACCGCACCAACCCAGAAGAAGTGAAACGTGCTGATTTGTGCTTTAACGAGCTACTCGATGAGTTCGAAAAAGCAGGCTACGCAGTATATCGCGTCAACACGCGCTTTATGGATCGTGTGGCTGACAGTTACGGTCCAGTTAAACGTCGTTTGGAGCACACCCTCAAGCGCGCTTTAGACCCGAATAATATCTTGGCACCGGGTAAATCAGGTATCGACTTAGACACCTTTAAAGGTTGATAGCTGAGTGCTGCAGTTCTCAGTGACTGCATCAGAAATGGGTTGAGTTGATGCTCAGCCCATTTTTTTTTCCAATAATTCAGCGGTGCTACTAATACAGTTCATAAACATCTGTACCGTTGGCGTCGCAATGGTGTTTGCACGTGTGGTCAAACCCACAGGCCCTAGTGTTTCTTTGGTGTCAATGGGCAGTTCGACCAGATCACCTTCCTCTATTTCCCGCGCCACGACACCGCGTGAAATCACCCAAATCGCATCCGACTGACGAATGTATTCTTTACCAAAGGATACGGAAATCGTTTCAATTTTATCTGACAACATACCGACGCCTTGCGAGATTAAAAATCGCTCTGCCGAGGTGGCAATAATGGAGTCTTTGGTGGGAAATATCACATTGTAATTGCGAATATCTTGGATGTTAAAGGAGTTGCGCTTCAGCAGCGGATGCCCAGGACGAACAACAAAGGTGACGATTTCTGAATACAAGTGCTGAAAGGAGAGACCGGTCATCAGCTTAGGTTCAGCTAAGCGGCCAACAACTAAATCCAGCTCACCAACGCGCAACTGAGCAAGTAATAGGCTATTGGGTCCTGAGATTAAGTTGAGTGTGACATCCATGCCTGACTTGCGAAACTTCAGTACTGCGTTGGGCATCATGCTGGCGGCCACAGTGGGCAGCACACCGACACTGATCCGCATACTGCCTTTCATTTGTGCCTGAATAATACTGTCAGTGCCTTCGCGCAGCGCTGAGAGACTGGCTCCCGCATATTTGAGAAATACCTCGCCAAATTGCGTCAGCTCAATGCCTTTTTTACTGCGCTCCATGAGTCGCACATCGAGCATATCTTCCAGCTCTTTGAGCTTTTTAGAGACAGCAGGCTGAGTCAAGGCTAAAACATCCGCCGCACGTGTAACGCTATTTTGCCGAACAATCTCAATAAAACACTGTAAATGGCGATAAGTGATACGATTCTCAATCATAATGCTCTAAGCCCCAACCATAATGTACAGAGGCTTAGTATAGCTTGAGTGGCACCTTATGCCGACTTATCTGCCCGATGCATAGCGAAATACATATACAAACCAGGCGCCAACACCTAAACAGCATGGATTATCGTAGGGCGAGCACTTGTGCCCGCCAGCTCATCATGAAGGGTTTAACGGCGCAGATAGGTAGCGAAATCAATATCGCCGACCGAGAGAATGGCTTGCACGCGGTTGTGTACATTGAGTTTGCGCAAAATCGCCGACACATGGGCTTTTACTGTGGTTTCGGCAATATCTAAGTTGTAAGCAATTTGCTTATTAGACTCGCCCTTAGCCATGCGCTCTAAGACCTGCAGTTGTTTACGAGTCAGGGCTTGCAGCAGTTCCGGTGAGATGGTCGCTTCGCGTGGGGTGCGGCGGGTGTTGGACTGTTCTGAGCGAATAATTTCTGCCGGCAAATACACATGCCCGTTGAGTACTTGCTCAATCGCTGCAGTCATTTGCTCACGCGGCGTGGACTTGGTAATAAAACCCACCGCGCCATAGGTAATCGCCTGCAACACAATGTGTTTATCTTGTTCAGCAGAGACAATCACCACTGGAATAGTCGGCGCTTCGTTGCGCAGGCTCATCAAACCATTGAGGCCGCTCATGCCGGGCATATTCAGGTCCAGCAGAATCAAATCCAGATTGTCATGCTCGGCGGCTAACAGCAGAGTGCTGTCTAAATCTGCCGTTTCAAGGATGGTGCAACCTGGAAAGCCTGAGCGAATCACATTGCAAATCGCCTCGCGAAACAGGGGATGATCGTCAGCGATTAAGATGTTGTACATGGTCTTTGACCTCGTTTTTATATGAAAAATTACTGCAAAGGTACGGGTTGAGCCTCGACTAGCGGTAAACCAGCTTGCTCCCAAGCATCAATGCCATCACGTAACCAATACAGATTGTTGTAGCCTAAGGCGTGTGCACGTTTAATCGCATTCCAGCCGAGCCAGCAGTCCGAGCGGCAATAAAATACGATGGGCTGCGCCAGATTGCCAGCGGTGGCTTGCGCCAGGTTATTCTCACAGTAGGCCGTCCAGTGTTGGTCCAGCGCACCATTGCCGCAATTGGCCAACCATAAACTGTTGGGAATGTTTTTGTGCACTTCTTGCAAGGTGAAGTGCCCACGCAGCCAAGGGTTGCGGTACACATCAATCAGTAATACATCAGGCTGTTGCTCTTGGAGCGCGAGCAGCTCGCTGGGCTCAAGAGTGTGTGCTTGCTCGTGTGAAGTTGGCGTGGGGCTACGATACAGCGTGCTGCGATATCCGTCGCTATTAAATAAGCTATTTTGCTCGGCATAACTGCTGGCCGCCGCCAAGGGCAGTAACGTCATCATAAGTGCTGCGCAGACTGATTTGAGCATGGTAAGTTCTCAGTTTGATTGTCTCCATTAGATGCAAAACAGCACTCCTTGGGAATGCTACATTATGCTGCTTGATTCAGTACTAAAGTACTGTTTTTCGCGATTATCTGGAGTCGTGGCGCATCGAGCTGCCTTGTTGGCTACCAGGCACAAGGGCGGTAATAAGCACAGTATTGACCTCTGTAGAACTACATCACGCCGCGCACAAGCTACTTATGTGCGCAGTTGTAGCGCTGAACCGCGCGCCTAAAAAATCTGTGCCGAGAACAATATATGCATAAAGTACCTGCTAGCCAGTACCAAGGTAGGAGAATGTTCGGCGCAAGCTCTGATTAGCATGCAGTAATGTTCCGCAACATCAAGGAAAAAGCATGCCCCAGTCGGTCTCTAGTATTACGCTGGCGTCTTTATCCCTTGAATTGCAGCAGCTTAAACAGCAACTGCACCAGGCGCAGAGTGAAAATCAGCGTCTCAGCCAAGCCTTAGTTGCCCAGCCCGCATTGCAGCGCCAACAACTGGGGCAAGCCTTACACGATGATCTCGGCCAATATGTGGCCGGCATGCGCGCGCAAATTCAATTACTCGATATCATCGCTGAACAGCCGGTAGCTATTCGTAAGGTTGCAGATGTACTGCAGCAGCAGGCCAGTCATTTGCAGCAGGGTTTTCAGGCCTTAGTGCGTGATTTATCTCCGCTGCCAGCGCCGTCACTGAGCCTGCCGCAACTGCTGCACAATTTACAAGAACACTGGCAGCAACTGCATGGTCTGCACTGTGATGTGCACCTTCTTGGCCCCGCGCCGCACTTAGCGCCGGCGCAGCAACAGCACTTACAGCTGTTATTACAGGAAGTGCTGACCAATGCCCAGCGCCACGGCCAAGCCACTCAGGTGCACATTTGGCTGCAGTATAAACAGCAGTCTTGGCGCTTATTGCTGCGTGATAACGGCAGCGGTGGTGAGCCACTTCAGTACGGTATCGGCCTGCATTCCATCACGGCACGGGCGCAGGCGTTAACTGCACAGTTGCAGATGCAAACCCGTTCAGATCGCGGCTGGAGCTTGTATCTGCGCGCGCCTGTACCCCATGACAATTTAGCGAGTAGCGTATGAAAATACTTTTAGTGGATGATCACGCCGTCGTGCGCCACGGCTATGCCAGCTTGCTCAGTGCCTGCTTGCCTGAGGTGGAGATTGCGCAGGCCAGCAGTGGTGAAGAAGCCTTGCAGTGCATGCCGATGGTGAATCCGCATGTGGTGATTCTGGATATTGGTTTGCCGGGGATCAGTGGCTTAGAAACCTGTCGGCGCTTACGCCAGCGTTTACCGCAATTGCCGGTGCTGTTTTTTAGCATGCACGATGAGCTGAGCTTGGTGCGTCAGGCTTTGGATGCTGGCGCGGCTGGCTATATCAGTAAAAGTGCTGCGCCTGAGGTGTTGATTGAGGCAGTGCGCCGTACCCTGACCGGGCATATGTATATCGAGCAAGCGATTGCCACCCAGTTGGCCTGTCACAAGTATTTACCGGGGGCGATTGATCCGCGCCTACAAAGTATGACGCCACGGGAAATGGAAGTCTTTGTGATGTTAGCGCGCGGTTTTGCCACCCAGCAGATTGCGCAGAACTTATCGATCAGCAGTAAAACTGTGTCCAACTATATGACCTTGCTCAAGCAGAAATTACAGGTCAGTTCTCAGGTGGAGTTGGTGCATTTAGCCATTGATACCGGGGTGTTACGCATTGGTGAGGCCAGCTAATAGTCGGTGGAAAAGCCGCTATTAGCTGTGCAAGGAGAGGGTGCTTACCAATCGGTGGGGCATGCAGTACAGCCTTCCATAAATGTGCCGAGGAATGTTGCGTAGTGACGGCGCGCGCCGCTCATATTGGCTTTGGCCATATTGGCTTCGCTGAATTTAGACTCTTGCATATTGGCATCAATAAAGGTCGATTGCCGCACATCGCTTTTAGTAAACCAGGCCATTTCTAAATTGGCCGCATTAAAGTTGGCTTTGCGTAACTTCGCCCCTGATAGGCGAGCGAAATCCAGATTAGCACCGCTAAAATCGGTGTTCTTGCCCTGCGCACCTTGCGCCATCATCGCCCAGCCGGTAATGGCGATCAGCTTGGCGTTGTCCAAATTAGCACCGCGTAGGCTCGCTTGTTGTAAGCTGGCGCGGGTTAGGTTAGCACCGGTTAAGTTGGCTTGATTGAGGGTGGCTAAATCCAATTGCGCGTGACGCAAATTGGCACCGGATAAGTTGGCTTTGTCGAAGTTGATTTTTTTCAAATTCATATTGCTCAGATCAGCGTTGCGCAGATCCATACCAGCGCAGTTACTGCCGGGCTCAAGCTTACAGCCGTTGATGGTGGGCACATCGTCGCTGGCCCAGACTGCGGTGCTGAGCACCAAGGCCAGAGCCGATAAAAGGTGACGTTGCATATCGAGTTCCTCAGGAAAAACCGCTGCCATGCCAGCACAGCAGCGGTGAGTGTTAAGTCATAGACGCAGTGCTATTACTTGTTATCCCACTCTGGCAATTTGAACACCCAGAATGAACCGCCCTGTGCAACCGGCTTGGTCAATTCCGCCATATCGCCGCCCCACAGTGGTACCGCGCCGCCGTAACCTGAGGTCACGCCGATGTACTGCTGACCATCCATTTCCCATGTGACTGGTGGTGAAATCACGCCACTACCGGTCTGGAATTTCCACAGCTCTTTACCCGTCTTGGCGTTAAAGGCTTTGAAGTAACCATCACTGGTACCGGTGAAGACAAGGTTACCTTTGGTGGCCAACACGCCGGCCCACAGGGGTAATTTCTCTTTATGTTCCCAAGCCACTTTACCTGTGGTTGGATCCATCGCGCGTAAGATACCCACGTGGTCATCAAACAGACGCTTGATACGGAAGCCTTGACCTAAGTAAGCCGAGCCTTTTTTGTAGGAGACTTCTTCAGTCCAGTAGTCTTCTTGCCAGTGGTTGGCCGGTACATAGAACAAACCAGTATCTTGGCTGTAAGCCATTGGGTTCCAGTTTTTACCGCCTAAGAATGACGGTGATACTTGTACTGCCTTACCGCGCTTCTCACCAGGCTCAGGCTTAGGTGGACGCTGGCCTTTGTTTTCAACCGGACGGCCGGTTTCTAAGTCGATATGTGACGCCCAAGTAATACCATCGACAAATGGGAAGGCGTTTTTCAGTTTGCCGTTTTCACGATCGACGACATAGAAGAAACCGTTACGGTCAGCGTGAGCTGTGGCTTTGGTGACCTTGCCTTTTTTGTCTTTGTGATCAAAGAGTACCAGCTCGTTGTTACCTGAGAAGTCCCAGGCATCGTTAGGTGTGTGCTGGTAGAACCAT
>CALZAE010000058.1 GCA_945612235.1 uncultured Gammaproteobacteria bacterium | reverse complement strand
TCCATACCTTCTTGGCTGAGGTTTTTACCCATGCTCAAACCAATACCGTAAGAGGCCTTCTGCGCTGGTGTTTTTAAATCAGAACTGACCTTAGAGCCGCTATCACAACCAGCTAGTACTAGAGTCAGTACAGCAACCGAAGCCGCTAAACGATGTAACTTCATTATAATGTCCTTGCCTTATGCCTTACGGCTTATGTGGAGTACAAAGGTACTGATGTTAACAGTCGACACTATGCACTGGCTACCGTCTTAAGAAGGTAAAAACGCAACTAAGTTCAATACTTTCGTGCCGAGCAACTGCACAGCACACGACACCTTATCCAATTATAACTGCACAGGCTTGACCACTGCGCTGCGCTCTGAAGGTCGGCGCGCGCCTGCTACGATTTTATCAATGGCACGCGCTGCAGCGACCAAGCCAAAAGTCGCAGTCATGGTCATGGCCGCACCAAAACCACCAGCACAGTTGAGTTTTACGCCATCGCCGGCAAAGCTTTTACTGGCACACACTGTGCCGTCTGGATTGGGATAGCGCAATTGTTCAGTGGAATACACGCAAGGCACACTGTAATGACGGCCAGGCGTGCGGGAAAAATTATAATCGCTGCGCAAAATAGAGCGCACTTTGGCCGCCAGCGGGTCATTAAAGGTTTTATTTAAGTCACCGACACGAATTTGTGTTGGGTCAATCTGCCCGCCGGCACCACCAGTGGTAATGATTTGAATTTTACGGCGCTTACACCAAGCAATCAGTGCGGCTTTGGCTTGCACACTGTCAATACAATCCACGACAAAGTCTAAATCTTGGCTGATGTACTCAGCCATGGTGTCTTGGCTGACAAAATCGGCAATGGCATGCACTGTACAGGCTGGATTAATCGCCAATAAGCGCTGCGCCATCACCTCGACTTTCGCCTGCCCGACCGTATCGGTCAGGGTATGGGCTTGACGATTGATATTGGTAATGCAGATATCATCCAAGTCGAACAATGAAATCTCACCCACGCCGGAACGTACTAAAGCTTCAGCGGCCCAAGAGCCCACCCCGCCGATACCCACCACCGCAACATGCGCTTGCTCTAAGCGTTGCAAGCCCTCAACCCCATACAGGCGCGCAATGCCGCCAAAACGTAAATCGTCCATCAGACAACCTCAAAAAAATCGCTGCCATATTCTAGCAGTATTCCCGACAGTGCTTACAAAACACAGGCCTTTTCACTACACTGTAGGCATGCTTGACTGACGTACTGAGCGTTATACTGCACCACAATATCTTCATAACGTGCAGTGATCTGCATATTTTACTTATATTCTTCTTATCTAAGGTTCGGTGACTGGCATGCTTACTTGCCCCATCTGCCAATCGGCACTGACTGCGCACGACAACAGCTTACGCTGCATCTTTGGCCACAATTTTGACCGTGCCAAACAAGGCTATATCAATTTATTACCCGTCCAACATAAAAACAGCCGCGCACCAGGGGATAATCCTGCGATGGTGCAAGCGCGCCGTGACTTTCTTTGTGCAGGCCATTACGCGCCATTAGCGCAACGCTTTGCCACGCTGATGCAAGAGCGCCAGCCGCGCAAATGGTTGGATATTGGCTGCGGTGAAGGCTATTACACCGAGCATATCGCACAAGCCCTGCCTGACAGCCAAGGTTACGCACTGGATATTTCACGCGAGGCGGTCAAGCAAGCCTGTAAACGTGACGCCAAGACCGAATGGATTGTGGCGAGCATGGCGCGCCTGCCTTTAGCCAGCAACAGTTGCCAAGCGGTGGCAAGTATTTTTAGCCCGTTGGATTGGCAAGAAGCCCAGCGCGTGCTGGCACCCGGCGGTGCCTTGCTGCGCATGGGACCCACCAGCGATCACCTGATTGAACTGCGCGAACATCTGTATGACGAAGTACGTGATTATGATGACAGCAAGCACCTGCAATTAATCCCTGAGGGTATGCGGCAAATTCACAGTGAAACTTTATATTTCACTATGACCTTGGATGATGCGCAAGACCGTAGCAATTTACTGGCGATGACCCCACATGGCTGGCGTGCTAACGCCGAAAAACGTGCAGCGGTTATTGAAAAAACACTCACCACCACCGTGGCGATTCGCTACGACTGGATCGAGAAACTGGAAGACTAAAGCATGCGCCAACCTGATATTGAAATCTACGTTAAAGATATAGACCGTACAGCCATCACGGTTTGGCTGGAATCGGCCCTCAATGCACCTTGTGTCTGGCAGGAAAAAGGCCGGGTTTCACGCTGCGAGTGTGCTGGTATTCCTGTGGTGTGGTTTGAAAAAGCTGTCGGCAAATGGCACAGCCTGTTACTGGAAAGCGCCAGCACACCATGGGCTGATGATACCGAATGCGCACTCGCCGCCGCTGCTGCACTGCAAACCAATGTGCGCTGCGCTCCGGGCAGCTGGCAAGAAGCTGACGGTGACAGCAATGTTGATCAGTGGCTCAGCACCAGTGCCGACGGCAGCGTTGAAAGCATTGTTTGGCATACTTCTTAAGCTATTGCAGGATATGTTATGCGCTGGAAAAAAGGACGCCGCAGTGACAATGTCGTCGATCAACGCGGCAAAAGTGGCGGTATCGGCGGCAAAGGCATCAGCCTCGCCGCTGTAGCAGTGATAGTAGTGATGGGCTTGATCAGTGGCCAAGATCCAATGCAAATTGTCGGTCAGGTTGCCACGCAAGTCATGCAGCAAGGCGGCATCAATACCGGTATATCGACCCCACAACAAGCGGCACCGCGCACTGATGAGCAAACTGAGTTTGTGCGCGCCATCTTGGGTGATACCGAAGACACTTGGCGCACACTGTTTCGCCAGGCTGGTAAAACCTATAAAGACCCAACCTTAGTGCTATTTAACGGTAGCGTACGTTCTGCCTGCGGCTCTGCTGATTCGGCTGTAGGCCCGTTTTATTGTCCTGCTGATCAGCAAGTGTATTTAGATCTATCTTTCTTTAAAGAAATGGAACAGCGCTTTGCCGCCACCGGTGAATTTGCCCAAGCCTATGTGATTGCCCATGAAGTGGGTCATCACGTACAAACCTTGCTGGGTATTTCTGCCCGTGTTCATTCAGCCCGTCAGCGTGGCGAGCGTGTCACTGGGGATAACGGCTTATTGGTACGCCAAGAATTACAAGCCGACTGCTTTGCTGGCGTGTGGGCGCATCATGCCCAGCAACGTCATGCCTGGCTGGAGCCTGGTGATTTAAAAGATGCCCTCAACGCTGCACGTGCGATTGGCGATGACCGCTTGCAACAGCAAGCGCGCGGCCATGTGGTACCGGATTCTTTTACCCACGGCACATCGGCGCAACGCGAGCGCTGGTTTAATCACGGTTACCGCACCGGCGCAGTCAATCAATGCGATACCTTTGCAGCACAGCAACTTTAATCTGCCTTAGTTAGGCTTGCTGTGCTGACTCAATATACAACTTAAACCCTTGGAGAGTTTATGCTGATTTTCTTACGTTACGCTTTATTTGCCCTTGCTATTATCGGTAGTTTAGCCACCTTAAAAATGTCTTTGCACAACCCTTGGTGGTTGTTGTTAAGCTCTATTTTTATCGCTTTAACTATAGTCGGCATTATTGATATTCGCCAAACCCACTCAACCTTACGCCGCAATTACCCTATTGCTGCGCACATCCGCTTTATTTTTGAAGAACTGCGCCCGATGTTGCGCCAGTACATCGTTGAAGCCGATGATGACGAGGTCCCGTTCTCTCACGACCAGCGCTCACTGGTGTATCAACGTGCTAAATCAGAACTGGAAACCCGGGCCTTTGGTACTGAGAAAAACGTCTATAACACCCGTTACGAGTGGATTAACCACTCCATCAGCCCAACCAAGTTACATAATAATAACTTCCGCATCGAGATCGGGGGACCTGATTGCAAGCAACCCTACTCGGCCAGCATCTTTAACATTTCTGCGATGAGCTTTGGCTCACTATCGCCCAATGCCATTCGTGCACTTAACAAAGGTGCGCGTTTGGGTCAGTTCTACCACGACACGGGTGAAGGCTCGATTTCCAGCTACCACCGTGAGCAAGGTGGCGATATGGTCTGGGAATTGGGCTCTGGCTATTTTGGTGCACGCAATGATGATGGCACTTTCAGCCCTGAGCGTTTCGCTGAGCGCGCCACACTTGAGCAAGTCAAAATGATTGAATTGAAGCTGTCTCAAGGTGCCAAGCCCGGTCATGGCGGTATGCTACCCGGCGCTAAAGTCAACGCCGAAATCGCCAGTACCCGCGGCGTGCCAGAAGGCCAAGACTGTATTTCACCGGCCTCACACTCAGCTTTTTCCACTCCTGAAGAGTTACTGCATTTTATTGCGCAACTGCGTGACTTATCCGGCGGTAAACCCACCGGCTTTAAACTAGCGATTGGCCATCCCTGGGAGTGGTTTGCCATTGCCAAAGCCATGCTCAGCACTGGCATCACCCCTGATTTTATCGTGGTGGACGGCGCTGAAGGTGGCACTGGTGCCGCGCCGCTGGAGTTTGCTGATCATATTGGCACACCCATGCGCGAAGGCCTGATGCTGGTGCATAACACCTTAGTGGGCTTAAATTTACGCGACAAAATCAAGATTGGTGCCGCTGGTAAAATCATCACGGCCTTTGATATCGCCCGCACCTTAGCGCTTGGCGCAGACTGGTGTAACTCAGCGCGTGGCTTTATGTTTGCTTTGGGCTGTATTCAATCGCAATCGTGCCACACCGACCGCTGCCCAACAGGCATTGCCACTCAGGATGAAAAGCGCTGGAAAGGTTTGGATGTACCGGATAAAGCGGTACGCGTACAACACTTCCACGCCCGCACAGTTGCCACCCTGCGCGAACTGGTTGAAGCCGCAGGTTTGCAGCACCCCAACGAGTTCGGCCCTGAGCATATTATTCGTCGAGTTTCACCAACCCTAGTCCGCTCTCTGGGTACCCTGCACCCCTATTTGCAAGCAGGTGACTTGCTCAATCCTGAGCGTCAACCTGAGCATATTGTGTTCCAGCGTTTCTGGGCTGGAGCACGTCCTGACACCTTTGCTTTTACCCAATAAGTTGGCATAAAAAAACGGCCTCTCGGGGCCGTTTTTTATTGTACTGCACTCGGCAAATTACTTAGCCTGATAAATAATACCCGGACTGCATTGCACCATGCTGTACAACTCAGGTAAGCCATTGAGTGCTTCTGAAGCACCTAAAATCAAATAGCCACCGGGCTTTAGCGTGGCGTGAATACGCATTAAAATATCTTTCTTAGCTTCAGGCGAGAAGTAAATCAGTACATTGCGGCAAAATACCACATCAAACTTACCCAAACCTGCATAACTGTCGAGCAAGTTCATGAGGCGAAATTCGATACGGCTTTTGATGGCCTGTTTCACTTTCCAAGTATTAGCTGGCGTTTTATCAAAATAAGTGTCTAAACGCTCAGGCGATAAACCACGAGCAATGGCTAAACTATCGTACTCACCTTCTTTACATGCTTGCAGCATTGAGGGTGATAAATCGGTTGCAACTATCTGTACTGCTGCCTTGCCTTGACCCAAGTTAGCTCGATCATACTCATCTACGGTCATCGACAGTGAGTAGGGCTCTTGACCCGAAGAGCACGCTGCCGACCAAATACGTAAGCGCTGACCGGGCTGTTTTTTCAGCAACTCGGGCAACACTTTATTTTTCATAATGTCAAAAGGAAAGGTGTCTCTAAACCATAAGGTTTCGTTCGTGGTCATCGCATCCACGACTTGCTCTTGTAAGAGTCCGCGTGGCTGTGCTTGCATACGCGTCATCAGCTCAGTCAATGATTTAATGCCATGCTCTTCCTGTAGCTTTTTTAAGCGACTTGTCACTAAATACTGCTTATTATCCCCTAAGACAATTCCTGATTTTTTTTCAAGAAACTCTCTAAACGCATTAAATTCTGCTGGTGAGACTGACACATTGACCGCCTTTTAAAATAGCTCTTAAAATGTGCTCAACATAGCACTCTATATTTTTTAATTATAACCCATCAACTGCCTGTATACGCTCTACAACACGATCAACAAGATCATCTGGGCGAAACTTTGCTAAAAAATCATCCGCACCCACTTTTGCCACCATCGCCTTATTAAAGACACCTGACAGTGAAGTGTGTAATAAAATATGCAGATCTTTTAAGCGTGGCTCATCGCGTATTTGCGCGGTTAAGGTATAGCCATCCATTTCTGGCATTTCAATATCTGAAATCATCATCAGAAACTCATCGGCTGGATTTTTACCTTCTTGCAGCATTTGATGTAAATATTCATAGGCTGCCCGCCCATCATTCAATGCAACCACCTCAACACCCACAGCTTGCAAGCAACGCAATACCTGTTTACGTGCCACACTGGAATCGTCGACGATCAGGATTTTTTTGCTTAATGCACTAATCCGCACTTGCTCCGTTAAAGAGTCAGTCAAAATTTCTTCTGAAGATGGTGAAACTTCCGACAAAACCTTCTCAACGTCAATGACTTCAACCAACTCATCATCTAAGCGTGTCACTGCGGTCAAATAGTGATCGCGGCCGGTGCCCTGTGGAGGTGGATGAATTTCTTCCCAGTTCAAGTTCACAATACGTTCAACAGCACTGACTAAAAAACCCTGCTCTTTCATATTGTACTCAGTAATAATCACAAATCCTTTTTCAGGGTTATCTAAGGCTTTTAGACTGGTGGCTAAAGCCAGATCCATCACCGGTATCGTTCGTCCTCGCACACTGGCAACACCACGCACAATAGGATCAGAGCGTGGCATGATGGTCAGTTTTGGACACTGCAGTACTTCGCGCACTTTAAATACATTAATACCGTAAAGTTGCTTGCCATTTAAACGAAACAGCAACAACTCCAAACGGTTTTTACCCACCAACTGCGTTCGCTGGTTTACTGAATCCAATACACTAGCCATACTCAAGCTCCTACTTTTGAATACTGATTGGCGCAAATCACACTCAATGCGGCACAATTCCTGCTTAAACAATGATATGAAACTATTGATGACGTTTTCTTGGCACTCACTACACCTCACCCGCATTATTAAGCAGGCCGCTTCTGCGTGCTTTATAATTGCTTTGTCCAGCCAGGCTCAAGCACAAAGCTTGCAACAAGAGATTATCGGCACCAGCCAAGCATTTCTTGAGGAAATCACTGCTCAGCACCTCAGTGATAACAATATCAATGGACGTCATAGCGTCAAAATAGGCCGACTGGATCCACGCCTGCGCTTACCCGCTTGCTCTATTCCTTTGCAAGCCAGCTTAGAAAGCCCCGCGCAACCTATTGGTCGCGTCACTCTAAGGGTGCGCTGCGACAGCAACGCTCCTTGGACTATTTTTGTACCTGGCCACGTTAATCTCTATCAAGAAGTGGCCGTTGCCGTGCGCTCCATGCAGCGCAATAGCGTTATTCAATATTCTGACGTACAACTTGCTGAACGCGATGTTAGCAGCCTACGCCAAGGCTATATACTCAATCTTGAAAATGTTGTCGGGCAAAAACTCACCCGCCCAGTGCAGCCCAATCAGGTTATTGCCGTGAGCGCATTAAAAGCGGCCACCGCCGTTAATAAAGGCGATGCAGTGGTAATTAGCGCCAGCGGTGCTTCGATGTTTGTGCGTATGCCCGGCATGGCATTAGAAGAAGGCGCTATTGGTCAGCAGATCCGTGTGCGCAACACCCGCTCCAACCGCGTTATTCATGCGCGCGTCACTGCTCCAGGGCAGGTCGAGGTAGCAATGTAAGGCTCTGTACATTAAAATGGATTGCTAAATTCATGCGTACTGGCTCGATGCATCCTAATTATTAGCCACGTTTTTTATATGCAAAATAGCGCTAAAGTTTCCTGCAGCAAGGTCGATTACCTAGCAAGCGTTAAAATATCGTATTTGAGGTTTCTATATGGCTATCGACTTTAATAATCCAAATAACACAGCAAGGTTGAGCAAGCCAACAATTTCAAGCTCGCACAACTCAGCGCAAATCAGCACGCAAGACTCCGTTAAAAACAACTCAGTAACCACAGGCAAATCAGCCAGTGCAGGCGAGTCAGTACAACTGAGTAAAGATGCACGCCAGTTGCAAAGCGTGTCACAAAGGCTTGCAGACATGCCCAGCGTAAACTCAGATAAAGTTGCGCAGCTTAAACAAGCTATTGCTGATGGCAGCTATCAAATTGATAACGAGCGCGTGGCAAGCAAAATGCTGAGCTTAGAAGCACAGTTTTAAAGCTCAGCCACGACTTTAACTTTAGATGAAAGTAATTATGTCTGACCAGCGCCTACTTGAACTTTTCCTCAGCGACATCGACACAGCACAGCAATTACTTGCCGTGCTCGAGCAAGAGTTCAGCGCCTTAAGCGCCCGCGAACTCACACAATTGCAAGAACTGCTGACCCACAAACAGCCTTTGCTACGCATGCTCGAGATCCATGCCACTGAACGCAGCAAGCTATTGCTACAAAGTCATTTCAGTGCAGATCCCGAAGGGTTGCAGCAATTTGCTGCGACATCCAAGCTGAATAGCGAGTTACTCAGCAGCAGTACGCAACTGAGCCAACTGATTGAGCAGTGCCAAGATGCCAACTTACGCAATGGCCGCCTCATTCGCAGCAATCAGACCAGCGTCAGCAGCATGCTCAATATCATTCGCGGTAACGATACACCCAAGCTCTATGACAAAACCGGTAGCGCCTCTAGCAGTAATAAACAGCGCCCTTTCAGCCAAGCTTAAACTCTAAATACACCGAGCCACAGCACAAGTACTGCTGGTATACTTTGCAATTATTTGTGCACTCAATACGGTCAAAAGGAAATTGCTGCCAGTGTCTGACTTATTATCTGATGACGGTCTATCATTACCACCTCAAACACTTAGATCTCCTATCGAAATCTGCGCTCATTTGCGCGCACTGATGCTAAGCCGAGCTCCATTAGAGCTGAAGTTTTCAGACTCTAGGCAAATTTATCAAAGCTATATTGTTGACGTCGATCGCGACAACAACCGCATTGCATTTGATGAACTGATTCCAAACAACGGGCAACTGCACCTGCTTAACGGTATGGAACTGAGCATTACCACATACCGTGAAGGCGTACGCATGACATGGTCACACAACCAGCCTGCACTCGCTGACAGCTTAGACGGCTCACCTTGCTACTGGCTGACTCTGCCTACTGAAATGACCTACCACCAGCGCAGAAACGCTTTTCGCGCCGATACGCTGCCCGAGCAATCCCTGGACGTGCAAATTGACAGCAAAAAAATTGAACAACCCATTGCCGGACGCTTGCTGGATATCTCAGCCACAGGCTGCAAAGTTGAACTCAAGTCACATTGCCAATCCCTGCAACCTGGGCAACTCTACGAAACCTTCTCTATCTGCTTACCCGCTGGCGACATCACCCTAAGTGCCGAACTGCGCCACTTGCACACTATTGAGCCGTCAAACGCTCTAGTGGCTGGATTTAAGTTTCACGCATTTACTGGTGCTGACCAGCGCATGATCGAGCGCTTTGTCTATCAATTACAACGTGAAGCACGCCGCAGCAATGATGCTCTTTTTTAAGAGCATCTAATCAGCACAACAACCCAGCCCATACAACTCAAACGACAGACACAAAAAAACCAGCTCTAGGCTGGTTTATTGCTTTAAGACTAAATCTTAAATATGGCGTCCCCTAGGGGACTCGAACCCCTGTTACCGCCGTGAAAGGGCG
>CALZAE010000057.1 GCA_945612235.1 uncultured Gammaproteobacteria bacterium | reverse complement strand
GTCGATGGTGATAACGCAGCAGCGATGCGTTATACCGAAGTGCGTATGACCAAGTTAGCCCATGAACTGCTGGCAGACCTTGAAAAAGAAACAGTGGACTGGGTGCCCAACTACGACGGCACTGAGATGATTCCAGCTGTGCTGCCGACCCGTGTGCCTAACCTGTTGGTCAATGGCTCCTCAGGTATTGCAGTGGGCATGGCGACGAACATTCCGCCACACAACCTGACTGAAGTCATCAATGGCTGCTTAGCTTTGATCGACAATCCTGAGATCAGCATCGATGAGTTGATGCAGTTTATTCCAGGTCCAGATTTCCCAACCGCCGGTATCATCAATGGCCGCGCAGGTATTATCGAAGCGTATCGCACCGGTCGTGGTCGCATTTATATGCGTGCCCGCACTTTTATCGAAGATATTGATAAGGTCGGTGGCCGTCAGCAAATCATTATCAGTGAATTACCTTACCAGCTGAACAAAGCTCGCTTGATTGAAAAAATCGCCGAGTTGGTTAAAGAGAAAAAGCTGGAAGGTATCAGTGAGCTACGCGACGAGTCGGATAAAGACGGTATGCGCGTGGTGATTGAGTTGCGTCGTGGTGAAGTCCCCGAAGTGGTACTCAACAATCTCTATGCACAAACACAGATGCAAAGCGTGTTTGGTATCAACGTGGTTGCTCTGGTTGATGGTCGTCCGCGTTTGCTCAATCTGAAAGACATGCTGGAAGTCTTTGTGCGCCACCGCCGTGAAGTGGTGACGCGCCGCACTGTCTTTGAATTGCGTAAGGCACGTGAGCGTGGGCATATTCTTGAAGGTCAAGCCGTTGCATTGTCGAATATCGACCCTGTAATTGCGATGATTAAAGACTCGCCAACACCCGCTGAAGCCAAAGAGCGTTTGATCGCGACAGCTTGGGAATCCAGTGCTGTTGCGGATATGGTTGAGCGCTCCGGCGCAACCTCCAGCCGCCCAGAAGATTTGGATGAGCAATACGGTATGCGTGATGGTTTCTACCATCTGTCACCTGAGCAAGCCCAAGCTATTCTTGAGTTACGCTTGCACCGCTTAACCGGTCTTGAGCACGAGAAACTGCTCAGTGAGTACCAAGAGATTCTGCTGCAAATCAGCGAGTTGTTAAAAATTCTTGGCAGTTCTGTGCGTTTGCTAGAAATTATTCGCGAAGAACTAGAAAAAGTTAAAGCCGACTACGGTGATGAGCGTCGCACTGAAATCACTGCATCACGCGTTGATTTAACCATTGCTGACCTGATTACCGAAGAAGAGCGCGTGGTGACGATTTCGCACCTGGGTTACGCCAAGAGCCAGCCTCTAGATGCCTATGACGCCCAGCGTCGCGGTGGTCGTGGTAAAGCAGCGACCGGCGTGAAAGACGAAGATTACGTAGAACACCTGTTGGTAGCCAACAGTCACACCACACTTTTACTGTTCTCTAGCAAAGGTAAAGTGTACTGGATGCGCACCTTTGAAATTCCAGAAGCTTCACGTACTGCGCGCGGCCGTCCAATTGTTAACTTATTGCCATTGGATGAAGGTGAGAAAATCACCGCCATGCTGCCGGTTGATGAGTACACCGAAGACCACTTTGTGTTTATGGCAACAGCCAAAGGTACGGTTAAGAAAACCCCGCTGGAGCAGTTCAGTCGTCCACGTACCTCAGGCTTAATTGCTTTGGGCTTGGATGATGACGATACCCTGATTTCAGCGGCAGTGACTGATGGCTCGCGTGAAGTGATGTTGTTCTCCGATGGCGGTAAAGTGACACGTTTCGCTGAAACTGATGTGCGTGCCATGGGCCGTACCGCTCGTGGTGTGCGTGGTATGCGTCTACCTGAAGGTCAGAGCCTGATCTCCATGATTATCCCAGAAGAGGGCAGCGAGATTCTGACTGCTTCTGCGCGTGGTTATGGCAAGCGCACAGCCATTGCTGATTTCCCCAGCTACCGTCGTGGTGGTCAGGGTGTGATTGCGATGATTTGCAGTGAGCGTAACGGGCATTTGGTCGGCGCTATTCAAGTGCTGGATGGTGAAGAAATCATGTTGATTTCTGACCAAGGCACCTTAGTGCGTACTCGCGTTGATGAGGTTTCCTCTTTGTCGCGCAACACTCAAGGTGTAACCTTGATACGTTTAGCAAGCGACGAAACATTAGTCGGTTTAGAGCGCGTACAAGAGCCAACTGTCAGTGATGATGTAGATGCGCAAGACGATGATGGTGCCGAGCATGCAGTAGAGGCATCTACTGATGATGCACCTGCCGTTGAACACGATGACGTTAGTACAGGTGCCGAATCTGTTGCTGACGAGTCCAACAACCCTAAAGAGTGAGAGAGCAGTGAGTAGAGCTTATAACTTTTGCGCAGGCCCGGCTGCGCTACCTGAAGCGGTATTAAAACAAGCACAAAGCGAATTGCTCGATTGGCATGGCAAGGGCTTGTCCGTGATGGAAATGAGCCACCGCAGTGACGAGTACACTGCGATTGCCGCCGAAGCTGAGCAGGATTTACGCGACCTATTAAATGTACCAAGCAACTATAAAGTGTTGTTTATGCAAGGTGGCGCCAGCCAGCAGTTTGCGCAAATCCCACTGAACTTTTTAGCGGATGGTGGTTGTGCGGACTATATCGATACCGGTATTTGGTCGAAAAAAAGCATTGATGAAGCCCGTCGCTTTGGCAATATCAATGTGGCGGCCAGCGCCAAAGAACATGATTACTTTGCCATTCCAGGTCAGAACGAATGGAAGTTGAGTAAAGATGCCGCTTACGTGCACTATGCTAGCAATGAAACCATTGGTGGCTTGCAGTTTGATTGGACGCCGGACACTGGCGATACCCCGCTGGTTGTTGATATGTCATCGGATATCTTATCGCGTCCTATCAATGTCAGTGACTACGGAATGATTTACGCCGGCGCACAGAAAAATATTGGCCCAAGTGGTTTAGTGGTCGGCATTGTACGTGAAGACTTACTCGGTCATGCGCGCGCCAGTTGCCCAACCATGCTCAACTATAAAGTTGCGGCGGATAATGGCTCGATGTACAACACACCACCGACCTTTTCTTGGTACTTGTCTGGCTTGGTTTTTAAATGGTTAAAAGAGCAGGGTGGCTTAGATGCCATGGCTAAACTCAACCATGCTAAGCAAGCACTGCTGTACAAAACCATTGATGACAGTGATTTTTATAGTAATCCAGTGGCGAAGAATAACCGCTCATGGATGAACGTACCCTTTCGTTTAGCTGATGCTAAGCTCGATAAAGCCTTTTTGGCCGGTGCCGATGAGCATGGTTTATTGAACCTGCAAGGTCACCGCTCTGTCGGTGGCATGCGCGCTTCAATTTATAACGCAGTATCACTTGAAGCTGTTGAGGCTTTAGTGGCTTATATGCAGGCCTTTGAGAAGGAGCATGCATAATGAGCGAGCAAGCATTGCAAGCTTTACGGGTGCGCATTGATAACCTTGATGAGCAGATTCTTGAGCTAATCAGTCAGCGCGCACGCTGCGCACAAGAAGTGGGGCATATTAAAATGGCCTCGCTAGCTGAAGGCGAAGAGGCGATTTTTTACCGCCCTGAGCGTGAAGCACAAGTGCTCAAACGCATCATGGAGCTTAATAAAGGTCCGCTCGATAACGAAGAGATGGCACGTTTATTCCGTGAAATCATGTCAACTTGCTTAGCACTTGAGCAGCCATTAAAAGTAGCCTATTTGGGCCCAGAAGGTACTTTCTCGCAAGCTGCAACCGTTAAGCATTTTGGCCAAGCAGTTGTTAGTAAGCCGATGGCGGCGATCGATGAGATTTTTCGTGAAGTCGCCGCGGGTGCAGTCAGCTTCGGTGTTGTGCCAGTAGAAAACTCCACAGAAGGTGCCATTAATCACACCCTCGATAGCTTTCTTGAGCATGATTTAGTGATTTGCGGGGAAGTTGAACTGCGTATTCACCACCACTTGCTGGTCGCTGAAAACACTAAAACCGAGAAAATCTCACGCATTTACTCGCATGCACAATCTTTAGCGCAATGCCGTAAGTGGCTGGACGCCCATTATCCAAACGTTGAGCGTGTCGCCGTATCAAGCAATGCTGAAGCGGCGAAGCGCGTAAAAAGCGAGTGGAACAGTGCCGCGATTGCCGGCGATATGGCGGCACAATTGTATGGCTTAACCATTCTTGCCGACAAAATTGAAGACCGCCCCGACAACTCGACACGCTTTTTAATCATTGGTAATCAAACAGTACCTGCGACAGGCGATGATAAGACATCGGTGATTATCTCTATGAGTAATAAGCCTGGTGCGCTACATGAACTGTTGGTGCCATTCCATGCCCATAGTATTGATTTAACACGTATTGAAACGCGTCCATCACGCAGTGGCAAATGGACCTATGTGTTCTTTATTGATTTTATTGGGCACAAAGATGATCCAAGGGTCACCAGCGCTTTGGAACAGATTGCCAATGAAGCTGTAGGGCTAAAGGTTTTAGGGTCCTACCCCAACGCCGTTCTCTAACCATATTATAACTGCCGCTCAAAGAGCGGCAGTTGCTTGTTTGAGGAGCTGTCAATGAGTTGTGATTTTTTAGCTGCGGCCTTACCCAGCGTACAGAAACTATCCCCTTATGTACCTGGCAAGCCGGTGGAAGAACTGGCTCGTGAGCTAGGTCTTAATCCTGCCGAGATCGTTAAGCTCGCCAGCAATGAAAACCCGCTAGGCCCCAGTGCCAAAGTCTGCGCAGCAATCAGTAACGCTTTACCTGAGCTGACTCGCTACCCTGATGGCAGTGGATTTGCCCTTAAAGCACAACTGGCTGAGTACTACGCGGTTGAGCCGGCACAAATCACCCTAGGCAATGGCTCCAACGATATCTTAGAGTTAGTGGCGCGCGCCTGGTTAGCCCCAGGGCGTAATGCGGTATTTAGTGCGCATGCTTTTGCTGTCTATCCGATTGCGACACTGGCATCAGGTGCTGAATGTCGCGAAGTACCAGCTAAAAACTATGCCCATGATTTAGATGCCATGGCTGCGGCTATCGATGACAATACTCGCGTGGTATTTATTGCTAACCCTAATAACCCAACTGGCACTTGGTTTAACCAAGCCGCGCTGAATGCTTTTTTAAGTAAGGTACCTGAGCATGTACTGGTTATTTTAGATGAGGCGTATATTGAATACGCAGCAGATAGTGATTTGCCTGACGGTATGGATTATTTAAGTCGTTATCCTAACTTGCTGGTATCACGCACTTTCTCCAAAGCCTATGGCTTAGCGGCGCTGCGGGTGGGGTATGCCATTTCATCTAAAGAAGTGGCGAGCGTGCTGAATCGTGTGCGTCAGCCGTTTAACGTCAACAGCTTAGCATTAGTTGCCGCTTGCGCAGCCTTGGATGATAAAGAGTATCTGGATCAGAGCCGCATTCTCAATACCCAAGGCATGCAGCAGTTGGAGCAGGGCTTTAAGCAGCTAGGGCTGTCTTGGTTACCCTCGCGTGGCAACTTTATTGCCGTTAATTTCCAGCGTGATGCCGCAGCCATTAACCAGGCCTTACTTGAGCAAGGTGTCATTGTGCGTCCGGTAGCGGGTTATGCCATGCCTACGTTCTTGCGTGTCTCTATCGGTACTGAAACCGAAAACCAGCGCTTCCTTGATGTTTTAACTCAGGTGTTAGAGCAGGCTTAATATGGATAAGACTCTCACTGCAACAACTCAAATCAATCGCTTAGTGGTGGTTGGTTTAGGCTTGATTGGTGCCTCGTTTGCGAAAGGGGTTCGTGATGCTGGTTTAGCTCACGAAGTCGTGGGCGTTGATTTAAATGCCCAGGCCTGTGAGCGTGCAGTGGAATTGGGTATTGCTGATCGCTGTACCACAGAGTTGGCTGAGGCGTGCGTTGGTGCTGATGTAGTGATGCTCGCAGTGCCCGTTTTAGCGCTCAAAAGCTTGTTGATGCAATTGGCTGCACTGCAGCTTGAGCACACCATTATTACTGATGCCGGTAGTGTTAAAGGCCATCTGTTGCAAGCGGCTCAAGAAGCTTTTGGCTGCTTGCCGCCACTGCTCGTGCTGGGTCATCCCATTGCAGGTTCTGAACGTAGCGGCGTAGATGCAGCTAATCCTGACCTGTTTAAGCACCATAAAGTTATTTTGACACCCCATGCTGATACTGCCCCCGAAGCTATAGTATGTGTGCAAAAGCTCTGGCAAGGCTTAGGTGCGGACGTTGAAAGCATGAGTGTTGAGCAGCATGATCGCGTCTTAGCAGCGACCAGTCATTTGCCGCATTTGTTGGCGTTTGGCCTAGTGGACTCGCTAGCCAAGCGCAGTGAGAATTTAGAAATATTTCGCTATGCCGCTGGTGGTTTTCGCGATTTCACCCGAATTGCGGGTAGTGATCCACTGATGTGGCACGATATTTTTCTTGCTAACCGTGAAGCCGTGCTCGAACAGTTGGATCAGTATCGTGATGATCTGGATGAGTTACGTCAGGCGATTGCCGAAAAAGATGGGCGTCATCTGCTCGGTGTGTTTACCCGAGCGCGTGTAGCCCGCGAACATTTTAGTACAATTTTAGCCCAAAGGGCCTATGTGAAAACCATGCTTGATAATGATCTTGTTTTTTTAGCCAGCCCGGGTGGGCAGGTCAATGGCACTATTCGTGTGCCTGGTGATAAGTCTATTTCGCACCGCGCGATTATGCTGGGTTCTTTAGCAAACGGCGTGACCGAGGTCGAAGGCTTTCTTGAAGGTGAAGATGCGTTAGCAACCATTCAGGCTTTCCGCGACATGGGTGTAGTGATTGAAGGACCTGAAAATGGCCGCGTTGTCGTCCACGGTGTTGGCTTGCATGGTTTAAAGCCACCGCCAGGTCCGATTTATGTCGGCAACTCAGGTACCACTATGCGTTTGCTGTCGGGCATTTTAGCTGCGCAAGCGTTTGATACAACTTTGACGGGTGATGCATCACTATCCAAGCGCCCGATGAATCGCATTGCTAAACCGCTACGTGAGATGGGTGCAGTAATTGAGACAGCCGCAGAAGGCCGGCCACCCCTGACATTGCGTGGCGGTCAGCGCTTAACCGGCATGCATTACGATATGCCGATGGCCAGTGCCCAAGTGAAGTCTTGCTTGCTGTTAGCGGGTATGTACGCCAGTGGTGAAACCTCAGTGACTGAGCCGGCACCTACGCGCGACCATACTGAACGCATGCTGCGTGGCTTTGGTTACCCAGTTGAAGTGCGTGATGCTACGGCAAAAGTTGAAGCCAATCATGAATTGACCGGCACCCATATTGAAGTACCAGCGGATATCTCATCCGCAGCCTTCTTTATGGTCGCGGCCAGCATTGCGCCTGACTCAGAGTTGGTTTTGCAGCATGTAGGCATCAACCCAACTCGCACAGGTATCATTGACATCTTAAAGCTGATGGGCGCTGACCTGAGCATGGAGCGCGTGCATGAAGTTGGTGGTGAGTTGGTTGCCGATATCCGTGTGCGCAGTGCCAACTTAAAAGGTATTGAGATCCCATTGGATTTGGTCCCCCTTGCGATTGATGAGTTTCCCGTGTTGTTTATTGCTGCAGCTTGCGCTGAGGGCCGCACGATTTTACGCGGTGCAGAGGAGTTGCGCGTAAAAGAGTCCGACCGCATTCAAGTGATGGTTGATGGCTTAACGACATTGGGCATCCAAGCCGAAGGGACACCAGACGGCATCATTATTGATGGTGGACAAATAGGTGGCGGTGAGGTCTGGGCACACGGCGATCACCGTATCGCTATGTCCTTTAGCGTTGCAGCCTTACGCGCTAATGCAGCGATTCGTATCCATGACAGTGTGCATGTGGCGACCTCCTTCCCTAATTTCTTAGCATTATGCAAGCAAGTCGGTATGCATGTCGCTGAAGAGGTGCAAGCGTGAGCCTGCCGGTTGTCATCACTATCGATGGCCCTAGCGGTTCAGGCAAAGGCACTGTCGCTGGGTTACTCGCATCACATTTGCAATGGCATTTACTTGATTCGGGCGCGTTATACCGCGTGCTAGCCCTTGCGGCAGACAAGCACGCAATCGCTTTAGACGACGAAGACGCGCTTGAGCATCTTGCCGTCTGCTTAGATGTGCAGTTTGTCTTGGACAGTGAAAACAATAGTCAGCGCATCCTCTTGGAATCAGTTGATGTTACCGACAGTATTCGTAACGAAACAGTCGGAGCGCACGCTTCGCAAGTGGCGGCATTGCCAGCAGTACGTACCGGATTGTTGCGTCGCCAGCAAAACTTTCGCCAAGCGCCAGGTTTAATTGCTGATGGCCGCGATATGGGTACTGTGGTCTTTACTGATGCACCGCTGAAGGTGTTTTTAACTGCAGGTGCAGAGGAGCGTGCGCGTCGTCGTTATTTACAGTTGAAGGATAAAGGCGAAACTGTTACCCTTACGAGCTTGCTAGAGGAGATTCGTGCGCGTGATGAGCGTGACACCAATCGCAGTATTGCCCCGTTGAAGCCTGCAGATGATGCAATCATCTTAGATTCCACGACAATGACCATCGAGCAAGTGCTAGACAGAATTCTCAGCGAAGTTGCAGTACGCAGTTTAGCTGGATAAAAGTATGAAGTGCACATGAGTGTGCTTCAGCTTTAATTTGAATCATGTGCAGCTCCCAGATAATAGCTGTCATGTTTTCTACTTATTAATAAGACCACATTATTCTGGAATGTGGATTTGGGCAGATTCTTGCCCTCGATCAGCAGGATTAAACATGAGCGAAAGCTTTGCAGACCTTTTTGAAGAAAGCCTAAAAACCCTCGACATGCAACCCGGTGCAATCATCACTGGTTTGATCGTTGATATTGATGGTGATTGGGTAACAGTACACGCTGGTTTGAAATCAGAAGGCGTTATCCCAGTTGAGCAGTTCTACAACGAACAAGGCGAACTGACCATCAAGATTGGTGACGAAGTTCACGTAGCGCTTGACGCGGTAGAAGATGGCTTTGGTGAAACCAAACTGTCCCGCGAAAAAGCTAAGCGTGCTGAGTCTTGGCTGGTTCTTGAAGCGTCATTCAACGCTGAAGAAGTGGTTATGGGTGTTATCAACGGTAAAGTTAAAGGTGGCTTTACAGTTGATGTGAACGGTATTCGCGCGTTCTTACCAGGTTCTTTGGTAGACGTACGTCCAGTTCGCGACACTGCGCACTTAGAAGGCAAAGAGCTTGAGTTCAAAGTTATCAAGCTTGATCAAAAACGTAACAACGTTGTTGTATCACGTCGTAGCGTTCTGGAAGCAGAAAACAGCGCTGAGCGCGAAGCACTGCTTGAGAACCTGCAAGAAGGTCAACAAGTTAAAGGTATCGTTAAGAACCTTACAGATTACGGTGCATTCGTTGATCTGGGCGGCGTTGATGGTCTTCTGCACATTACTGATATGGCTTGGAAGCGCATTAAGCACCCAGGCGAAATCGTTAACGTTGGCGACGAGATCGACGTAAAAGTATTGAAATTCGACCGCGAGCGTAACCGTGTATCTTTAGGCCTGAAGCAGTTGGGCGAAGATCCATGGGTAGCAATCAAAGCCCGTTACCCAGAAGGTACTCGTGTGAATGCACGCGTAACCAACTTGACGGACTACGGTTGCTTTGCTGAGCTGGAAGAAGGCGTTGAAGGTTTGGTTCACGTTTCTGAAATGGACTGGACTAACAAAAACATTCACCCATCTAAAGTTGTACAGGTTGGTGATGAAGTTGAAGTTCAGGTTCTGGACATTGACGAAGAGCGTCGTCGTATTTCTCTGGGTATCAAGCAGTGCAAATCTAACCCATGGGAAGATTTCTCAA
>CALZAE010000056.1 GCA_945612235.1 uncultured Gammaproteobacteria bacterium | reverse complement strand
AAGTACCACCTAGTTACCGGTATGCAGCACCTAAAGTATGTTTACAACGCTCTTGAGCTTCTAAAGCCCGATCCACTGAACTGCAAACAACATCATTGCTCAATGAGTGCTGCGTTAGTGACGTGGCAAGCGTAGCCATGGATGGCGTAGCGCCCGACTTGGTGCAGGAAGCACCATGGAGGGAAGAACGTCACTAGCGCAGCACGGCACGCGCCAAGCTTTGCTCTTAAATCTAGAATCACCCGCCAATCATGTTTGACACTTTTGGTTTTCAGCACACAAATTAAAGAATAATAGTCGCCAAATCAATCTCATCACTGCGCTCAATATTGGCCGTCAATGCCCGGCATAAACGTAAAAACTCCTGCATCGCATCACTTTGAAACTTATGCTTGTGCCAGATAAAGGTAAAGTGCCGCGTCAGATTCAACTCAGGCGTCTCAATCGCCACCAAACTGCCGCGCCGAAACGCATCACGCAACGCTAAGCGCGAAATACAACCAATGCCCAAACCCGACTCCACCGCACGCTTAATCCCTTCCGTGTGCTCCAGTTCCAGACGAATATCTGGCGAACGCTGATGCCGCAAAAACGCCTGCTCAAACACCAAGCGCGTTCCTGAACCTTGCTCACGCACAATCCAAGCCTCATCCGCCAACTCCGCTAAACTAGCACAGCCTTGCTCAGCTAAAGGATGCTGCGGCGCACAAAACACCACCAACTCATCCGCCACCCAAGACTGCGCAATAATATCGCGGTCTTGGTAATAGCCCTCAATTAAACCTAAATCCAGCTGATAGCTCGCCACTTGCTGCACAATTTGCGCCGTATTATGCACATGCAAACGCACCTTACAATCAGGGTGCTGCTGCATAAAATGACCAATCAATAAGGTCGCCAAATAGTTACCAATGGTCATAGTCGCCCCCACCGACAGTGAGCCAAAGCCATGGTTATCAGTTAATAGGCTTTCCAGTGCTTGCGCTTGCTCCAGTAGCGCCAAAGCGCGTGGCAGCAATTGCAAGCCTAGTGCATTGATCAACAAGCGCTTGCCAGCACGATCAAACAATAAGCAGTCGTAACTCAATTCCAGCTCTTTTAGCGCGGTACTGGCGGCAGATTGTGACATCGCCAATTGCTCTGCTGCTTTAGAGACGCTTTGCAGTTGCGCAATACAGGTAAAGACTTCAAGTTGACGCAGGCTAAAACGCATATCGGTATTCCTGATATAATGTATGCATATTATCAATTTAACAGATTAGAGTTTTAAACCTACACTCTTAATAATCTTTTCCCATACTGGAGCGTGTTATGAGCAAGTTGAATGTTGAGCAAGTCTTAAGTGTTCATCACTGGAATGACTCTCTTTTCAGTTTTAAAACCACCCGTGATCCTGGACTGCGTTTTGAAAATGGGCAGTTTGTGATGATTGGTCTTGAGGTTGAGGGTCGCCCCTTGATGCGCGCTTATTCAATTGCCAGCCCTAACTATGAAGATCATTTAGAGTTTTTTAGTATTAAAGTGCCCAATGGTCCGCTCACCTCACGTCTACAGCACTTAAAAGCCGGTGATGCTGTACAGGTCAGCAAAAAGCCGACGGGCACTTTGTTGCTCAGTGATTTGTTGCCGGGTAAACACCTGTATTTGCTCAGTACAGGCACAGGTTTAGCCCCTTTTATCAGCGTGATTCAGGATCCAGAAACCTATGAGCGTTTTGATAAAGTGATTTTGGTACACGGCGTGCGTTATGTCAGTGATGTGGCTTATGAAAGCTTTATTACTGAAAATCTGCCTAATAATGAGTTTTTTGGTGAAGAGTTACGCGACAAGCTGATTTATTATCCTACAGTGACACGCGAGCCATTTCGTAACCAAGGGCGGATTACTGATTTGATGCGCAGCGGTAAGTTATTTACCGATATTGGCTTGCCACCCATCAATCCTGAGCATGACCGCGCGATGATTTGTGGTGGTCCTGAAATGCTCGATGAAACCAGTGCTGTGTTAGATGAGTTTGGTTTAACTGTATCGCCACGCTTAGGTAGTGCAGCGCATTATGTGATTGAGCGAGCTTTCGTAGAGAAGTAAGGCCGCTCTGTATACATCAGCGCCAGTACAATTAAAAACACCGCCTGATGCTTGATGCAGGGCGGTGTTTTTTGTTGCGAGTTAACGAATTATTGGCGCAGCAGGCCAAACACTTTTTTTGCAATATCCGTGGCTGCTTGCGCTGGGTTTTGGCGGATTGAAGCTTCTTGTTGACCGATAATGGTAAACAGGCCATCGAGAGCTTGCTCGGTCACATAGCCTTCGATTGAGGCATCTTTGCTATCAATCACACCATAATTGGCAGCTTGACCAGCAAAGTTATTGTACTTTTGCGCCAATCCTGAAGACTGTGTTGCTTGCGCAACTAGAGGTAGAAAGCGGCTGCGCAATTGCTCGCGGCTACTGCGGTCTAAGTAGGTTGTGGCTGAGTTGTTGGGGCCATTAAGAATGCTTTTCGCATCGTTGATGGTCATGTTTTTAATCGCATCGAGTAGCAATGCTTGCGCTTCGGGAATCGCGGCTTCCGCTGCATGGTTCATACTGTCTTCCAAGGCTTTAACTTGTTTGCCTTGTCCAAGCATTTTCATCGCACGTGCTGCTTTGCCTAAGTTGCCTGGGAGTTCGATATGTACGTCAGGGTTTTTATTAAAACCACCGGGTTGACTTAATTGCGTTACAGCCAAGCGAGTACTTTGTTCCAGCATGGCTTTTAAGCCATCCCCAGCTTGATTTTGGTTTAAATCGTTCAGCGAGAAAGCGCAAGCTTGTACGGCGAATAATAGCCCCATCAGTCCAGCAAAATAAGTGCGCATCATGTGACTCCTTGTTTATCGGTGCTTATACCGCATTTTTGTATGCTTGCTTGGGCAGTAATGCTGCCGCTTCACGATCCATCACGATAGTTAAGTTAGGGTGCTGCTTGAGTGCTGAAGCCGGTAGAGACTCATCAATAGCGCTCTCAAATAGCTGTGCCATGATATTGGTTTTATTAGCGCCGGTAGCCACTAAAATGATTTCTTTCGCTTCAAGAATATCTAAGATGCCCATAGTGATTGCATGCGTGGGTGTTTCGTTTTGATTGGTAAAAAAACGACCATTATCAATTCGAGTTTGTTCTGAAAGCTCCACCACATGAGTACGGCTATTAAAACAGGTATGGGGTTCATTAAAGCCAATATGACCGTTCGAGCCGATGCCTAGTAACTGCAGGTCTAAGCCGCCCATAGCTTGAATAGCAGCAGAGTAGGCTTGGCAAGCCTGATCAATGCTGTGTGCTAAACCATCAGGCAAATGCACGTTAGCAGCGGGCAAATGCAGATGGTTAAACAAGTGTTGATACATATAAAAGTTATAACTTTGTGGGTGCTCAGCGCTTAAACCGATGTACTCATCAAGGTTGAATGTGGTGAGCTGCGACACATCGGTAGGGCTGTGCTGCATATCATCTAAAAGTTGTGCGTAGACCGGCTCCATAGTGCTGCCCGTTGCCAGACCCAGCACTGCTTTGGGGGCCGTTTGGATTTTTTCTAGAAGACGCTGAGCGGTATAGCGAGAGACTTCATCTACAGTTTCGAATATTTTATACATAGTCAACATCATCATATAGAAAGAGGGAGGTATACAGCCTTTGCAGGTAAATTATAATACTGTGAGTGACGCTGTATAGGAAAAAATACAATAAATATTAGACTAACTTTATAGAGTTTTAGTTTAAGAGCTACTGTATTCAGTAAATACTGGGCTGCATGTGCTTAGTACGCAGCCCTGCTATGACAGTGAAACAGGTCATAAGTTGTTAATTTTTTCGGGCTAAGCGCCTAAACTCACCTGGAGTTTGCTGCGCCCAGCGTTTAAAGGCGCGCTGAAAGGCTTCCGGCGAAGAAAAACCCAGTAGCCATGAGATCTCGCTAAAGGTGAGTTCAGTATCACGAATATAACTGCTGGCCAGTTCAAAGCGGGTTTGATTTACCAATTGGCGAAACTGTGTGCCATGCGTGGCTAGTTTGCGCCGTAGCGTCCAAGTTGGTAAACGTAACTTGTGTGCAATATGTTCAATGTTGGGCTCGCCATTTTTCAGTAATGGCGCGATCATTTGGCTGACTTGTTCCACTAGGCTGTAATGGCGTGTTTTGCCAATCAGTTGCTCCTCGCACAACTCTAATAAAGCATGCCAAGTGCTGGGGCAGTAGTTGGGGTTATTCAGAGCAAGGCTGTCTTGGCTTAAGCGTATGCGGTTATAGGGAGCATTAAATTCAACTGGGCAATTGAGTTGCTGTATGAGTTCGGCTGCGTAAGCTGGCTCAGGGTATTCAATTTGCAATAATTGTATGTCGATATCACTTTGGCACACTTGGCGTAAGTGATTGATCCAGCCTAATAAAACCGACTCCACCACAAAGCAATTGTAAGCATTGTAAGGCGCGATGGAATAAAAATTGAGCCAAGCGCCATTGTGGTCTTCAATAAACTGGCTGGCGCCGCGATAGTTTTGTGCATACAGCGGTTCAAAACGCAAAATGCAACGGGCTGCCGCGCGCGCATTAGGGGCCTGTGCCGCGGTCACACCGGCTAAACCAATATGGTTGAGTGAACTGTGCCGGCCAATGGCTAAGCCGAGGGCTGGATTGCCAGTATATTGAATCGCAGCATGACCTAAACGCATATAGCGTGGAATAGAAAGCCTCGCCCCAGGTTGGGCGAGGTGTTCTGCATCCAACTCAAAACGCTCAAGCAATTCACGCGCACAGTGGCCTTGCTCGTTCATCGCCGCCGTAATGCTGTGCACAAAACCAACGGATAAATCACCTAAACGGATATTGGGTTGGGTTGTTTGCTTGTTCATAAGGCATCTATTGACTGTTTTGCTGTTCATTATAGTTATAATTTTGTCTGTTTGGGTCATTGAGAAGCTGCGCTGCGCTGTTTATTGTAGTGAGCATTATATGACTGATCAGTGTGGCCCTAGTGCCCAGATAAAAATCAGCATTCTGTGTTTGCACTTGTTTGGAGAATCTTGATGTCAAATCCACATTACCCTCATTTGTTAGCCCCGCTTGATCTTGGCTTTACTACGCTGAAAAACCGTGTCTTGATGGGTTCGATGCACACAGGTCTGGAAGAGCGGCCTA
Source organism: uncultured Gammaproteobacteria bacterium (assembly GCA_945612235.1). GTDB lineage: Bacteria > Pseudomonadota > Gammaproteobacteria > Pseudomonadales > Pseudomonadaceae > Denitrificimonas. Next base: position 4,740 of record CALZAE010000056.1, on the reverse strand, counting down.
ATGGGTTTGAGCGCATGGCCGCTTATTTTGCTGAGCGTGCACGCGGTGGCGTTGGCTTGATGGTTACCGGCGGCATTGGTCCAAACGAAGAAGGTGCGGTCTATGCAGGAGCTGCAAAGCTCAGTACGCCAGAAGAAGCTCAGCAGCATAAAATTGTTACGCAAGCTGTGCATGAGGCAGGCAGTAAAATCTGTATGCAAATCTTGCATGCGGGTCGCTATGCATTCAGTCCTAAGTCCGTAGGACCCAGCGCGATTCAAGCCCCGATCAATCCATTTAAGCCAATAGAGTTGGACGAAGCGGGCATTGAAAAGCAGATTGCCGACTTTGTAAATTGTGCAGTGCTGGCCAAATCAGCCAATTATGATGGCGTTGAGATCATGGGCTCGGAAGGTTATTTTATTAACCAGTTTCTCGCGCAGCACACCAATCAGCGTACTGATCGCTGGGGCGGCAGCTATGAAAATCGTATGCGTTTAGCCTTGGCGATTGTCAGTCGTGTGCGCGCAGCCGTGGGTACAGACTTTATTATTATTTACCGTTTGTCGATGCTGGACTTGATGGAGAAGGGTAGCAGTTGGGATGAAATCGTGCAGTTGGCGAAGGCGGTTGAAGCCGCTGGCGCAACCATGATTAATACCGGAATTGGCTGGCATGAAGCGCGTATTCCAACCATTGCCACTAAAGTGCCGCGTGGTGCTTTTACTAAAGTTACAGCTAAGTTGCGTGGCGAAGTATCCATTCCATTGGTGGCAACTAACCGTATCAACACGCCAGAAGTCGCTGAGCAAGCCTTGGCAGACAATGATGCCGATATGATTTCCATGGCGCGCCCTTTCTTGGCTGATCCTGAATTTGTTAATAAAGCCGCTGCGGGTAAAGCTGAGCAAATCAACACCTGTATTGGTTGTAACCAAGCGTGCTTGGATCATACTTTTAGTGGCAAGTTGACCAGCTGTTTGGTCAATCCACGAGCCTGCCATGAAACCGAACTCAATTATATTCCTACGACCACTGTGAAAAAGATTGCCGTGGTGGGAGCTGGGCCTGCAGGTTTGGCTGCAGCAACGGTGGCAGCAGAGCGTGGCCATACTGTGACTTTATTTGATTCGGCCAGTGAGATTGGTGGTCAATTTAATGTCGCTAAATTGATTCCGGGCAAAGAAGAGTTTTATGAAACCCTGCGCTATTTTAAAAACAAACTGCAATCGACCCAGGTACAAGTCGAACTGAATCAGCGTGTCAGTGCAGCCAAGTTAATTGCTGATGGTTTTGATGAGGTGATTTTGGCAACAGGTATTGTGCCGCGCGTACCGCAGATTCCGGGTATTGAGCATCCTAAGGTGCTGAGCTATTTAGATGCCATTTTAGGGCGTAAACCTGTCGGTAAAACTGTCGCTGTGATTGGTGCGGGTGGAATTGGTTTTGATGTCTCGGAGTTGTTAACCCATAGCGGCGGTCATAGTAGCTTAGATCGTGACGCTTTTTGGAAAGAGTGGGGCATTGATTTAGGCTTGAATGCACGTGGTGGTGTTGCTGGGATTGAACCACAACCCGAAGCGGCTGCTCGACAGATTTATTTGCTGCAGCGTAAAAAAAGCAAAGTCGGTGCAGGGCTTGGCAAGACCACGGGCTGGATTCATCGTGCAGGCTTAAAAAGCAAAGATGTGCAGATGCTGGCCGCTGTTGAATATTTAAGCATTGATGATGCTGGTTTGCATATTAGCGTGGCCGGTGGTGAGCCGCAGGTGTTAGCAGTAGACAGTATTGTACTCTGTGCAGGGCAAACGCCGCTGCGAGAGTTACAAGCTGAACTCGAGGCCGCCAGCATCGCTGTGCACTTAGTCGGCGGGGCTGATGTTGCCGCGGAGTTGGATGCTAAACGTGCCATTGATCAAGGTTCGCGTGTGGCGGCTGAACTTTAAAGCTGGCTTGGACCTCGTTAAAACAGCGCAGCAGACAGATATCTGTTGCGCTGTTTGTGTTATTTAAGCACGTTGTTCAGCCTCTGCCGGGCAGTCGATGAGCTTGGTACTGGCTAAAAAACTCCCATAAAGCCTTAAACTGTGGAATGAATCGGGTAAACTCTTACTTTTGACAAAGAAGAACCGTTCTCGCTTAGGCGAAACGATCTTCGCTGACCAAGCTAAGTGGCGTTGTTAGGGCGTCTTTAGTGCGGTTGCTTGCCAGCAGTAGGAGAACTTGATGCACAGTACGCAGCTGATTTATATTCTAGACCCCATGTGCTCTTGGTGTTGGGGCTTTAATCCAGTATTGCAGCAGGTGCTTGAGCAAGCTCAGGCTGCTAAGGTGCCTGTTACTCTGCGAGTGGGTGGTTTGCGTACCGGTCAGCAAGCGGTGCTGGATGCGAGTAAACGTCATTATATTCTGCAGCATTGGCGCACCGTCGCCGCAACAACGGGCCAACCTTTTAATTTTGATACAGCGTTGCCCAGTGGTTTTTTGTATGACACTGAGCCGGCCTGCCGAGCTCTAGTGGTTGCGCGCCAATTAGATCATCAGCGCTTGTTTGCTTTTCTTGAGCTCTTGCAGCAGTCTTTTTATCAAGCTGGACGCGATATCACCCAGCCTTATGTTTTGCGCGAACTGGCAGTTGCAGTGGGTTATGACAGCCAAGCGTTTTGTACGCTGTTTGATGCGGCGCAAACCTGTGAGGATACTCAGGCAGAATTTGCTTGGGTGAGTCATTTAGCTGTGCGTGGCTTTCCTACGCTCTTAGCCCAACATCAGCAACAGTACGCCTTGATCACCAATGGCTATCAGCCATACGCCGCGTTGCAGCCACTTCTAGATCGTTGGATATCCACTAATGCCACTATCTGATCACATTAGCTGGGCGCAGATTCGGCGCTTAGCTATGCAGCATAAACGCAGTTTAATCCTCGCTCATGTTCTGGCCATTCTGGCGACTTTATTTAGTGTGCCGATTCCTCTGCTATTACCCTTTCTCGTCGACGAAGTGTTGTTGGGACAAGCAGGGCCAGCCTTGGAGTTGATGGATCGTTTTTTGCCTAATGTATGGCAGCAAGCTGTTGGTTATATTGGTTTTATGGTGGTGCTGACCTTTGTGCTGCGCTTGGGTTCGCTGCTGTTTAACGTAGCGCAAAGTAAAATGTTCACACATTTATCCAAAGACGTGGTCTATCAAATACGTAAGCGGCTTTTGATGCGACTCAAACGAATTTCGCTGAATGAATATGAGAGCTTGGGCAGCGGTACTGTAACCACACATTTAGTTACAGATTTAGACACTTTAGATAAGTTTGTTGGCGATACTCTGAGCCGCTTTTTGGTGTCTTTGCTAACCTTGGTGGGCACAGCCTCAGTGTTGCTGTGGATGCATTGGCAGCTGGCGCTATTGATTTTGTTGCTTAACCCATTAGTGGTGTTTTTTACTATTAAGTTGGGCAAGCGTGTTAAACACCTGAAAAAGCTGGAGAATGACAGTACTGCCGTTTTTACCCAAAGTTTGAATGAAACCATTGATGCGATTCAAGAGGTGCGCGCGGGTAATCATCAAGAGTTCTTTTTTCAGCGTTTATTGAATCGGGCCAAAGATGTGCGCGATCGAGCAATTAACTCGCAATGGAAAACTGATATTTCAGCGCGAGCCAGTGGCTTGCTTTTTCAGTATGGGATTGATGTTTTTCGTGCTGTGGCTATGCTCACAGTGTTGTTTTCTGATTTATCCATTGGGCAAATGTTGGCGGTGTTCAGTTATCTGTGGTTGATGATTGGACCTATTGAGCAGATGTTAAATATGCAGTATGCCTTTTATGCTGCGGATGGCGCTTTGGTGCGTATTAACCAATTGCTTGAGCGTCAAGATGAAGTGGATTATCCCGCCGGTAAGAATCCTTTCTTAGAACATAAAACAGTGCCTATTAGTGTGACTGATATTCAGTTTGCCTATGCTCAACAGCGTATTTTGCAGGGGCTGAGCTTTACTATCGCAGCAGGGGAGAAAGTTGCTATTGTCGGTGCGAGTGGCGGTGGTAAAAGTACTTTGGTGCAGTTGCTCTTAGGCTTGTATAGCGCGCAGTCGGGCACTATTCGTTATGGTGATGCCAGCTTGCAAGAAACAGGCTTAGCCTGTGTGCGTGAGCATGTGGCTGTAGTGTTGCAAGCGCCGGCACTATTTAACGATAGTTTGCGTGCGAACTTGAGTATGGGGCGAGAGTACAGTGAGGCAGCTTGCTGGCAGGCCTTGGAGGTCGCGCAGTTGGCGCAAACAGTGCGCGCCTTACCCAAAGGACTGGATAGTATGGTAGGGCGAGCAGGGGTGCGCTTGTCCGGCGGACAGCGACAGCGCTTAGCGATTGCGCGTATGGTGCTGAGCAATCCTCAGGTGGTGATTTTAGACGAGGCTACTTCAGCTTTAGATAGCGCTACTGAGTTTGCAGTGCATCAAGCGTTAAATCAGTTTTTGGCTGGACGTACCACGTTAATTATTGCCCATCGTTTAAGTGCGGTGAAGCAAGCTGACCGTATTTTAGTGCTCGATGAGGGGCGTGTCGTGCAAGATGGAACGCACCAAGAGCTGATTGCACAGCCAGGTTTATACGCGCAACTCTACGGTTCCTTGCAGTGTTAATGGGCTTTAAATATTATTTAGCAGCTCCTGAAATAAATACGCTTGACACTGGGCTGTGAAAATCCTATTATACGCCCCGTCCACGAAATGGGGCTATAGCTCAGCTGGGAGAGCGCTTGCATGGC
>CALZAE010000055.1 GCA_945612235.1 uncultured Gammaproteobacteria bacterium | reverse complement strand
GGCGGATAAAGTCTTCCATATGCGCACGCTGGACTTGTTGCTTTTCGTAGGCTTGTTGCTGTTGCATCATGCGCTCAGCACGGGCGCGCTCAAAGGCGGTATAACCACCGCGATAGAGAACGAGCTTTTGCTGGTCAACATGCACCACATGGTTGACTACGGCATCAAGAAAGTCGCGGTCGTGCGAGATCAGCAGCAAGGTGCCTTGGTAGCTTTGCAGCCAACCCTCGAGCCAAAGAATAGCATCGAGATCCAAGTGGTTGGTCGGTTCATCGAGCAGCAGTAAATCCGATGGACACATCAAAGCTTGTGCTAGGTTGAGGCGCATACGCCAACCACCGGAAAAGCTATTGACCTGATTATCCATCTGCTCTTCTAAAAAGCCTAAACCAGCTAATAGTTTGCGTGCGCGAGCATCGGCGGTGTAAGCATCGGCACTGTCGAGTTCGGAGTGGAGTTGGCCCAGTTGGGCGCCATCTTGCTGTTGTTCGGCAATGGCCAAACGCTGTTGAATATCACGTAAATAGGTATCGCCATCGAGCACATAATCAATCGCGCTACGATCGGGCGCATCAATTTCTTGGCGCATATGGGCAATGCGCCAGTTCGCCGGTAAAGCGCACTCGCCAGCGTCAGGATGCAGTTTGCCGCGCAGCAAGGCGAAGAGGCTGGATTTGCCGGCACCATTGGCGCCAATTAAGCCGACTTTATGCCCTGGGTGCAGAGTTAACTCGGCATTTTCCAGTAAGCGTAAAGGGCCACGTTGTAGGGTCAGTTCTGAGATTCGTATCATGCGGCGCAGTTTAGCAGTTTCGCGGCCGTTACCAATATGGGGTGAGAGATATTTAATTGCGTACAGAGCGCTAAGAAGTAGGGCAGCCGCAGAATGACTGCCCGATATAGCAAAAACTAGCTGGCTAGCTTTTCTGCCGCTGGTTGCGCGTCGATAACGCTATAGCGACCGCGATCATCACGAGTAATTGCGCCAATCGCTACTTCGGGATCATGAGTGAAAACTAAGCGACCATGGCGGGCAAATAGGTCATCTAGTAACGCTTGCTTTTCTTCAATTAAACCTTCGGGGAAGCGGTCGTAGCCCATGGTAATCGGCAGATGCACCCAAGGTGCGCCAGGGATTAAATCACCGGGAAAAACCACGGGGCCATCAGGCATTGCCACTTCAGGCAACATTTGCCCGGGCGTATGACCATGACTCCAATGCAAACGCCAGCCATCACCTAACAAGGGGAAGCTTGCGCTGTCATCTTCAACTAAATGTAAACGTCTGCAGTTTTTTAATAATGCCAGTAACTCGGGGATATAAGAGGCACGATCACGGGCGTGTGGATTATTTGCGCGTTGCCATTGGCCGGCGCCAGTAATAAATTCTGCGTTAGGGAATAGCAGTTGCGCAGACTCGCCCTCTTGCCATGCTGATAGTAAACCACCGGCATGATCAAAATGCAGATGGGTGAGGACAACAATATCAATATCGCTGTCGGTTAAACCGTGCTTGGCTAAGCTATCGAGTAGTACGTGATGGCTTTCTTGCACACCAAAACGTTCTTTCATCTCAGGCGAGAAAAAAGCGCCGATGCCTGCTTCAATTAAAATATTACGGCCGTCTTCTTGCACTAAAAGGGCGCGGCAACCCAGATCAATACGGTTGAGTTCATCGGGCTGCATCCAGCGTTGCCAAAGAGCTTTTGGCGCATTACCAAACATGGCGCCGCCATCGAGTTTTTGACTGTTGCCTTGGAGGGTGGTTAAGGTTCTCATTATTATTGTGTTCCTTATCTGTCTTGTATATGTAGCTTTTACCGAGCTAGAGCAGGGTAAAAGCTACAGGTCAGTATTTTAGAAATGCTCTGGCGCTAAACCATAGAGTGATTGGCTACCGGCTTTAATGCTGGCTTCCAAGGCTAAGGTACGTGGCAGCATACGAGCGAAATAGAAGTCAGCAGTGGCTAGTTTGGCCGCATAAAACTCTGGATCTTGGGCATGATTGGCTTGCGCAGTTGTTGCCATGCGTGACCACATCCATGCGTAAGCGACGTAACCAAATAGATGCAAATACTCAACTGAAGCCGCACCGATTTCGTTTTTATTGTCAGTTGCTTGCTCAAGCAGCCACTGACTTACACTTTCTAGACGCTCAACCGCAGCTAACACTTGCGGTGCATATAAGGTGTTGGGCTGGCTGATGTGCTCACGAATACTGCGAGTAAAGGTTTTTAAGTATTCGCCTTTATTGGCAACAATTTTACGTCCTACTAAGTCCAGCGCTTGAATGCCGTTAGTACCTTCATAGATTTGCGCAATACGCACATCTCGTACCAATTGCTCTTGACCCCATTCGCGTACATAGCCATGGCCACCAAACACTTGCTGGCCATGGATGCAGCTTTCTAAACCGGTATCAGTAAAGAAAGCTTTAGTGACTGGTGTTAGTAGGGCAACCAAGTCTTGTGCTTGCTCAGCCAATGCTGCGTCGGGGCTAAATTTGGCAATATCCAACTGCTTGCCCACATAGCAGGCAAAGGCGCGACCGCCTTCAGTCATGCTTTTCATGGTCAGCAGCATACGGCGCACATCAGCGTGCACAATAATGGGATCAGCGGCTTGTTCAGGGTTTTGTACACCGGTTGCGGCGCGGCTTTGAATGCGCTCACGAGCATAGTCTGCTGCGCGCTGGTAGGAGGTTTCCGCGCAACCAATGCCTTGAATACCAATAGATAAACGCTCGTAGTTCATCATGGTAAACATAGCAGCGAGACCTTTGTTCAGTTCGCCCACTAAATAACCAGTAGCACCATCAAAGTTCATCACACAGGTAGCAGAGGCTTTGATACCCATTTTATGTTCGATGGAGCCGCAGGTGACTTCATTAAGAGAACCTAATGAGCCGTCAGCGTTGACGTTAACCTTAGGAACTAAGAACAAAGAGATACCACGTGCGCCTTCGGGTGCATCGGGTAATTTGGCCAGTACTAAGTGAATAATATTTTCTGTCAGGTCTTGCTCACCACCGGTAATAAAGATTTTGCTACCAGTGATTTTATAGCTGCCGTCATTGTCAGGGATGGCGCGCGTGCGGATCAGGCCTAAGTCAGTGCCGGAATGCGCTTCAGTTAAGCACATTACACCCGCCCAGCGGCCTTCATACAGAGGCGGTAAGTAGGTGTTTTTTAGTTCTTCGCTGGCATGTGCATCAATGGCTAAACACGCGCCTGAAGTGAGGGCTGAGTACAGCGCAAAGCTTGAATCTGCAGCGTAGAGCATTTCTTCAAATTGCACAGAAAGCATTTTGGGCATGCCCATACCACCGTAGGCCGGGTTACCCGCTAAACCGACCCAGCCGCCTTCAATATAAGTGTTATAGGCTTCTTTGAAACCGTCGGGTGTGGTGACCACTCCACTGTCCCACTGAGCGCCTTGCTCATCACCGCTGCGACTCAATGGCGCAATTAATTGACCAGTGACTTTGGCGGCTTCTTCAAGGATGGCGTCGGCGGTTTCGCTGTCGACGTTTTCTTGTAGCTCTGGGAGCTGATCCCAGACTTTTTGTGCATTAAAAACCTCATGTAACACAAAGCGCAGGTCGCGTAAGGGTACTGTAAAATCAGACATGATCTATCCTATTTTAATGGCGATAGCCGCAGATTAAGGCGGCCATCTAATACAAATAATTGATTATTCTGTCGGGGTTGCTGTGTCGTCTTGTTCAGGTTTAGCTGTGGTGAACTTCAGAATGTGTGTGCGCTCAACTAAAATATAGAGCACCGCACCTGCTGCTAACCCCCAGCCTGCGCCGTAGACCGCCAGTACCACACCCATGGTTCCAGCAATACCGCGCTCAGTGTTGTTATTGAGCTGTTCAAAGCCGACCATGAGGCAAATGTAGCCTGTGAGAACTAAAGTCAGTGACAAGGCAATGGGCAATACCGGTTGGAAGAAAGTCACCAGCGGCAGCATAAAGAGCGCAAGAAAACCCGTGATCCAGAAAGTGCCACCGCCACTGTAAATGGATTCCATAGCATGGCGACCGTACTTATAACGCTCGGCCATGGTCGCTGCGACTGCAGTCCAAATGGGACCTGCCAAACCGGGGTAGGGTGCGAAAAATGCATGCAGTGCGTTACGTAGGGCAGTGACTAAATGCACGCGGTCGATATTGTTTTCAATTTTCTCATCGGGGCGTAATTCATCGGCACGTTGCATCAATGATTGGCCAACGATGATGTCACCAAAAGCAATAATATAAGCAATCACTGCAGTTGGAATGGCCAGCATAAACACTTTGGCATCGGGGAAGCCAAGGTGAAATGGTAAGTAATTCCACATCTCGGCAAATGCAGGTTGAGTGATACCAAAACGGATGTCCGGCATATTGTATTCGCCAACAGCAATGCCGATGAAAATTGCAATGAGCATGCCCGGTACCATACCGTAGTTGACGATTTTACGTGCCAATGGCACTCGGTCGGTCAGGCCGCGAAATGACACAGAGAACATCAGGTACAGACACACTAAGCTACCAATCACTAAAGAAATCGGCGTATTAGCTAAACGTCCACCCGTATCAATCTCGCCAATCAGCGCTGCGATACCTGCACCAATAATGATGCCACCTTTCATCGAGTTGGGAATAATCCGCACCAGCGTACTGCCTAAGCGTGTGATACCAAGTACTAAAAAAATGATAAAGACCAAAAACTGCAATGCGAACAAGGCTTGAATCGCTTCAGGGCCGGGCTCGTAATCACCTAAGAACAGCAGTACAACTGGAATGCCCGGTGTAATCCATCCTGGCACATAGGGTACACCCAGCAGAGCCGGTAACATAAAGCCAATACCGCATACGGTGACATAGGCCAGAGCGACATCGTAAGGTAGGCCTAAGTATTTTTCTAACAGCGGAATCATGCCTAAGCTGACCACAAACATGATCAGGGCTTGGAACATCTCCGCGGTTTCCCAGCGGTAATGCACAAAGGGCAGGCGTACTTTAAAAGGGCCGGCCGGCCAATAGGGTTGTTCTTCACCGTCTTTACGCTGATAAAGCTGCATGGTTTAAATCTCTTTTATGATCTGTGTTGGCGCAGTACGCACGTGCAGGCTGCACAGATTGAATTGTTATTGTTGTTATGGCAGTGGGCAGGGCCCTTTTTATAGCGCTTTAGCAGTTTCGCGCAGTACGAACTTTTGTATTTTTCCGGTGGAGGTTTTTGGCAGATCAGTAAAGACCACGGTTTTTGGCACCTTAAAGGCAGCCATATGTTCGCGACAAAAGCTCATAATACTTTCAGCGTTAATGTCGTCGTGGCCCGCTTTGAGGCTAATAAATGCACAGGGTGTTTCGCCCCAATGAGCATCAGGTTTAGCCACTACTGCAGCTTCAAGTACGGCGGGGTGGTGATACAGCACACCTTCCACTTCAATGGTGGAGATGTTTTCGCCGCCGGAAATAATGATGTCTTTTAAACGGTCTTTAATTTCGACATAACCATCGGCATGCCATACAGCTAAGTCGCCGGTATGGAACCAGCCGCCTTCAAAAGCTTCTTGCGTGGCGGATGGGTTTTTTAAATAGCCTTTCATCACAGTGTTGCCGCGCATAAAGATTTCGCCAATGGTTTGTCCATCTTTAGGCGTGGGCTCTAAGGTTTTGGAGTCAGCGACCATCACCCCTTCAAGAGTGGGGTAGCGTACGCCTTGGCGTGATTTGATTTCGGCACGTACTTCCAGTGATAAGTCGTCCCACTCTGTGTGCCAAGCACATAAAGTGACTGGGCCGTACACTTCCGTCAGGCCATAGACGTGGGTGACTTCGATGCCCATTTCTTCCACAGCGCCAATCACTTTTGCCGGTGGTGCAGCGCCTGCGACCATAGCTTTGACGGGATGTGTAATGGCTGCTTTAGCTTCAGTTGGCATATTCACCAATGCTTGCAACACAATTGGTGCTCCGCACATGTGGGTTACTTGCTCGTCGCGAATCAGATTGAGCACTTTCTGCGGATCGACACGGCGTAAAAACACATGCACGCCGGCTAAAGCAGTAATGGTCCACGGGTAGCACCAACCATTGCAATGGAACATCGGTAAGGTCCACAAGTACACAGGGTGGTTGCCCATCGCCCAGGTCATCTGGTTGCCCATGGAGTTGAGGAATGCACCGCGGTGGTGATACACCACACCTTTAGGGTTGCCGGTGGTACCTGAGGTGTAGTTCAGCGAAATCGCTTGCCACTCATCGTCAGGCCACTGCCAGGTAAATTCTGGATCGCCTTCGGCTAAAAAAGCTTCATAATCTAGGTCGCTGACCGGTTGGCCTTCGCCGTATTCAGGGTCATTCACATCAATAATTAGCGGTGGGTGTTCGAGCATATGGCAGGCGGTACGCGCTACTTCGCAAAACTCACGATCCACGACTAACATTTTGGCTTCGCCGTGTTGCAGCATAAAGCTAATCGCTTCGGCATCGAGACGCACATTGAGGGTATTAATCACTGCGCCAATCATCGGAATACCAAAATGCAGTTCCAGCATTTCGGGGATATTGGGCAGCATCACCGCGACGGTATCGCCTTTACCAATCCCGCGATTGGCGAGGGCAGAGGCCAGTTTGCGGCAACGCGTATAGGTTTCTCCCCAAGTGCGGCGAATAGCACCATGGACTACTGCTGGATAGTTTGGGTAGATTGCAGCGGTACGCTCAATAAAGCTTAATGGACTCAATGCAACGTGATTTACTGCGTTTTTCGCAAGACCTTGCTCGTAGATCGACATATTCAATACCTGTGGCTGATTATTAGCTCTGGCCGTTAACTTATTATTAGTTGTTATACGGTTGGATTGTCGTTCTGTTATATGCTTTGTTTTTTTATAATGGTAGTTGAACTATAGCATTATAGTGTTTTTACTATATTTGTCTGAGCGCTGTATGCATAATCCTCTAAATCAAAAATTACAGCTGCGTTTGCTGCAGCGTTTGCTCAGTGAGCAACAGCCGTTGGCTGAATGCGCGCGGGCGTTACAGGAGCTGTTGCGCAGTGATCGCCAAGTGCGTTCAGTGTGGTATTTCAATTGGCAAGCGGCCGCGGGCATCTACAGTCCTGAAGGTGATGTGCGCGGTTGGCCACCGGGACCGGGTGATTTACTAGCGGCAACAGATCAGCCGTTGTTTGCGCAACTGCAAATACAACCGCAGCTGAGTATCGAGCAGACCAGCGTGATTGATTGTTGGCTGTCGAGGCGTATGCGTCGCGCAGGTGTCAGTCATGGTGTGGTTGCCAGCTTGCCCTTGTATCCACAGCAGCAGGGTGTGCTAGTGATTGAACTGCAGGCCGCTGCGCCCTTGTTCGCTCTTGATAGCCTGTTGTTGCTACTGAGTGATTGGCTGCACTGCACAGAAAACACGACACAGACAACGCAATTATTAAGCACTGATCCGTATCCGGCGTTATGGGTTGACGCGCAAGGCCAGTTGTTAGAAGTGAATAAAGCGGCTCGGGATATGCTCGGTGCCTCGATTGTTGAGCATGCACAGCAGGCTTTGCCGCATAATCATCAGCCATTGGTGCGTAGCAGTCTCACCCAGCAGCGCGTGATTGAAGACATTGCTGCACAGTTTGAGCAGCGCATGATGCTCTGGAGTTATATTCCCAGCCCGCAGCAACAGCGTATTTTAGTACGCGGGCGTGATAGCACCAAGGAAGCGCAGCAGCTGCAAGAGGCTACGCAAGCGTCGCGTTTGTATCGTCTGATTACTGAAAATACCACTGACTTAATTTCCCGCCATCTGCCTGATGGGCGCTTTATCAGTGCTTCACCGGCATCATGGAGTTTGCTCGGCTATTGGCCTGAAGAGTTGCAAGGGATGCGCTGCCAAGCGTTGTTGCATAAACACGATATTATACTGGTGGAGCAGCGTGCGAAAAACGCTCTGGCTGATGATGGTTATCACACTATGACGGTGCGCGTGCGCCATCGTGCGGGGCACTACTTATGGTTTGAAACTGCCAATCGCGCGATTCGGGACACCTATACCGGCGCGATTGTGGAAATTATCAGTGTGTCACGTGATATTACTGCACGTGTTAAAGCCGAAGAAAACCGTCGCCGTTTAGCTGAAGTGGTGGAGGTGAATACTGACCTTGTGCTCTTTGTTGATCCCAGTGGGTTGATTCGTTGGATGAATCCCTCGGCGAGTCGTTCGTTGCAGGTGAGTGATGCGCAAACCGATTTACAACTGGCAGATGTCGTCAGCGCGGCAACCTTAGCCGAGTTAACCGAGCAAGGCTGGCAAGCGACAGATCAACAGGGTGTGTGGAGTTGTGAAACGCGCTTGCAGCCCTATGCTGATGTGCCGTCGTTTCCGGTGTCATTGGTATTGCTGGCGCATACAGTGGCCGGCGGTGAGCGTTATTATTCTTTAGTAGCGCGCAATATGGCCGAGCGTGAATTGCGTGAAGCACAACACCGTAAACACCAAGAAGAATTAGCGCATACCGCACGCTTAATCACCTTAGGTGAATTGACCTCAGGCATCGCTCATGAGATGAATCAACCTTTGGCTGCGGTGATTAATTATGCCAGCGCCAGTTTGCGTTATTTGCACGCCGCTGATCTGCACTCGCCTGCGTTACAACGTGTCGCGCAAGGCTTGGAGCGTATTACCGAACATGCCAATCACGCTGCTGAAGTGATTAAGCGTTTGCGGGCATTTTTACGTAAAGAGCCACGGCGCATGGAAGCACTGAATATCGCCGAAGTGCTGCAAGATACGGTGCAGTTGTGTGCTTGGGAGACGGTGAGTGCGCAGGTTACAGTTGAGCAGAAAATGCTCACACAATTGCCGCTTATCTACGCTGATCGCGTGTTATTAGAGCAAGTGTTGTTGAATGTGTTACGCAATGCGATTGAGGCGAATCGTGAAGCGCAACACACTGCACCGTCGCGTATTTTAATCACCGCAGAGCATCAGGCAGAGCAGGTGTATATTAAAGTGCATGACCAAGGTGCAGGGGTGACTGCAGGGCAGTTAGAACAGCTATTTACTCCCTTTTATACCAGTAAAGCCGAAGGTTTAGGGCTGGGGTTATCCATGAGTCGTAGTATTGTTGAAGGCTTTGGTGGTGCTCTGGATGCGCAAGATGGAGAGTTGGGTGGTCTGTGTTTAATCTGCTGCTTACCTGTGCGTGCTGGTGGTGATGAGCGAACGACTGTTGAAGCATAAATAATTATAAGGGCTGAACGTGAGTGGATTAGAACAGATCGTATATGTGGTCGATGATGATCAAGGGATGTTGGATTCAACGGTGTGGTTGCTGGAGTCGATCGGCTTGTGTGCGATGCCTTTTACCAATGGTCAGTCTTTTTTGGAGGCTGATTTGCAGAGCAGCCATGCCTGTGTGATTTTAGATATTCGCATGCCGGGTATGGGCGGGCTGAGTGTGCAAGAAGCGTTACGCACACGCGGATTGGTATTGCCGATTATTTTTGTTAGTGGTCATGCCGATGTACCCATTGTCGTGCGAGCGTTTCGGGCGGGCGCAGTCGACTTTATTGAAAAACCCTACAACGAACAGTTGCTCTTAGATAGTGTGCAACAGGCGCTGAATCACTTTAGTGTGGTGGAAGATCAGAGCGTCTTGCAGAGTGTTTTACAGCGTATTAAAAGCCTAACGCCGCGTGAAAACGATGTGTTGCTGCCCTTAGTGCAGGGTTATACCAATCGTGAAATTGCTGAACAGTTGGGCATCAGCGTGAAAACCATTGACCTCTATCGTTCACGAGTTATGAAGCATATGCAGGCCACTACCTTGCCTGAGTTAGTGGGGATGGCGATTGCCAGCGGCTTAGTTGACCCGCTGGCATTGCGCGGTACAGGTGCAGCGATGAATGTTGCGCCTTAATCAGCGGTAGTAGCGCGGGCTTGAGTGACATAGTTTTGCATCGCATTCAGGCGCTCAATATTGAGCGCTTGCCCCAGTTCCGCACCTTGCAAGCCTTGCTCCAGCAACGGCTTA
>CALZAE010000054.1 GCA_945612235.1 uncultured Gammaproteobacteria bacterium | reverse complement strand
ATTAAAACCCACCACAAAAGGACACACCCATGACCTACTTTATCGATGCTTGGCTCGACCGCCCACAACCCTACCTACGCATCATCAACCGCATCACCGGCAACATCTGCGTACAAATCGAAGGCAAACAACTAGAAGAATTACGCGAACAAGGAGAATTAGATATTAACGACTTAAGCAGTCCCGAACCCTGGCGGCTCAAAGAACAAGTACGACAACTGTTTCTAATGTGCCACGCCCAAGCCACACGCTCAGGCACAGCACACACAGTTAGTGATTAACCAACAATTTCCAGCAACTCAACATCAAACACTAAAGTGCTGTGCGCAGGAATAGAACCCACAGCCTGACCCGCATAGGCCAACTCACTTGGAACATACAAACGCCACTTACTACCACAGTTCATTAACTGCAGCGCTTCAGTCCAGCCCGCAATCACACCCGAGACTGGGAATTCTGCTGGCTCACCACGATCGTAGGAACTATCAAAGACTGAACCATCAATTAAAGTACCGTGGTAGTGAGTACGCACTGTGCAATCACGCGTTGGCTTAGCGCCATCACCACTGGTCAATACTTCATACTGCAGACCGGATTCCAAAGTCGTGACGCCATCTTTCTTCGCGTTTTCTTTTAAGAAATCAATACCTGCAGAAGCGGCTGCTTTAGCTTTAATTTCAGCTTCAGCTTCCATACGCTCACGAATCACAGTGAAACTAGCGTTCAGATCTTCACCTGATACCGCACTTTCTTCGCCAGCAAAAGCTGCACGTAAACCTGCAGCAACCGCTTCAATGCTGGTGCCTGGAGGTGGGTTTTGACGCAGTTGATCACCCATTTGACGACCAATACCGTAACTTACGCGAGCTTCATCAGTGCTCAGATCTAAAACAGACATGCATGCCTCCATTGGCAAATAAAAAAACCGCACAACGCGGTAGAATGAGTGTCAATAACAAGGCAGTATCCTAACAGAGCCACTGCCAAAACCCGAACGAAAAACCACACCCCATTATATTTGCGGAGCCTTAACTGATGATTCGTTCCTTGTTTGTCTTAAGCTTAATCATGTTAAGCGCTTGCCAGTCTAACCGCCTCGTCGAACTCGACTACCAGCCTGGTTACAATTTTCACAACGTACACAGCTGGCAATGGGCACAACCTGCTATTCAATTTGCCCCTGACAATGCAGAAAACACCAGTGATCTCGACGCACAACGGGTGCGCAGCGCCATCAGCGAACAACTGCTGCAACAGGGGCTGCAACACAGCAGCAGTGGCGCTCCGATTCAAGTGCGTGCCTGGTTGATCAGCGAAAGCCAACAACAACGCACTGATATTCAGCAAAATGCCTATTGGGGTGGCGCTTGGGGGCCAACCATTCGTACTGACTCTTACGAAATCACCCAGCATATTCAAAAGCTACAAATTGATATTCTTGACAGCAGCAATCAACAGTTGATCTGGCGCGCCAGTGACAGCTGGTTATTACCGCAACAGCGCATCAGCCCGAGCGCGCGCGATGCTAAATTACGCGAACAAGTGCAGCATATTTTGCAGCATTTCCCACCGCAGTAAATCTACTTCCCAGACCAAGGCAGTCACGACCGGCTGCTTTATGGCAAAATAGGTTTTTCAATCTGTACTTAAGGTCAATTATGTCACCACAAGTGTATTGGTCATTACTGGCGATGGCTTTGGTTTCTGGCGCTCTAATGCCATTACAAGCGGGCATCAACGGCCTACTCGCTAAAGAAGTCTCCAGCGTCCTCAATGCTGCGACGATTTCATTTTTAGTCGGCACCTTAGCTTTGCTGATACTGGCTTTAGCTCAGCGTGACGGCGTGAGCATTGCCACGCTGAAAGGTCTGCATTGGTGGCACTGGGCCGGTGGTTTGATGGGCGCATTCTTTGTGTTTACCGCAGCCTTTGTCGCGCCACGAATTGGTGCCCTACTCTTTATGGCCTTGGTGCTGCTGGGTCAGCTGGCCAGCGCTATTTTTCTGGATAACCAAGGCTGGGTGGGCTATAAAGCAGCGCAGATCAATCTTGGTAAAATTGCTGGCTTGGTGCTGATTTTAGGTGGTGTGTGGATGATTCGCCGCAGCTAAAATACAGAACTGATCACACTGCGAGTCACAACCAAATACAGCAGATCAATGCGCACATCAGGTCAGTGCAACTGGCATGTATTACCAGCCCAGACAACAACGCCAACCGTCAGCAGCACTGAGGTTGGCGTGATAGACACACTACAGCTCTAGGCGTTAATCATCATCAAACTGATAGCTGCCCGGTGCCAAGTTATCAAAGCGGGTGAATTTACCTTGGAAAGCTAAACGCACCGTACCAATCGGGCCGTTACGTTGCTTACCAATAATCACTTCCGCCACGCCTTTGTATTCGGTTTCTGGGTGATAGACCTCATCACGGTAAACAAACATAATCACGTCCGCATCCTGCTCAATAGCTCCCGACTCACGTAAGTCAGAGTTGATTGGGCGCTTATTGGGACGTTGCTCCAACGAGCGGTTCAGCTGCGATAGCGCTACCACTGGGCAGTTAAACTCTTTGGCTAAGGCTTTTAACGAGCGCGAAATCTCCGAAATCTCGTTGGTACGGTTTTCACCTCCACTACCACCCAACTGCATCAATTGCAGGTAGTCGACCATGATTAAGCCGATATCACCGTGCTCACGCGCCAAGCGCCGGGTGCGCGCACGCATATCCGATGGGCTGATACCGGCGGAGTCATCAATAAAGAGTTTACGCTCTTGCAGCAAATTCACTGCCGAGGTCAGGCGTGGCCAATCATCTTCATCCAAGCGACCCGAGCGCACTTTAGTTTGGTCAATGCGTCCCAAGGAAGACAGCATCCGCATCACCAGTGATTCGGCAGGCATCTCCAGCGAGTAGACTAAGATCACTTTATCGGAACGCATCAAAGCGTTCTCCACCAAGTTCATCGCAAAGGTGGTTTTACCCATGGATGGACGACCGGCGACAATAATTAAATCAGACGGCTGTAGACCACTGGTTTTTTCATCTAAATCGGTAAAGCCGGTGGAAATACCGGTAATGGCTTCATCACTGTTAAACAAGGTATCAATGGTGTTGATTACATTGGTTAACAAATCATTTAAACCGACAGGACCGCCGGTTTTGGGACGTGCTTCGGCAATTTCAAAAATCTTGCGCTCAGCTTCATCCAGAATTTCGCTGCCTGTTTTACCCTGTGGGGCATAGGCGCTGTCAGCAATATCGTTACTGATACTGATCAGCTGACGTAAGGTGGCACGCTCACGAATAATTTGTGCGTATGCTTTAATATTGGCCACTGAAGGCGTATTTTTTGCAAGCTCACCTAAGTAAGCCAGCCCGCCACTTTGGCTCAGCTGCCCTTCTTTATCCAACTGCTCGGATAAAGTCACCACATCAAAAGGTTCGTTGCGCTCAGCTAGACGTGCAATAGCGCGGAAAATCAAGCGGTGGTCAGGTCGATAAAAATCGCCATCCGACACTTGGTCCAACACGCGCTCCCAAGCGCCATTATCCAGCATTAAACCACCCAGCACCGACTGCTCCGCCTCAACTGAATGCGGCGGCATCTTTAAAGCGGCGGTTTCTAAATCATACTGCTGGGGTTGGGAGACATCTAAATCGCTCATGCACTGCACCCTGTGTTGCGAAGACTTAAAATGAATCAGGCTATTAAACAACAAAAGGCACGCATCTATACAGATAACGTGCCTTTTGTACCATCAGTTAACGCGAGTTAACCGATAGGCGATTAGCCTGCAACTACAATCAATTTGACTGTAGCTTCAACGTCAGTGTGCAAATGCACAGTAACGTCATATTCGCCAGTTTGACGAATAGTGCCATAAGGCAAGCGGACTTCGCTTTTGTTTACAGTAACGCCTGAAGCAGTCAAAGCATCAGCAATATCGTGTGTACCGATAGAACCGAACAGCTTGCCTTCTTCACCTGTGTTAGCAGTGATAGTCACTTCTAACTCAGACAATTGTGCGCCACGTGCTTCTGCTTCTGCACGCTTTTCAGCAGCAGCTTTTTCAAGCTCTGCACGACGTGCTTCAAACGCAGCAATGTTTGCAGCAGTGGCTGCAGTTGCTTTGCGCTGTGGTAGTAAAAAGTTACGACCGTAACCGGACTTAACATTTACTTTGTCGCCCAGGTCGCCCAGGTTTGCGACTTTTTCTAGCAGGATGACTTCCATTTGAGTCTCACCTCTTGAATTTCAACGTTCACCGTTCGCAGCATCAGAATCATTTTTCTGATTCTTTAAGCCACGAAAATCAAAAACACTATCAACAATAGCCAGTACCAATAACAACGGATAAATCAGCTGTGTAAACAGCACTATCGCGACATATAAACCAATCAACCAAAAACTGCCTAAGCGGTATTTAGCGACCAATCCATGGATGATTGCTAAGCCTGTGAACATCAGTGGCACACTGCACAATGGCGTTAAAACTGCAGCCTGTATCCCGAGGCTTGGCGCGAACAACATACCAAACACTAGGGGGAACACTACCACCGCAGGCAGACGCAAAGCTTGAAACTCTTGCGCAAACCCACCTGGGTTATATAAAGCTGCTTGCCAATACCGAGCGATAATCACGCTCAGCACGCTTAACACTTGTAGCACTGTCGCCATCAAGCCGGTTAATACCGGGACTATCAGGCTTTGTAATTGCAACTGTTGTTCACTCGATAACTGCTCGTATAGCTCTGGAAGTACTTTTGGCATTACCGTGTTTAACTCTAGAGCTAAACTGGTCAGAGGCTCGGCAAATGCAACACCTAACACTCCAGCAAAAACCACTCCAAGTAAAACACTTGCGAGCAAGGCTTTACCCCAAGACCCTGTTGCGCGGATGACATAAGCCATACTTGCCGCACCCAACAACCCTAATAAAGGCCGTGGATCGTCAAAATAAGCCCACACCAACGCAGGGAGCAACGCCCAAACAATCACACCAAGTGCATCGTTTAGACCGCGTCTTAGCAACACTAAACTTACAGCAGCAGCGCTTAACCAAAACATCATGGGTATAGCAGATGCTACAGCCACCACAGTGATGGCTTGCATACGCCCACGCATAATATATTCAGCGAGTTTACGCATGCTTTAACTTATCCATTTATACGGTACAGCCAAAAATCAATTGTTGTGACTGTCGGTGTATGGCAGCAGAGCTAAAAAGCGCGCGCGTTTGATAGCGGTTGACAATTGGCGCTGATACTTAGCTTTAGTGCCAGTAATACGGCTCGGTACAATCTTGCCAGTTTCTGATACGTAGGCTTTCAATGTATTTAAATCTTTGTAATCGATTTCTTTTACATCTTCAGCTGTAAAACGGCAAAACTTGCGACGGCGGAAAAAACGTGCCATGACAGTGGCTCCTCAATTAGATCTAGGATTACTCATCAACATCGTTGTCATTGTCACTGTCGTCGTCACCGTCTTCATCGGTGTCTTCAGCAGTGTCAGGACGTTCACGACGCTCACGACGCTCAGTACGGTTCTCTTCAGCCTTCAACATCTCAGACTGTTCAGTAACCGCTTCGTCACGACGAATGATCAAGTTACGCAATACAGCATCGTTGTAGCGGAAACTGTCTTCCAGTTCTGCTAAAGCTTTGCTGCTGCACTCAACGTTGAGCAAGATGTAGTGAGCTTTGTGGATGTCGTTGATAGCGTAAGCTAATTGACGACGACCCCAGTCTTCTTGACGGTGTACTTGACCGCCATCTTCTTCGATCAGTTTGGTATAACGCTCAACCATACCGCCGACTTGTTCGCTTTGATCCGGGTGGACCAAGAACACTATTTCGTAATGACGCATAGATGCTCCTTACGGGTTGTAGCCTGCCGCACCATGCGGTCAGACAAGGAGTTGATAAAATTCTGCAGAGCAACCACATGGGTAGTATGCGCAATGCAAGAGGCGAATTATAAAGAAGCATCTGTCCCTAAGCAAGGCGCGACTGCTAAAAGGACAGATTAACTGCTAAATACTTTATTTGCCCAGGGTACGCTGGCGTT
The DNA here is from genome assembly GCA_945612235.1 of uncultured Gammaproteobacteria bacterium. Taxonomy (GTDB): domain Bacteria; phylum Pseudomonadota; class Gammaproteobacteria; order Pseudomonadales; family Pseudomonadaceae; genus Denitrificimonas. The sequence goes on along the minus strand of CALZAE010000054.1, from coordinate 4,033 downwards.
GTGCTTCAAACAAACACACACCGGTAGCCACCGAAACGTTCAGGCTGCTTACGGTACCTTGCATGGGTAAATTAACTAAATAATCACAGTGTTCACGGGTTAAACGGCGCATACCTGTGCCTTCTGCGCCCATCACCACAATCAGCGGACCGGTCATATCTTGCTGATACAGGGTTTGCTCAGCATCACCGGCCGTACCCACTACCCACAGACCTTTCTGGCGTAATTTTTCCAGCGCCCGCGCTAAGTTGGTGACAGCCACCAAAGGCACCACTTCTGCAGCACCACAGGCGACTTTACGTACAGTGGCATTCAAAGTAGCTGATTTATCCTTAGGGATAATCACCGCATGCACACCGGCCGCATCCGCAGTACGCAATACAGCACCGAGGTTATGCGGGTCAGTGACACCATCGAGTACTAGCAACAAGGGCGGTACTTCTAGGCGATCGAGCAACTCTTCCAACATTTGCTCACCCCAGATCTGGCTGGGGCTGACTTTAGCGACCACACCTTGGTGCACGCCATCAATCTGCTCATCCATTTCCTTACGGGTAATGGTGTTGCTTTGTACGCGCGCCTCATCAGCCAACTGGCGCAAGACTTGAATGCGCGGATCATCACTGCGGCCATCCGCTAAAATCAGCTGTTTAACGCGCTTAGGGTGATGACGCAATAAAGCTTCTACCGCATGGACACCATAAACGTTTTCTAAATCACTCATAGTGTCCTGCCTTTATAGATTTACTAACGACTTTACGCTTGCTGCTTTTAGGCTTAGCTGTATCTGCGCCAGCCTCTGCTGCTTTGGCTGCCGGTGCTTTAGCTTTCGCTGCTGGGCCTTTTTTGCCAGCACTGGGCTTAGCCGCTTTGCTTTTACTGGGGGCTGACAGCGGACGCTTGTCGTTATTGGCACCGACCTGACTCATTTCAAAGTCAATTTTGCGCTCATCCAAATCAACGCGCGCCACAATCACTTCAACGCTATCGCCAAGACGGAAACTGCGACCGCTGCGCTCACCGCTTAAACGGTGGTGCAAGGCATCAAAGTGGTAATAGTCACCTGGTAGCGCAGTCACATGCACCAAACCTTCGACATAGATATCAGTAAGCTCGACAAACAAGCCAAAGCTCGTCACTGAAGTCACTACACCTGCAAAAGTATCGCCCACGCGATCAAGCATAAATTCGCACTTGAGCCAGGTCACCACATCACGCGTGGCTTCATCAGCGCGGCGCTCAGTTAAGGACACTTCCACCCCAATTTCTTCGAGGCGTGGCATCTCATAGGGATAAATCTGCGCTTTAGGCAAACTGCGTCCACCGACACGCTGTACGTGCTCGGTTTTCTGACGCGAGCGAATCACATGGCGCACCGCACGGTGATTGAGCAAGTCAGCGTAACGACGAATCGGTGAAGTAAAGTGCGTATAGGCTTCGTAGTTCAAACCAAAGTGACCGTTATTGTCGGGGCTATACACCGCCTGACTTAACGAACGCAGCATCACAGTTTGAATCAACTGAAAATCTGCACGCTCACGCACGCTTTCCAACAAGGCTAAATAGTCTTTAGGGGTTGGATCACCTTTACCGCGATTGAGGGTTAAGCCCAACTCGGTTAAGAAGCCGCGCACTTTCTCTAGCTTTTCAGCAGGCGGGCCATCGTGCACACGGTATAAGCCGGGCAACTCGTGGTCAGCTAAGAAGCTCGCCATGGCCACGTTGGCACACAGCATGCATTCTTCAATCAGCTTATGCGCATCATTACGCTCGGTCGGTAAAATTTCCGCAATTTTACGATCTTCACCAAACACGATATGCGTTTCGCGGGTTTCAAAATCAATCGCACCACGCACATGTCGCTGCTTTTGTAAGGCCTTGTAAGCTGCGTACAACTCTTTCACATGCGGCGCAACAGCAGCATATTCAGTCAGCAACTGTTTACCTTCGCTACTGCGCGGACGCTCCAGCATGGCACTGACTTTGTCATAGGTTAAACGCGCGTGTGACTGAATCACCGCTTCGTAAAACTGATAACCAATCATCTTACCGGTATGCGCTAAAGCAATCTCACACACCATCGCTAAACGATCAACATGTGGATTGAGTGAGCATAAGCCGTTGGATAATTCCTCTGGCAGCATTGGAATCACGCGCTCAGGGAAATACACCGAGTTACCGCGCAACGCCGCTTCTTGGTCGAGGGCCGAGTCAACTTTCACATAGTGTGATACGTCAGCAATGGCCACATACAAGCGCCAGCCACCAGAGACTAAATCGCCACCGGTGCGTGGTTCGCAATACACCGCATCATCAAAGTCACGGGCATCAGCGCCATCAATAGTGACAAAAGGCAAATGGCGTAAATCGACGCGACGCTCTTTGTCTTTTTCTTCCACTTCGGTTTTAAAGCGCTTGGCTTCTTTAAGCACCGCATCGGGCCAGACGTGGGGAATATCGTAGTTGCGCAGGGCAACCTCAATTTCCATACCCGGCGCCATATATTCGCCCAGCACTTCAACAATATTGCCTTGTGCTTGGAAACGCGCAGTCGGCCAGTGGGTAATTGCCACTTCGACCAACTGACCCACTTGGGCACCATTGGCACGGCCTGGACTGACCAGCACTTCTTGCTGCATTTTTTTATTGTCGGGCAAGACAAAGCCAATGCCATTTTCTTCGTTATAACGGCCCACAATAGATTCATGCGCGCGCTCTGCCACTTCAGCAATTGCGCCTTCACGGCGGCCACGCTTATCAAAGCCGACCACGCGAGCTAAAGCACGGTCACCGTCAAAGACTAAGCGCATCTGCGTCGGGCTTAAGAATAAATCATCGCCGCCATCATCAGGAATTAGAAAACCAAAGCCATCGCGGTGACCGCTCACGCGACCTACCACCAAGTCCAGCTTATCGACAGGCGCATAAGCACCACGACGGGTGTACACAACCTGCGCATCACGCTCCATCGCGCGTAAGCGACGACGCAGTGCTTCAAGGTCTTCTTCAGAAGTTAAACCAAATTCCTCAGCGAGCTGCTCGCGTGCAGCAGGTGCACCACGCTCGGCCAAGTGATGTAAAATCAGCTCTCGGCTAGGAATGGGGTTGTCGTATTTTTCCGCTTCACGTGCGGCCTCAGGGTCGAGGGATTGCCAATCGGCTGTCAAATTAAATTCACCTTACTCTACAAAATTAGAAGGTGACGCAAATAATTGTTCACATCACCATATTACGTGGCTAATTTAACAGATTTTTTAGCTCACGGGGGTTTACAAGTTCTTTTTTCGGCCGTATAGTTCGCGACCACAACGTAACGTAATGCACGTTGTACCACGGAAACACATGTCATGTGTTGTTTTCGATGCCCAGGTGGTGGAATTGGTAGACACGCTAGCTTCAGGTGCTAGTGCTCGCAAGGGCGTGGAAGTTCGAGTCTTCTTCTGGGCACCAATTAAAGCAATATACAAACCTGTGTATGTTGCATCTAAAACCCGCTTTTAAGCGGGTTTTTTATTGCCTGCGAAAAAGTTCATGCTAGTCACCCGCCATCCCCTTCAGTGAGAACAGCCAACTGCATGCTTAATGCGCAGGTAGCAGAAAGCTTTTTCCAATAACCTGCGCGACCATCTGCCAACTCCAACCCTCAATAAGCGACAGATCGCCGATGGATTCACATCAATGCGCGCTGCACAATCTGCGCAATCATTAAGGCTGCAGTCACTGATGCGGCTAACCACAAAGCCACGCCCGCTTGATATTTACCGCTGCGCGTGGATTCTAATTTCTTTAAAAACACCACAAAACTGATCACAAACAACACTGGGGTATAGGGCATGATAAAAGGCAGCACATCTGAGTTGACGATACGCGCAACGTAGCTGGGCACTGAAGCCAGGGAAAACACCACACCGGAAATAATCGCGACCTGCAACATAGTGATAAAAGGCTGCGAGAGACGCGCATCATTTTTATTGGCACTGCGTTTTAATAACCAGCCCCCCACACCCACCAAATACGCCACAGTGGCGCTGGC
>CALZAE010000053.1 GCA_945612235.1 uncultured Gammaproteobacteria bacterium | reverse complement strand
GTTCGGCTCAAGAGCCGCTGTTGTGATTGGTTTAAACTGATTTATGCTTGCTTTGACGTAGAGTATATTTTTATTACAAGAAAGATAATAACTGACGCAATACATATCTGGGGATTAAAAGTGCGATACACATTGAGATAATCCATAAGTACATCGCACTTTAAATTTTAGGAGATCTATTAAAAAACAAAACTCTCTAAGTGGCGTGAAAAATCGCCTTACTTACCAAAGCCATTTGGATTTTTTTGCTGCCAACGCCATGTATCACGCATCATATCCTCAAGGTTATGTTGAGTCTTCCAGCCCAGTTCTTGTATAGCCTTTTTAGGGTCTGCCCAACACTCGGCAATATCACCGCTACGTCGTGCAACCACTGCATAAGGTACTTCTACATTAGCTGCTTGCTCAAAAGCACTAATCATCTGTAAGACGCTATAGCCTTGTCCAGTGCCTAAGTTCCAAGTATTGATACCTGTGGACTCTATAATGACGTTTAAGGCTTTTAAATGGCCGTTGGCGAGGTCAATCACATGAATATAATCACGTACACCGGTGCCATCTATAGTTGGATAGTCGTTTCCATACACTGATAGCTGTTGCAGTTTACCGACAGCAACTTGGCTGATATAGGGAACTAGATTATTTGGAATACCGTTTGGGTCTTCACCAATGAGTCCGCTGACGTGTGCACCTACTGGGTTAAAGTAGCGCAGTAAAGCGATACTCCAGCGTGATTCTGAAATCGCGAGATCACGGAGTATCTCTTCCACCATCAATTTGGAGCGACCATAAGGATTAGTAGGCGTACCCGTTGGACAACTTTCGCTGATTGGCATTTCTTTAGGTTCGCCATAAACCGTAGCAGAAGAACTGAATACCAAGTTAAATACATTTGCCGCAGCCATCGCTTGAAATAAGACAATACTGCCGCTGACATTGTTTTCATAGTAAGCCAGTGGTTGTTGTACGCTTTCTCCAACAGCTTTTAAACCGGCAAAATGTAAGACAGCTTGAATGGAGTGACGAGCAAAAATTGAATCTAGTAATTCGCGATCCCGAATATCACCTTCAATAAATGTGGCCGTTTTACCACAAATACGCTCAACACGACGCAGTGACTCCTGCGAGCTATTAGCTAAGTTATCTAAAACGATGACATCATGCCCTGCTTCCAGCAGGGCTAAAGTGGTATGGGAGCCGATATAGCCTGCACCACCGGTAACTAATATGGATTGCTTCATGCTGTACCTAAATGTTTTAAATTAATGAGAGACCAGACTCTCGTTGTTGTGTAAGCCCAGTGGTGTTCTACGTTTTCTACGCCACTGCAATATACTTACAACCAAAAGTAATAATAGACTGGGTATCCACATTATTTCTTTAGGCATCCGGTCAGTGGGGGCGCGCACAAGTAATATTTGCTGATCAAACTCGAGACCTAGGTCAGCAGCTTGGCTAGCAAACGCGACGCTATCCACTAATGTTTTCCCGTCTTCTTCAATCAGACTTAAACCGAGTGCTTGCATACGCGCATCTGCACTATCACCGGTGGGCACTGGTAGTAAGACAACAAACTCTCGTGGCTCGCCCAGTTCATCTTCACCTTGGATACGTAAGCGCAGTTGGCTGCCTTCATCGACGGCGCCTAAGGCTTGCTGTAACTGACTGGGTGGAATGTTCTGATAAGGGTCATGGGCAATATCCATCCAGAAGCCTGGGCGAAATAAAGTGAAGGCAATTAATAAGAGTAAGATACTTTCATACCAGCGGCTGCGGGTGATAAACCAGCCTTGGGTGCCTGCTGCAAAAATCAGCATGGCTATGGTCGCGACAATAAAGATTAAAATACCATGCATCACACCAATATTAATCAGCAGTAAATCTGTATTGAAGATGAATAAGAAGGGCAGAGCCGCAGTACGTAAACTGTAATAAAAAGCCTGCATCCCTGTTTTAATCGGATCTCCTTTTGACACAGCGGCTGCAGCGAATGAGGCCAGCCCCACAGGTGGAGTGACGTCAGCCATGATGCCGAAATAGAAGACAAAGAGGTGCACCGCAATCAGCGGCACAATCAAACCGTTTTGTTGGCCCAAGGTTACAATCACAGGCGCTAATAAGCTCGACACAACAATATAGTTAGCCGTGGTCGGTAAGCCCATGCCGAGAATCAAGCTGAATACAGCGGTAAACAGTAGCATTAACAGTAAATTACCCATGGAGAGTAATTCGACTAAGTCTGCCAGTACTAAGCCGACCCCAGTTTGTGATACGGCACCAACAATGACCCCTGCCGCTGCAGTGGCAATACCAATACCAATCATATTGCGCGCGCCGGAAATCATTCCTTCACGTAGGTCGATGATGCCATCTGTCCAGCCACCATGATCATAGCTGCCGTCAGTACGCATCCAGGTTAAAATAGGACGCTGTGTGAGCAGGATAAATATGAGCATTACGCTACCCCAAAATGCCGACAGGCCAGGAGATAAGCGTTCAACCGTTAAGCACCAAACAAGCACTACAACCGGTAAAATAAAATGTAAACCTGATAGTAGAACCGTGCGCGTTTTGGGTAGCTCTTCGAGTGGTTTATCAGGATCTTCTGCAGGTAGCGGTGGGTTACTTGCAGCTACTTTGAGTAAGCCAAGGTAAGTTGCTGCTAATAAAATCCCAATGCCTAAAAGTGCGTGCTCACCCAAAGCAGGCTTGAGCCAACCTAAGCCGTAGTACACAAATAATGAAATACCAGAAATTAACGCAGCACCAAAAGCAAAGCCGGTTAAACGACCCAACCAAGGTTTAGGCTGATGATTACCAATGGGCTGCATACCAAGCTTAAGAGCTTCTAAGTGCACTATATACAGTAAAGCAATATAGGAGATCGCTGCAGGTAAAAATGCATGTTTAATGATCTCTACATAGGGAATACCCACATATTCGACCATCAAAAACGCTGCTGCACCCATCACTGGCGGCATAATTTGTCCGTTAACAGATGAAGCAACTTCAACAGCACCGGCTTTTTCAGATGAAAAACCAACGCGCTTCATCATAGGAATGGTAAAAGTACCTGTGGTCACAACGTTGGCTATTGAGGAGCCTGAAATCATTCCGGTTAAGCCAGAAGCTACGACAGCTGCTTTAGCAGGGCCGCCACGCATATGACCTAATAAGCTAAAAGCGAGCTGAATAAAATAGTTACCGGCACCAGCGCGTTCTAGTAGAGCGCCAAAGAGTACAAATAAGAAAACAAAGCTAGTAGAGACGCCTAGCGCAATACCAAACACACCTTCAGTAGTGATCCATTGGTGGTTGGCCAGCGCGGTGAAGCTGACACCGCGATGCGCGAGCATGTCCGGCATATAAGGTCCGGCGACACTATAAGTTAAAAATAGTAAGGCAATAATGGCCAGTGGAGGCCCTAAAGTACGGCGTGTGGCCTCGAGTAATAAAGGAACACCGATACAGGCAGTGACTAAGTCAAAGGTGGTTAAGCTACCTGGACGTAGTGATAAATCTTTATAAAAAATAAATAAATAAGCAGCACTCGCAGCAGCAATTAAGCCCAGTGCAATATCCTGTAAGGGGACGCGATTGCGCGGTGAGCGCTTAAAAGCTGGATAGGCTAAAAATGCCAGTAACAGTGCAAATGTTAAGTGAATTGAGCGCGTTTCGGTGTCGTTAAATACACCAATACGAAATATAAAGGGTAGTGGTGAAGCAATCCACAGTTGAAATATGGACCAGAGCAAAGCAAGGCTGGCAATAACGTGCGCCATCACGCCGTCAGGCAAACGTGCGCCTGAGTCTTGTGCAATAAGCTCTTCGGCGGAAAGATGTTTGTCGGACATGGCAACTGACCTGCTTAAAATCTAAAGAAACCGATAGGCTGGCACTCAATTTTAGTGCCAACCTATCGATATTATGCAACTAATAGCAGTAGACAGTTATAACCAGCCACGCTCTTTATAGTAACGAATTGCGCCTTCATGCAGAGGAGCTGATAAGCCAGCTTCAATCATTTCTTCAGCTTTTAAATCTTTAAAGGCTGGGTGTAGACGCTTGAAGCGATCGAGGTTGTCAAATACGGATTTAACCATTTGGTAAACTAAGTCATCACTGACTTTGCTACTGGTTGAGATAACTGCTTTACCACCAATAGAAGGGGTCGGCAGGTCGTTACCAGTATAGATACCACCTGGAATTTCAGCTTTAGTGTAGTAGCTTTTTTCAGCTAATAAAGCGTCAATCTCTGGACCTGTCACTGGCACTAGAACAGCATCAACTGTAGTGGTTGCTTCTTGAATAGCCCCATTAGGGTGACCAACAAAGTAAGTCATAGCATCAATGTTGTTGTCATTGAGTGCGCTGGCTTGTTCTGCAGCTTTGAGTTCTGCGGCTAAGGAGAAGCTTTTACGATCCCAGCCTTTTTTCTCCATGATTTCTTCAAGAGTGTCGCGCTGACCGGAACCTGGGTTACCGATATTAACGCGCTTACCTTTTAGATCATTGAAATTGGCGATATGAGAGTCGCGACGAGCTAATACAGTGAATACTTCGCTCTGTAGTGAGAACAGTGCGCGCATATCCTCCATTGGGCCTTCAGCTGCAAAAGGTGCAATACCTTTCATTGCTTTGTATTGGTGGTCTGATTGCATGACACCAAAATTAAATTCGCCACTACGGATACCGTTAACGTTAGCAACACCGCCACCACTGGCTGGAGCATTGCAACGTATGCCGGTTTTCTTACTGTCACGGTTGATAAAACGACAAATAGATTGACCAGCAACATAGTACACGCCGGTTTGTCCGCCAGTACCAATAGTGACGTACTTTTCTTCGGCCTGTGCCATACCACTTAAGCTCATACCAGCTAGGGTCATGGACAGTGCCCATGCGAGGGTTTTGCCTTTGATCATGGGAGTTCTCCTTAATTATTGTAAACGTAGCAGGCAGTATTTGATCTGCTGTGCTGCGTTGTGAGTCGCTAAGTATCAAATAAATAGCAACATATCAGCACTCTAATGACTTTTAAGGTTAAACACCATTAGTCCAAGGTTTTTATAAAGACTTTAGAGTTACGCTGAAAATTGTATAAAGAGGCTTTAGTCTGCGGTAGTTGTTCAACAGCACAACTCTGGAAGCCGCGCTCTTGAAACCAGTGCGCTGTGCGTGTGGTCAGTACGAATAGTGAGTTGAGTTGTAAAGTGCGAGCGCGTTTCTCAATACGCTCCAGCAATATATCGCCATGCCCACCGTGACGGTATTCAGGATGTACAGCTAAACAAGCCAGTTCCCCAGTGGCTTGCTCGGGGAATGGGTAAAGTGCTGCGCAAGCGATGATCAAACCATCGCGCTCAACAATACTAAATTGAGTGATTTCACGCTCAAGTAGATCACGAGAACGGCGTACTAGAATACCTTGCTCTTCTAGTGGTCGAATCAGCTCTAAGAGCCCGCCCACATCTTCAATCTGTGCTTCACGTACTTGTTCGAATTGGCCCTCATCAACTAAGGTGCCACAGCCATCGCGAGTGAACATTTCTGTAAGTAGCGCACCATCGGTATGGTAACTAATAATATGACAGCGCTGAACGCCGCCACGACAAGCACTGACAGCAGCCTGCAATAGTTCAGCTTGTTCTAGTTGCTTATGGATTTTAAAGCGTTGGATATGTTGTTCGGCATGCAGAGTAGGTAACTCACGAATCAATGCGCCATTGATATCAAGCAAGCCTTGCTCAGCACTGAATAGCAGTAACTTATCCGCTTCTAGCTCAATAGCTGCACGTGTAGCAATATCTTCACTGGCTAGGTTAAATGTCTCTCCTGTGGGTGAGTAGCCTAGAGGTGGTAACAAGACGATGGTGCGGTCATCGAGTAAGCGTTTGATGCCTTTACTATCAATACGGCGTACTTCGCCAGTGTGTTGATAGTCCACGCCATCAATGACGCCTAAAGGCCGGGCGGTGACAAAATTACCGCCAGCCACACGCAAGCGCGCACCATGCATGGGTGAGGCAGCCATATCCATAGATAAACGGGCTTCGATCGCCGCACGTAATTGGCCTACCGCATCCAGAACGCAGCTCAACGTAGCCGTATCGGTAATGCGTAAATCTTGATGGTAGTGGGACTCTAAACCTTGCAGAGTCAGGCGCGCCTCAATTTGTGGACGCGAACCAAAGACCAAAACCAAACGTACACCTAAGCTGTGCAGTAAGACTAAGTCATGGATTGTGTTGCCAAAGTTCTCATGGGCGATGCTTTCACCGGGCAGCATCACCACAAAAGTGCGCTCACGGTGAGCGTTAATATAAGGTAAAGAGTGACGTAGCGAGTTAACGTAATCGTGCATGAGTGCATCCAGTCATGGCGACAGCTAAAAAGGAGCTAATATTTAGAATTATAAGCTGTCACTGAACAGTAACAGTGCCGTTTTTTCAGGTCATGCGCAATCACGCAGACCTGAAAAAAGTAGTGTTTAAGTATTAAAGAAAGATGAGTTTCAAAATACTAAAGAACACAATGGCTAAGAAAGCACCAGCCGGTAAGGTAATAGCCCATGACATAAAGATCGAGCCAATTACACGCAGGTTCAAGGCACTGATACCGCGAGCTAAACCAATACCCAATACAGCACCAACTAGAGTGTGGGTGGTTGAGACCGGCAAGCCAATGGCTGATGCGCCTACTACTGTAGATGCCGTCGCCAGTTCAGCTGCAAAACCACGGCTTGGAGTCAATTCTGTGATGCCGCGACCTACTGTGGCAATGATTTTATAACCGTAAGTGGCTAAACCAATCACAATACCTACTGCACCCAGCAATAGCACCCAAGCTGGAACTGCAGATTTAGCTGTCAGCTCACCGACACCATGGTTTTGAATCACGCCAGCAATAGCAGCAAGCGGGCCCACCGCATTAGCAACATCATTCGCGCCATGGGCAAAAGCCATTGCACAAGCGGTGAAAATCATCAAAGTGGCAAAGACTTTTTCTACGCTGGCAAAGTAAGTACTGCGGTCGGCATTTGGTTCGATTTTTACCCGACGTAAAAGTAATGTCCCTAGCAGCATCACTAGCACACCAGCACCGACAGCCAACACAACACTTTGCTCGCTGTTAATATCTAAACCAACATGCTTAAGACCCTTAGACAGAGTCATTAAGGCGACCATAAAGCCGGTTAGAAACATATAGAAAGGCACATAACGTTTAGCATTTTCAAACGGAGTATCAGTATTGATAATCAATTTTTGTACGCTAACAAATAAGCCAAAGGCTAACAGGCCAGACAAGAATGGTGTGACTACCCAGCTCATAGTGATTGGAATAATGGCACTCCAATGCACAGCGTCAAATGACACTCCAAAAGCTGCAAAACCTACTACTGCACCGATAATGGTATGAGTGGTAGAGACCGGCCAGCCTTTGCTTGTCGCAATGAGCAGCCATGTTCCTGCCGCCAGTAGTGCTGACATCATCCCCAGTACCAATAAGTCTGCAGTCATGACATCAATATCAACGATGCCATTCTTAATCGTTTCAGTAACTTCACCGCCGGCTAAATAAGCACCGCAAAACTCAAATACCATTGCTACGATAATGGCTTGTTTAATGGTCAGAGCGCCTGAACCTACTGAAGTACCCATGGCGTTAGCAACGTCATTGGCACCCACGCCCCACGCCATAAAAAAACCAAAAAGACAGGCCAACAATAGAAGTATGAAGCCATAGTCTGTTAAAAGAGACATAAGAAATCCGCTTGTTCCAGGTGGGGCACGCTATACATCAGCGTGCGAGCAATTGTTCCAATCGGTTACCGATGCGCTCTGCGCGATCAGCCACATCACCGATCCATTCGATGATGGTATACAAAAACATCACATCGACAGGTGGCATGTCTTTTTCCAATTTAAAGAGCGTACGACGCACTTCAATTTGCATGCGATCTGTGTCGTGCTCAATATCTTCAAGCACCTCAATCATCGCGGTAACACGATTAACTTCGCGATTACCAAATCCTGTTTCTAGAATTTCATCCAGCTCGTTCATAGCGGTCAGTGCTTGTTCACTGGCATCCACTACACGCTGTACAAATGCCAGAATCATCGGCTGCAATGGTTGTGGGATAGTCATTTGACGACCTAGCATCAACCCAGCAATGTCTTTTGCGCGGTTGGCTACTTTGTCCTGTACACTGAGCAGCTCCAGTAAATCGGAGCGCGGCACAGGTAGAAACAAACTTTTTGGCAAGTGAATACGCACATTACGCTTGAGCTTATCGGCTTCTTTTTCGAGCCGAGACATCTCTTGCTGTACTTGTTCAACACGTGCCCAATCCTGCGCAATAATCGCTTGGAAAAAAGGCACCAGATTTGAAGCACACTCGTGTGCTTTGGCAATATGTTGCTGCATTGGCCCAATGGGCGAACGACCAAACAAACTAACAAACGGGTTTATCGACATAGAGAGCTGCGCTCGATTAGCAATGACAGCCTAGATTATACGGTGCAGTCATAGGGTTCGACCAGCATAGCGATACACTAGCAACAATTTGAATTGAGAATAACATGGCTAAAGAAACCGAAATAAAGCTCCGCATCAGTCCTACAAGCCTTGCTACGCTGCGCGAACACCCCAGTTTAGTGGCGCGTGGCGTAGGTGAGTGGCAGACCCGTGAACTGCTTAACCGGTATTACGATACAGCCGATTTTGCCTTGGCTAACAGCCAAGTGGCGCTGCGAATTCGTCGTGATGGCGAACAATTGATCCAAACTTTAAAGAGCAAGGGTGCCAGTGTTGCTGGATTATCTGAGCGTAATGAGTTTGATTGGTATTTAAAAAGCAATCGTTTAGTGCTCAGCCATCTTGATGAGAGTTGCTGGCCTGAAAGTTTACGTGAGTTGGATAAAAAGCAGTTAAAGGTTGTGTTCAGTACCGACTTTAAACGCCAATTTGCTGAGTTACGCTGGCAGCGCGATGGTGTAGAGACTGTGGTTGAAGTGGCTCTGGATCAAGGTTTAGTTATTGCCGATCAGCAGCAAGAAGAAATTTGTGAAGTCGAATTAGAGTTGCGCGCAGGTGACCCAGCTGCGTTATTTGAGCTGGCGCTGGAATTAGCAGCGGATGTGGCGTTAGTGCCTTGTGATATCAGTAAAGCTGAGCGTGGTTATCGTTTATTTGATGCCAATAGCTATAGCGTTGCAGCACAGCCGGCTGAGCTGACTGCTGAGATGCCGCTAGATGAAGCGTTTGCAGCAGTGGCTTGGCAGTTACTGGGTAACAGTCAGCGTTTAGCTGAGCAGTACCGCTTTAATGGTCATTGGAAATTGCTCGAGCAATGGCTGCAGCAACTGGTCAGTTTACGTGCTGTATTAGCGAGCTTAGGCCAAGCGGTACCTCGTGCTTCTAGTAGTGCATTGCGTGTACAGTTGGATGCCTTAATTGATGATTGGCGTTTACGGATTTTAGCCGGTGCTGATGATCAGAATGTACGAGAAGCAACGCCAGTTGAATTTGCGAATGAACTCAATAATACGCGCTGGGGGGTGTTATCACTGCAGATGGCCATTTGGCTGCAGGGTGCACAATGGCAGCAAAAGCGTACCGCACGTGGTGCGCGTCAGGGTGCTGCAGCATTAGAAAACTGGTTGTTGCAGTTCTTAAAAGAAGAAGCTCAAGCTTTACAGGTGAATCGCTATATGCGTCAACCAGAAGATCTTGTTGAGCAGACGCCACGTATTGAGCGCCTACTGGCTTGGTTACAGGCTGCTCGTCATATTACAGATCTTGTTGACAGTGACCGCTTATTTGGCGTGTTACGTGAGCTACATCAACTCGCTTTGCAGCCGCTGGACGCTGAGGCGCTCGTTACGCGTCGAGAGGTGCTGGGTACGGTCTTAACGCTGAATGCTTGGAAACAATTAATGCGCACTGCCTAAGCTCTCCATGCGACACAATGTTAGTGTGTATAATATTGTGTCGCATGCTGAATAGGGTTTAACTGGGAGTTACTGATGTCATCTATAGCCAGAGATCGCTTGCTTGATTTGACTGAAGTCTTAGTGCAGTTGGTTGAGCAGGGGCGGATAAATCAAGACGCCGCCGATGCCTGTTTAGCCGCGCGACGTGGCGATACCGCAACCTTAAGCCTACATCCGCTTGAGTATCTGGCAACGCAACAGCTCACCGACCTTTTACATCCTGGCCGCAAGCTTGATCTTGAAGCGCTTACGGTGTGGCTGGCGCAGTGGGTGCAGCTGCCTTATGTACGTATTGATCCATTAAAGATTGATGTTGCAGCGGTCACCCCGCTGATGTCCTATGC
>CALZAE010000052.1 GCA_945612235.1 uncultured Gammaproteobacteria bacterium | reverse complement strand
AGGGTTTGGCTGAATTAGCGCAGAAAACTCAGCATGCCTTAGCGCTATGCATGCCGCAGACTTTTTTAGCCTATGCCCAGCAACACGGCTGGTGCACTGGTGTGAATGTTCGCGCCTCTTATACCGCACAGGCACAAGGCGTGCTGACTGTGCAATTGACCAGCCCACAGACGCAACATGCGCAGTTACTTGCAGCTTTAAGACAGTGGCTGCAGCAATGGCGGGTGCAATTAGACACTCAGCAGCAGCGTGCTTACGAACAACAAGCGCAGACGCATCGCTGGCTATTGATGGAGCCCTTGCACAAGGCGCAGCAGGTTTTGGCCAGAGGTGGTTTGCAGTCAGAGGGTGTCTCTGCGCAGTGTTTAGCGGCCTTGGATGCGGTGCTGGCGGCGCTTGAAAGTGGCGCTGTGGTGCAGGTGCATGCAAGCGCAGCAACTGTTAGCGGTGAGTATGATCAAGGCTTGCCATTGCAGATTGAGCACCTGAAGCATAATGCCAAGGCAGCTGCAGTTGCAGTGAATGTGCCGCAGTTTCGCTTCCCCAGTGATTGTGCTCAGAGTCCGCAGCCTGTTGCGCAGCGTGCTACTGCCGCAGTTGATCAGTCTTCCAGCACTGAGATATCAACCCCGACACCGGCATACCATTTAAGCCAATACTCACCGCCATCTATTTCGCAGGATTTAGCCGTATGTTATTGGGGCTGGTCGGTGGCTGATCCGCAAGCTGTAGCGCAGCGCTTACCAAGTCGTTTGGCGGCGCTGTCGGAGTTGCTCAGCTATAACGCGGTGCAATGGCATACAGAATGCACCGCGGATACGGTGTTTATACGTCTGACGGGGCCAGCAGCTTATGTGCCGGTGGCGCTCAATCAAATCTTAAACCTATTGGAAACGCCTTTTATTGCGGCACCGGTGCCGCCCAGCGCGCACTTTGCTTTAAGACGTTTATTGCAGCGCGTACCGCAGGCTTTGGCCGGTGCGTTGGCAGTGCCAGAACAGGAGGCGGAAATTGCCTTAGCCACTGCGCCACAAAGCGCCCTGTGGTTGGGTGCTGCACAGTATGCGCAAAGGTTAGATTCACGTTATTTGCAGCGTCTGCAGCCCTGCAACAGTGCAGTTGATACGCCAAAGGCTGCAACCGGTTGGCAGCAGGTGCCCGACAGCGGCACTGAAGATGCCTTATTGGTGGTGCATATCCCGTTGCCGGCCACAGAGATTCACCATAAAGACCGTCTGCGCATTGTTAATCGCGTCTTTGCTCAGCATTTTCAAACGGCCTTACAGCGTTCTTTACGGGATGAGCAGGCTTTATGCTATGCGGTATTTGTACTGCCTTATGCCGAAGGTGAGCATGAGGGGCTGGCCTGTGCGGTGCAATCGAGCAAAGTCAGCGCTGTGCAGTTGCTCCGTGAGTTGCGTCAGTGTTTGGCAGAGTTTCTGGCGCTGCTGCCTGAGCATCTCCAGGCTTTGCAGGCCGATATAAGGGTGCAAACCGCGCAACTGCAGCAGCACAGCTTAGGTGTGGAGCGTAGCAGTGCCATGCTGTTTAGACATTGGCGTGAGCAGCGTTTAACCAGCGGGGTGCAGGCTGAAGTGCAAGCGCAAGAGCACGTCAGTGCAGAACTGATTGCGCGCTATTGTCAGGCATTGCAGGAGCATAGTCGCTGGTTGCTACTCAGTAATCAAAGTGCGGATGCATCTGTGTTCGGCTAAGAAAAACAGCTTCTGCAGCGCGATGCTCGAGCGGTGTCAATTCAGGCGTGGTGACCAGGGTGATTGACTGGTCGCCGCGCCTTTTTTGTTTTCAGCGCTCGACTAGCCATTTGTCGCGCAACCAACCCCCTCCAACGGCTTGCATCTAAAGCACTGCATCGCGTAATGGCCTTATACAACAAGGCTTTACTGGGGTTTTTTTAGCGTTTTAAGACGCGCTGCTTACGCCTTATGAATAGCGACTCTAGAGTGTCTTTAAGCCTGCCGAAAGTGCGTGTTAGCAAGTCGCGTAGGTTGCGCACTAAAGCTGCGTAGGCGCGCGGGCCATAGCTTCCAATAATCAGTACCGAAGCGACTGATAGGTCAGTTGTTGCACTTCCGTGGAGAACGCTATGTATAACAATAAAATTGCCAAACATGTTTTGATGCCCTTAGCCCTAGCCGGTGCTATTGCGGCAGCCAGCAGTCCAGCTCTCGCTGAAATTGTGTTGTATGACAAAAATGACACCACCTTTTCAACTGACGGTTACGTCAACGCTTTTTATGTGAACAGCAAAGTTGATCGCGATGGGGATCAGTTCGATCGACGTCAAACACGTATTAAAATGGGTTTTTTACCCAACACCCTTGGTTTTAATATGGGGAAACAGATCGATGGGCTGAAGCTTGGGGCGCGCGCATCCTTTTGGGTCACCATCAACGACAGTGATGACAATGGCACTGGTACCGACATCGATGTGCGTCAGTTCTACGGAACGGCAGCAGGCGAGTGGGGTGAAGTGCTGATCGGTAAAGATTTTGGTTTATTTGCCCGCTCCAATATTTTATTGGATGAGTTGCTCACCGGTTATGGTCAAGTCAGCGATACGCTGGGCCTCGTAGATGGCGGCGGTGTGTCCTTTGGTAATATCGGCAGCGGCTACCCTTATCCATTCCCCACCTCGCAGATTACCTACCGCTCACCAGTGATGAGTGGTGCGCGTATTGCTGTCGGTGTGATGGATCCAGTGGATACCAACGACAGCAGCACAATGGGTAAGGCGTATCAGAAAAACCCACGCTTTGAGTCGGAGTTGACCTATCAATTTGATGTGGCTGGCGCAGAGATTTACTCATGGCTCAACGGTGGTTATCAAACCTCAGAAAACACCGATAGCACCGTTAAAAGTGTCACCTCCAAAGGCCTAGGCTATGGCGTACAAGCCAAGATGGGTAACTTCAGCGTCAGCGGTTCAGGCTTTACTGCCAAAGGCATCAACCCCTTCTTTACCAACAACGTCGGTAACGCCACCTTGCGTGACATCGACAGTAAAGGTTACTTAGCGCAGGGCTCCTACCGCTTTGGTAAAAACCGTGTGGCGTTAAGCTTTGGTAAAACCAAAGACGACGGTAACGGCGCAGTGGCGACCGGTGCTGATTACGAAACCCGTGGCGTGGCGTTATTTCACACCATCAACAGCAATTTAAGTCTGGTGGCGGAATACAACCAGTTTGAAATTCGCGGCCACAAAAACAACAACTCAGTGAATGAAGACACTGACACCTTTGCCGTAGGTGCGGTGCTGACCTGGTAAGCTTTTTTTAGCGAACTCCAGCCAGAAGTGTGCAGGCCTTCTGGCTTTTTTGTGGGTGCTACTTTAGTAGGTGCTACTCGCCACTCAAGGGGCATGGGTTTCTAGCTAGATACTTTTAAAATAGGCACATAACAGGTAGGTGAATTATGGGTCTAGGACGCTTGTCTTTTGATAATGAAGGCATCACAACAGCGGTCTCCTTTGCGCAAGGAGCAGATGATGTTGCGCAGGATTTAGCGCGGCAATTGATCAGCCCCTATTTGGGCTTTGTGGTGTTTTTTTGCTCGGCTGAATATGACTTGCCCGCCTTGTCCCATGCTTTAGAACAGTCGTTTGGTGGCGTGCCCTTAGTCGGCTGCACCACCGCCGGTGAAATCAGTGAAGATGGTTACGGTCGTGGCTGCATCAGCGCGATTGGTTTTGATCATCGGCATTTTTCCGTCGCCAGTGTCTTGATTGATGAAATGGAGCGCTTCAGCCTTTATGACGCGCAAGAGTTGGTGGAGAATCTGGTCAGTGATTGCCGCAGTAATGCCGTGGCGCCGATTAAAGATCACAGTTTTGCCTTAACCCTATTGGATGGCTTATCCAGTCGCGAAGAAGTGGTGCTGGCCACGCTCAGTGCTGCGCTGGGCAGTATTCCGCATTTTGGCGGTTCAGCTGGCGACGACAATCATCTAAACCACACCCATGTGTATTACGGTGGTCAGTTTCACAATGGCGCGGCAGTGGTGGTGCTGATCAACACCCATTTGGATTTTGAAGTCTTTACCACCCACCACTTGCAGCCCTCCACAGAAAAGCTGGTGGTGACCAAGGTGGACAGTGATTCTCGGCGCGTGCTGGAGCTCAATGCCGAGCCTGCCGCGCAAGAATATGCACGGCTGATTGGCCGACGCGTAGATGAGTTGGATATGCATCTGTTTGCCAGTCATCCCTTGGCGGTGAAAATCAGTGATTACTATTATCCACGGGCGATTCAGCAAACCAATGCGGATCACAGTCTGACGTTTTACTGTGCGGTGGAAAACGGCATTGTCCTTACCGCCATGCACACCTCGTCGCTGCTGGATAACGTTAATCAACTCTTTGCTGGCTTGAATGAACGCCTAGGCGAGCTTTTGATCACCATAGGTTGCGACTGTTTTTTACGCCGTTTGGAGATTGATACCAAGGGCGGCCAGCAGGCGATTGAGCAGGTGTTGCAAGCGCAAAATGTGATTGGTTTTAACACCTACGGTGAGCAGTTTAATGGCATGCATATCAATCAAACCTTTACCGGTGTAGCAATTGGACGGCCAAAATATGGAGCAGATTGATCTCGCCACGCAAATACTGGCTTTGCAGCAAGAAAATAACAAACTGCGCCGGATCAATGCTGCTCTGGTGGAGCGCGTGGAGTCGGGGGCGTCACAAAGCTCGGATTCTTATACCGCGTTTCGTCACTCCGTTGTCTTGGCCGAACAAGTGCGTGAGCGCACCGATGCGCTGAATCAAACCATGGCCGATTTAAAGCGCAGCAACACCTTGCTCAGCGATGCGCGGCACACCGCTGAAGTGGCGCATCAGCACCTCATCGATGCCATTGAAAGCAGCAGTGAAGGCTTTGTACTGTTTGATAAAGACCAACGCATTGTATTGTTTAATCGCCACTTTAAGAATTTTTGGGATAAAAGCGCCTTTCGTATCGGTGTTGGCACCAGTCTGCATGAGGTGAAATCCTACATTGAAGGCGCCGGCATGGTGGTGGAAAAGCAGCGCAGTGGTCGCCAGCGTTTGCTCTATCGTTTGCGTGCTGGGCGCTGGTTGCAAGTCACTGAACGACCCACGCAAGAAGGCGGTTTGGTGATTTTATACACCGACATCACCGAGCTGAAACACAGCGAAACCCAGCGCCGCGAACAAGCGCTGGCGCAGAAAACCCGTATGCTGCAACAGACAGTGGATAACCTCTCGCAAGGCGTGGTGATGGTCAACGCCAAGGGCGTGTTGGAATTGTGGAATCACCGCTTTTTACAGTTGTGTGATTTGCAGCCCATTGAGGCCAACCGCTCCTTTTTGGAAGTGATGCAGGACAGTCGAGTGCTGGTGTTAACACCGCGCAGTCGTGATCGCCATGGCCAACCGCTGTTGCAAAAAGAGCAGCGTTTATCCGATGGCCGCGTGTTAGAAATCCGTACCCATCCGTTGCCCAGCGGTGATTTTGTCAATACCTTTACCGATATCACCGAGCGCTACCGCCATGCCGAAGTATTGCGCAAACGTGAGCATTGGATTCGACTGATTACTGACCATGTGCCGGCGATGATTGCCTATGTGAAAAGTGATTTTACTTACGAATTTACCAATAAAGTCTATGAAGAATGGTACCGCTGGCCGCGTGACAGTATTTTAGGTTTAAGCCTGAGGGAAGCGCACAGCGATGAGCACTTTTTACGTTTGCAGCCCTATATCAACCGCGCTTTACAAGGTGAAAGCCTGACCTTTGATGTGGCTGAAAGCAGCGTCTTAGGTAAGCAGCGTTTTATGCAGCGCTCCTATGTGCCCAATCGACAAAGCAATGGTGAAATCACCGGTATTTTTGTGCTGGTGCGCGATATTACCGAGCGCCGGCAAACCGCCGATGCCTTGCATCAGGCCTATCAAAACCTCGAAGGCCGTGTACGGGAGCGCACCGCAGAACTGACGCAACTCAACAGCCAGTTGGTCTCTGAGATTGAGGTGCGTAAACAAGCCGAAGTGCATTTGCTTGAGGCCAAGCGCGAGGCCGAAGAAGCTAATTTGTCCAAGACCAAGTTTTTAGCCGCCGTTAGCCATGATCTATTGCAACCGCTGAATGCCGCGCGCTTATTTACTGGCTCATTAGCTGAACGTCACGATGTAGCCAGCAGTTTGCAGCTGGTAAAAAATATCAGTAATTCGCTGGATGATGTGGAGAACTTACTCGGCACCTTAGTGGATATTTCTAAGCTGGATGCTGGGGTGATTAAAGCCGATGTCTCGGTATTTTCCGTGCAGCATTTGCTGGATAACTTGGCGCTGGAATATCAGCAAGTGGCAAAAAGCGTTGGCCTAACTTTGGATTTTGTGCCCAGTTCGGTGCTGGTGAAAACTGACGTTCATTTGCTGGCGCGGATACTGCGTAATTTCCTCAGTAATGCGATTCGCTATACCGAAAGTGGCCGTGTGCTGCTGGGTTGCCGCCGTCAGGCTGACGCTGTGTCGATTGAAGTGTGGGATACCGGCATTGGTATTGCCGCAGACAAGCAAGATGAGATTTTCCAAGAATTTAAACGCGGCGATGGTCAGCGCTTAAAGCAAGATCGCGGTCTGGGTTTAGGGTTGGCCATTGTTGATAAAATCACCCGCATTTTAGGCCATCCAGTGCGCGTATCCTCGCAACTGGGCAAAGGCTCGATGTTCTCGGTGCAAGTACCTTTAGCGCAAGCCCATGAGCTACAAATTCAGCCCGTTGCCGAAGTGCCCAGCTACCATTTGGATCACTTAAGTGGCGTGCGCGTGTGGGTGGTGGATAACGATATGGCGATTTGTCTCGCCATGCGCACCTTACTGGAAGGCTGGGGCTGTTTGGTCACCACAGGGTTGTCAGAAGAGGACTTAGCTGAGCAGGTCGGCAATTTTCAACTGCCGGTGGATGTATTGATTGTCGATTACCATCTGGATAACGATGTGAATGGTGTGGATGTGGTGGTCAATATCAATCAGCAACGCGCCACACCCATCCCAACCCTGATGATCACCGCCAATTACAGCAATGAACTCAAGCAACAAATGCGCGCATTAGGTCACACCTTAATGCATAAACCAGTCAAACCCATGCACCTCAAAACCGCGATGAATCACCTGCTCAAAAGGTAGGTCGGTCTTTAGGCCGACAAGGGCGTTAAAACGCCCCAGCGGTAGTGCATATCAATACATTTGCATTGGTCTGATAGCGTTGTCGGCCTAAAGGCCGACCTACAAAAGTACAAAGGCGCAATACAACCTAAAAGCCTAGGCTATGTTTGGTTTTTATCGTCATCTTTAATGGCCTTGCGAAATCCTTTAATCGAATCGCCAAGATCACCGCCGATGCTGCGCAGTCGTTTAGTGCCAAACAGCATTAATATAATGAGTGCGACAATAATCAATTGCCACGTGCTAATTCCACCAATACCCATAGTATGTCCCCTTGTTATTGTTGAAGACCGACCGCAATCACTGTGCTATTTAATGTTTACGGTCGGTTGGCTTTATAGGTCAAGCATCTAGGTTTGTCACACTGTGCTTATTCCACCGCTTCGTATGGCAAGCCAACATAGTTTTCCGCGATGGTGGTGCGTCCAGCGATTGAGCCAACAAAATATTCCAATTCAGTTTGCTGCATCCGTTTGGTAAAGGCATCATTTTCTGGGAAATCATGCATCATGCTGGTTAACCACCAAGAAAAACGCTCTGCCTTCCAAATACGACGTAAGCAAATCTCAGAGTATTTTTCCAGTAGGTCAGTGCGGCCTTCTTGATAGACCTTGCACAGAATGCGATACATCGTATTCACATCACTGGCTGCTAAGTTCAGGCCTTTAGCACCGGTTGGCGGGACAATGTGTGCGGCATCACCGAGTAAAAACAGATTGCCGTATTGCATCGGCTCAACCACAAAGCTGCGCAGTGGCGCGATACTTTTTTCAATTGAAGGGCCAGTCACCAGCTTGGCTGCCTGCTCAGCGGGGATACGCTGACGCAATTCATCCCAAAAACGCTCATCTGACCAGTCTTCAACTTTCTCAGTCATCGGCACTTGCACGTAATAACGTGTACGTGTTGCCGAGCGCATACTGCACAAAGCGAAACCACGCTCATGCTGCGCGTAGATCAACTCGTCATGCACAGGCGGCGTATCGGCCAGCACACCTAGCCAACCAAAAGGGTAGACGCGCTCGTATTCAGTCAGTACATCAGCTGGAATGGATTTGCGTGAAACACCATGATAGCCATCACAGCCGGCCACATAATCGCAGTCAATACGCTGCGTAACACCATCTTTTTCATAGGTAATATAGGGCGCAGCGCTTTTCATATCATGAATAGCAACGTTGTCAGCCTGATAGATGGTCTGTGCGCCGCAAGCCTTGCGCGCATTCATCAAGTCACGGGTGACCTCAGTTTGTCCATAAACCACTACGGTTTTACCACCGGTGAGCTTTTTTAAGTCGATATGTTCGAGACGGCCACCAATGGCCAGCTCAAATCCGTCATGGATTAAACCTTCTTTTTCCATGCGCTCGCTGACACCTGCTTCACGTAGTAAGTCAGCTGTGCCTTGCTCCAAAACCCCCGCACGAATACGGCCAAGAATATACTCAGGTGTTTGGCGCTCAATAATAATGTTGTCAATGCCTGCTTTATGTAAAAGCTGGCCTAATAAAAGTCCTGAAGGACCTGCACCCACAATGGCAATTTTGGTTTTCATGTTTTTCTCCATGACATATCTTTGTCATATGATGTTTTTACTGCCTTGTATTTTTCATTAGATTCAAGAGAACAAACATGGATTAAAGCGAGTTATAATTGGACTTTTCATAAGCATGTGCTGTTGAGGATAATCCCCGTGGCTGAAATACCTATTTTTAAGCTTTATGGTGAAAAATCGCATTGGCGCACACCCGACTTATTGCATTATGAGTCCATCGCTTCACGCAGTAGTTTGCATGGCTGGGAGATTAAGCCGCATCGACATAGCGATTTATATCAGTTGTTTTATGTACAGCAAGGGCATGTAGAGCTCAATATTGAAGGGGAAGTGAGCACTTACAGTGACGGAGTGTTGCAGTGGGTCACACCTTTGTGTGTGCATGGTTTTCGGTTTTCCAGTGATGTGCGCGGTTGCGTACTCACTATTGCTTCGCCGGTTGTTGCAAGCTTTGAGAAAAGAATCAATAAGTCCTTAGTATCGAATGCTGTAGCAGTCAATTTGGATGTAGGGCGTGATCGACAGTTTTTGGACTATTTGTTCGACTCGTTAGCGCAAGAGTTTAGCAGTGCGCACCCTGCGCGCGAACTAGCGCTGGAATCCTGGGTGACGATTTTATTGACCTGGTTGCAGCGGCGTAATACTGAACAAAGCAGCACGGCTGATTTTCGTAGTAAGGGGCATATGTATTTTTCGCGCTTTGCCAACTTAGTGGAAATGCACTACCACGAACAATGGTCGGTGCAACAGTATGCGCATCTGTTGGGCGTTTCCGGGGTGCGTTTAAATGCCATCTGCCATGAAATGTGCCAGCAAACAGCGCTGCAAGTTATTCATCAGCGTTTATTGCTGGAGGCCAAACGTAGTTTGTTATACACGGTGATGACTGTCGCTAATATTTCAGACCGTTTAGGCTTTAGTGAGCAGGCGTATTTTTCACGCTTTTTTAAGCGTTTAACCGGCTCCACACCCAATGCATTTAGGCAGGCGGGGATCAGTCAGTTGGGGGATGGGCAGGAGTAAGAATTGCAGTGTCAGTACTGAAGCTGGGCCGGTGCTGACCGGCCCAGCTGAGGATGCATTAGAATGCTTTGGTAAATTGCAGGCGGAAGATGTCACCTTCAGTGCTATTTTTGGTTTTGTACTCATTGAGATAGGCGGCTTTAAAGCCAAAGCCATGATTGCCCCAGAAATAACCCGTCTCAACGCCCACTGCGTGCTTTTCTATTTTTGCATTGCTTTGCGTTTGGTTATTTTCGAGTTGCCAGCCATCGTAACCAATCACACCCAGCTCAATGCCGTTATCCAAACGCTTGCCCGCAGCCCACTCCACTAAAAAGCTATCGCCCTGATCAAGGCCTTTTTTATTGCCATTGATTTCATAACGCGATAAAGCAGACAACGACCAGCTTTTAGGTGTGTCGAGATAGTAAGTGCCGCCTAAGGTGAACATCAAACTCTTATAGCCTAAACCTGGTGATGCAGGCTTAGAGGTGCTGCCGGTATCAAACCACATGCCTGCAGCAAATACGCTATCCCATTGTTGTCCGTGCCAACCCAGAATCACTGGGCCTAGAAAAATATCGCCCACGCCTGATTTAGAACTGTCCACGCCTGCGGCTTTAAAATCCAGCGAGGTGTGCTGCATCGGCACAATGGCTTCAAAGGCATAATCAGCGCC
>CALZAE010000051.1 GCA_945612235.1 uncultured Gammaproteobacteria bacterium | reverse complement strand
ATCGCATCCTGCGCAGCGGCAACGCGTAAACAACTGCGCAATTGTGCGCTGGCTGTAGGTGAGGCATTTAAAATATGTAAGGTCGTCATTAGAGCGTTACCACATGGTCAAATTGGCGGATCAGTTGCTGGATCTGCGTATCATCGATACGCTCAACGGCAACGGCTAATTCAGCATCTGCTAAACCACGCTGCTGCAAACAATGCTGCGCCACATACAGCTGCTCAATACCAAACATCGGTAAGGCTTGCAGATTAGCGCAGAGGTTTTTTTGCTCAAGTTGCTGTGGCTGTTGCTGCTCTAACAATTGTAAAACGCCGTCATCCATAAATAACATCGCCAATGGCAAATCAAAAGCACCAGCGGCTAAAGCAATATCCAAAGCTTCAGCGGCACCTAAGCCCGCCCAAGGCGCTTGACGGCTGATTAATAAAACTGACTTAGCCATTATTCGCCTCCAAAGCTGATCGAGCGATCCGCCTGCTGTAAGCCATCATGCAATTGACCTAAACCAGATAATTCATAACCAGCCGCTAAATTCACCGCGCCACGCTGGTAGCGCTGGGCTTCGGCTTGGTCCAGCACACCACGGCGTAAAGCAGCCGCAATGCACACCACTGCATCGAGCTTATGCTCGGCGATAAAGGCTTGCCACTGCTGGGCAATATCCACCTGATCCTGGGCAACCACTAAGTTACTCGAAGCCGTCAGTACGCCCTCTTGGTAAAAAAACACCCGCACAATCTCATGCCCGCCAGCCAACACAGCTTGCGCAAAACGTAAAGCGCGGCGCGTTGCTGGCGCGCTGCTGTCAGATAACACATTGATTACAAATTTCATGGCTAATCATCACGCTAAATTTTGCAAAGTTTAGCAGATTAATAGCGCGCTATCTGCTCACTCAAACGCAGCAATGACACAACGCAACACCTCAGCACGACGCACACAAACTACTTATGCACAAATATAGCTATACAAACCAGACTGTTACAATATAACATAATAACTCAATCGCTTTTCTTGCTTGAAAGCATCTGTACTCATCATTTTTGTTATAAGGTTTTAACATGCGGCCTATCAAACACCCCTTAACCCTGGCTGTTAGCCTAGCTACGCTCTGTGCCCCTGCTGTATACGCGCAAAACACTGATAGCACGCAACTGCCCACTAGCATTATTAGCGCTAGCCCTTTAGCGCAAACCGCTACACAGATGGTCAATGCTTCTGATGTACTTGAAGAGTCACAACTGCTCCTGCAACGCCAAGCCACATTAGGCGGCACCTTGGATCATACTCCTGGTGTACGTGCTAGCTCTTTTGGTGCCGGTGCTAGTCGCCCAGTGATTCGTGGCATGGATGGAGCGCGCGTACGTGTACTGTCTGATGG
The DNA here is from genome assembly GCA_945612235.1 of uncultured Gammaproteobacteria bacterium. Lineage (GTDB taxonomy): Bacteria > Pseudomonadota > Gammaproteobacteria > Pseudomonadales > Pseudomonadaceae > Denitrificimonas. Next base: position 9,079 of record CALZAE010000051.1, on the reverse strand, counting down.
CGCAGATATAATGGATGCATCCACTTTAAGCGCAGATCACGCAGTAACCACTGAGCCACTGTTGCTGGAACGTATTGAGGTGCTTAAAGGTCCAGCAACCCTGCTGTACGGTGGGGGTGCGATTGGTGGTGTAGTCAATCTGATTGATAAAAAAATCCCAACACAGCAGCCTGAAAATGGCCACCAAGTGGAGCTTGAATGGCAAGGCAATAGCGTTGCTAAAGAAAGCACAGCCGTGGCTGGAGCAACCCTTGGCCTAGGTAGCTTTGCTCTACGTGTTGAAGGTTTAAAGCGCAACGCGAACCCTTACCGCTTAGCTGGACATGAAGATGGCTCGCGCTCGAAAAAACAAACCGGCTCTTATAACGACACCAGCACTGGCACATTAGGCTTAAGCTGGATTGGCGACGATGGCTATTTAGGTGTGGCTTATACCCGCCAAGCCAATGAGTACGGATTATTGGCCCACGAAGACGGTCACTGCCACACTCACGGACATGGCTCAACCTTACATTGGCATTGCGGTAGTCACGGCGGCGCTGGACATAGCCACAACCATGATCACGGCACACCTTATATTGATATGCTGCAAAAACGCTGGGATTTACGCGGCGAATACAACAATCCTTTCGCAGGCTTTAGCTTAGCGAAAGTGCGCCTATCGCACAGCGATTATCAACACGAAGAAATTGAAGGCACCACAATTGCCACCCGCTTTGATAATAAAGCCACTGACGCACGACTGGAGTTAACACATGAGCCGGTGTTTGGCTGGCGCGGTACTGTCGGTGGACAAACTCATCGCCGTAATTTTAAAGCTGCAGGTGAGGAAGCTTATGTGCCTGCCACACTCACTAAAAATAACGGCGTATTTATTTTAGAAGAATACCAGTTGGGCGCGCTACGTTATGAGTTGGGCTTGCGCCATGAGTGGCAAAGCATTGATGTGCGCAAAGGTGCGCAACCCAATAAAAATCATAACGGTACCTCAGCCTCAATCGGTGCTGTGTGGGCTTTTGCCGATGAGTACAACATTGGTACATCCTTCTCTCGCTCACAGCGCTTACCGGCTGCAGAAGAGTTGTACGCCTTTGGCCCGCACGCTGCCAGTCGCACCATTGAAGTGGGCAATCCCAACCTAAAAAAAGAGACCTCACATAATATTGATTTAACGCTACGTAAACACTTAGGCGCGCTAACCTACAGCTTGAGCATCTATCAAAATCGTATCAGTGACTATATTTACGGTGCAGATACAGGACAACGTCCCGGAGCCGATTACCGTGTGATCAATTACGAGCAAGCCAATGCGGTGTTTCGTGGCGTGGAAGGTGAGTTGGCTTATCAATTTAATAGCGGCTTAACCAGCACTCTATTGGCTGATCATGTGCGCGGTAAGTTGCGTGGCAAAGGCGGTGACTTAGCGCGTATTCCAGCGGATCGCTTAGGTTTACGCATACAACAAGCTTTCACTTCAGCACTGGCAGGCCAAGTTGAATTGTGGCGCGTGCAACAACAAAGCCATATTGCTGATTTCGAAACTAAAACATCAGGCTATAACCTGCTCGGTGCCGCACTCACCTATCAAGGTCAACTGTCGAACAGCGATTACACCTTGTATGTACGTGCAGACAACCTACTGAATGTTAAAGCCCGCGAGCACACTTCCTTTATCAAAGATGACGTACAACTGCCCGGCAGAAACCTGACTGCGGGGGTTAAGTTTAGTTTTTAACTCATAGTCATACGGTATGCGTATAAACATTTGCGCATACCGTCTTTCATGCAAAAACTCACACCCACCCAAGCCTGATAGACTAAGCCATATACTTGTTATGTGTTTATAGGAGTCAACCTTGGATCACACCAACTTCCCCGAAGCTCAAACCATCGAGCAACTGCGCCAGAACATCGCCACCATACAAGCACGTATTGACCAAGCCTGTGCTGATGCTGGACGTGACCCTCAAGAGGTGCGTTTACTGCCCGTCAGCAAAACTCATCCTGCTGAATACTTACGCCTTGCCTACGCTGCTGGTTGTCGCATGCTGGGTGAAAACAAAGTTCAAGAAGCTCACCAAAAATGGCAAGAACTTGAAGACTTAACTGATCTTAAATGGAGCGTGATTGGCCACCTACAAACTAACAAAGCCAAATATGTTGCGCGCTTTGCTAGTGAGTTTCATGCCCTCGATAGCCTGCGCCTTGCCCAAGCTCTAGATCAGCGTCTGACCATCGAAGATCGCTACCTCGATGTACTGGTACAGATCAACACTTCTGGCGAAGAGAGCAAATATGGCATCAACCCCGAGCAAGCTCCGGAGTTGATTGCGCAGCTAGGAGAATTTAGCCGCTTGCGCGTACGCGGCTTAATGACCTTAGCCATGAACTCTGCAGACCGTGAAGCGGTACGTGGCTGCTTTATTCAGTTACGCGAACTGCGTGACAGCTTACAAGCCATAGCACCAGCAGGTATGCAATTGACCGAACTATCGATGGGTATGTCTGGAGACTTTGAACTGGCGATTGCTGAAGGCGCAACCATTGTGCGCATTGGCCAAGCTATTTTTGGTGCGCGTGAGCAGCCAGATAGTTATTACTGGCCAAAGTAATAGCGGCTGAACTTTCGCTTACCACAATTTAAGCACCCGCCCGTCCTATATATTGACTGCTTGTCAATGGGGGGGTTGGTGTTAGCAAGTATCAGCACATGCCGGATGATGGTTTAAATATACAAGTTCAAGATCAGTCTCTCTTGCAGCCAGACCGCGCTGCAAGAGAACTTATGTGATTAAGTCTTTTTGTGACGCACGCGTGCGCGCTCATCAGACAAACGCACAATGCCCCACGCCACGATAATAATCGGCGGCAACGACGCCAAGTTAAGCCAAACCCAACCCAGCTTATCAACACCAACGCCGGCTAATAAGCTGCCTAAAGCCGCTGCAGTAAATACCATAAACTCGTTAATGCCCTGCACCTTACCCTGCTCGGCAGGCTCATAAGTGTAGGTCAGTAAATGTGTGGCACCAATAAAGGTAAAATTCCAGCCCACACCCAGTAGCAATAAGCCGACTAAGTAATGCCAGAAACTATTGCCTAACAGGTTAACCAAAACGCAAAGGGCAAGAATCATGCAGCCCCATAAAATCACCGTGCGTGAGCTAAAGCGACGGATCAAACTACCAGTAAAAAATGACGGTGCATACATACCCAGCACGTGCCACTGAATCACCCAAGCGATATTGCTAAAAGGGAACTCATCGCCCTGCATAGCAATCGGCGTGGCAGTCATTAACAAGACCATCACGGCATAACCAATCGCACCTGAAGCGATGGCGGCAATCAGCAACGGCTGCTTAAACAACTCGCGATAACTGCGCGTGACCTGCTTAGCGGCGTTTTTCATCGGTACCGCTAAGGGCAAGCTGGCAATCAGGATTAAGGCCAGAATATAAATCAAAAACAAGCCATAGAAAGCGCCGACAAAGGGGTTACCATCAAACCACTGGCGTGACCAAATCGCTAAATTAGGGCCTAGAATGGCGGCTAAAATACCGCCTGCCATCACCATGCTGATCGCCCGCGGGCGCTGCTCGACTGAGCAGACATCTAAGGCAGCAAAGCGATACTGCTGCGCGGTACCAATGGCCATACCAATTAGAAAAGTACCGGTGGCAAAGTGCATCAGGCTGCTGGCCTCTAGGCCTTGTAACGCCACCCAAGTACCAAGCAAACCAATGCAGTTACCCAGAATAAAACCAACCTTACGCCCCATCTTTTGCATCAAGTGTGCAGCCGGTAGGGTCGCTAAAATCATGCCTAGAAACTGCAGCGCCACCGGCACAGTGATTAAGGCTGGATGACTGGCCAATTGTTTACCAATTAAGGCCGAAACCGCCACCAATAAGATATTTCCTGTGGTTAGCAATGCTTGCGCAATAGCCAACCCCCACACTGTAATCGGCACGCAAAGCCTCCAAAATTGAATTAATATGCGGGCGCATATTATATGAAACAACCAGCCTTTGCTGAGCCAATACTCAAACGCTACAGATTTAATCTGAGCTGCCTGCACAGCAGAGGCTATTTGCCTAGGAGGCAAACCCTCTGCAGCCAAGATCTTCGCACTGCTAGCGAGCTCAACTCATCGCCTTTTTAACCTGCAGCAAAGCTTGGCGTAATGCGCCGAGATCAAGCACTTGCTCAGCATAGTGTTGTTGCTCATATATTTCGACAAAGCTCCGTACTGCTAGCTGCTGTGCTGGTGATAAGTCCGCAGCAATGCGCTGCTCAAAACTGCGCAGCCCTTCACCCATGTCACGTTGCAAACCGCGACGCTGCATAGCTCGCTGAAACTGCTGCACAATACGCTGCACAGGATCGCTTTGCTGCTGCCATGGCTTAAACATCCACAACACCAACAGCGCCACCATCAAGATCAAGCCCAGCACCAACACTAAGCCAATGGTTTGCCAATTAAGCTCACCAAACCATTGTTTAAGCCACGCCTGTTGGCTGTCACCTTGATAACCGAGAATATTCGACTGCCAACTGTAATTGAGACTCTCCCAACTCATACGCAACTGATTGAGCCAAGCAATATGCTGATAACGCAGCGGGGAAAACACATCACCCTGAAAGATATCCGCCTCATCTTGCAGCGCTTCTTGTAAGCCGCGCTCAATACGCTCGGGTGCCACCTGAAAAGTGGGATCCACCGTCTGCCAGCCCTGTTCAGCCTGCCAATACTCGACCCAAGCGTGGGCATCAAATTGGCGCACTTGCACAAACTGACCAGCCTGATTGGTTTCACCACCTTGATAACCGGCCACCACTCGCGCTGGAATCCCAGCCGCACGCAAAGCAAACACCATAGCGCCGGCATAATGCGCACAAAAGCCGCGCCGGCTGCTAAATAAAAACTCATCTACGCTATCACGACCCAGCACCGCTGGCTTAAGTGTGTAGTGGTAAGGTTCTTGATTAAAATGGCGCAACAGGGCATTGACCAAATCCGCATCATCAGCATATTGCCGACGCAATTGTTGCGCCCACTCCCGGGTTTGCGGGTTACCCAAACGCGGCAACTGTAAAAACTCGCGCTGCTCCTTTAGCGCTAAGCTAGGTTGGCGCAGCGCCTGTGGCCATGAACGAGCTTGATATTGATAGGCTCGATTGACTGGAGTACTGCGCTGTAATCGAAAATCACTCATCACTCGAATATCTGTTTGCGCACTGCTGCCGGTATCCAAGCTAAATAACCACGGCTGCGTACTGGGCTGCATAATAATACTGTAATCCAATGGCTCGCCCTGCGCTTGCCACTGCGGACTGCGCCCTTCTACACGCTGACTCACGGACCAACTGCGCCCATCAAAATGCGGCAAGGTCAGCGCACGCCAATATAAAGTAGCTTGCGCGGGAATCTCCCCAACAAAACGCGCCCGAAAAGCTAAGGCCGACGATTGCCCAAGTTCAGCAATATCACCCGGCGACATGCTACTGGATAGTCCAGTAATGGCCTTATCCGTGGGTTGTGGCAAACTCCACAGCGGCTCTAAACGCGGAAATAATACAAACAACAGCACCATCAATGGCACCGCTTGCGCCAGCATACTGGCAGCTAACTTTAAGGTGGACCATGGCTGCGCAGCCACTGAGTTTTGATGCAATCCCAGTAATGCTGCCAGTAAGGCCAGTACCGGCAATAGGCTGTACAGCGCAGCCACTAAGCTATCATTGAACAAATAGCTGGTCACCACCGCAAACAAGCCGAGAAAGATCAACACCAAGGCATCACGCCGCGTGCGCACTTCCACCAGTTTTAAAATAAAAGCGGTAATCAACAAAGCCACCGCAGCATCTAAACCTATTAAGCTGCCACGACTTAAATACACAGCAAACGCACTGCCAAACATGAGGCCCGCTTTAAGCCAACTATTGGGGAAACGTGCGCGCATGCGAAACACTTGAACACGCCAACCAGCACACACTAACCATAAAACGCTTAGCCAAAGCGGTACATGCAATAAGTGCGGCAAAATCACTAAGACCTGCCCAATCAACAACCACAACAAACTGACCCGTGGAATCATCGCCTGCCCTTGCACGTTTTTTGTCATGGCTGCGTGACTCCATACAAGGCTAAAGCGCGCAAACAACGCTGCTGATGATCCAGGCCACTATCAGGACCTAAACACTGATTGGGTAGCAATACACTGTAAGGTTGCTGGCTTTGACTCAGACGCAACACCTGCGCGCAGAGCACAGATAAACGCCACTCCACAGCGCCACTCAACTGATTAAAATCTAAGACCTGCTCTTGTCCTTGCTGCTCACTGAATTGTTTAATCAATAAACCTTGCCCCTTGGACCAGGCTTTCCAATGAATGCGAGCTAATGAATCACCCGCCTGCCATGGAGTCAGACCCTGATAATCATCTACACCCGGCACACTGCTAGCCTGTTGACTCTCGTGTTCAGTACCAGCACTGCGCCCCAGCACTGCACTGGCAAAATCAGGCTTGGGATACACCAGCATCTGCTGCGCCAAACTCACCTGACTCCAAGCGACAAATAAGCCAAAGGGAAAGCGCGTTTCAATACGTAGGCGTGACGCAGTTTGCCAGCCGCGCCGCTGTCCGAGCACAGCTAAATCAACACATTGCTCACCCTGTGCGGCAATATCCACAGAACGCACTATCTGCTGCTTAAAACCAACAGTAATGGCTTGATAGGCACGCCGAGTACTGTGTAGGCGCACAGAATACAGCCCCTGCTCGCCAGCAAAACAGGGTGTGGTACCCGCTGCGCTGAGGGTCAAACCCGCAAGATTACGCCAAGTATGAAACATACTCAGCAAGCTCAACGAAGCCAGTAAAAAGGTCAACCCATAGGCCAAGCTGTTTTGATAGTTAATCGCCACCAAGAGCATCAAGAGCAACGCCAATATAAAAGCCATGCCCGTGCGCGTTGGCACAATAAAAATATGCTGCTGCCGCAGTTGCAAGCTGTGCACTGGCGGCAAACGTCGCGCCACCCAATCCGCAAACCACTGCTGCGGGACTTTCAGCATAGGCGCCAGCATTACAAGGCCGGTATATCAGTCAATAAACTTTGCACCACGGCCGCACTGGCCATACCTTGTGCGCTATTTTGCTCACGCAAACGGTGGCTGACCACAGATGGCAATACCACCTGCACATCTTCGGGAATCACATAATCACGCCCTGCCAAAAACGCCCAGGCTTTGGCCGCAGCCAATAAAGCTAAACTGCCACGCGGCGACAAGCCAAATTCGAGCTGGGCATGGGTGCGTGTCGCTTCAACTAAACGCAAGATATAACTGACCAACGCATCACTAGCACGCACCGCACTGACCTGCTCTTGCGCATGCAATAAAGCATCGCGCTCTATTAAAGGCTTCAGTTGCGTCAGTAACAGGCGTCGACTGCGGCCCAGCAACAATTGACGTTCAGCTTTAGCGCTGGGATAGCCCAAGGATAGACGCATCAAAAAGCGGTCCAGTTGCGACTCTGGCAGGCTAAAAGTGCCACCTTGACTGACTGGATTTTGTGTTGCAATGACAAAAAATGGCTCAGGCAGTGGACGGGTTGCACCTTCAATGGTGACCTGCCCTTCTTCCATGGCCTCAAGCAAAGCACTTTGACTTTTAGGAGTCGCGCGATTGATTTCATCGGCAAGCAACAGCTCGGTAAATATTGGCCCCGGATGAAAAGTAAATTGTGCGCTGTGTTGATCAAACACCGAAGTACCAAGAATATCGCCCGGCAGTACATCTGAAGTAAACTGAATACGCTGATAGGTCAAGCCCAGCACTTGCGCTAGTGCATGACTCAAGGTGGTTTTACCCATGCCGGGCAAGTCTTCAATCAGCAAGTGCCCACGCGCCAACAGGCACGCCATCGCCAACTGCACTGCGTGTTCTTTACCTAAAACAACCTCATTGACTGCTGCAATGCAGGCCTCTAATTGAGTGCGCATCGTTAAACTCCGTTTCCAGTGTAGGCCCATGCTAGCCAGCATTGAGCCGACACGCAAAGCTAATCCTAGAAACGGCAGTTTTATCACACGCTAGGTAGGTCTAGATTAACGACCTGCACGTGACTCTTTAATATAAAAGCGCGCTTTTTTAGCTTTTCTCGTACAGCCTTCATAGGCTTCAAACTGCTGCTGCGTTTTTGCCCCAGTGATTAAAGTCAAAGCTTTAGAATAACTGACCGTTCCAGCAAAACCTTCTGCCTTAGCAATATCAAGCTCTTTCCAAGCAGCATCCAGCTCACTGCCGCAACTGCTACGATAATTAGTTTTTGCTGCACAACCGGCCAACATCACTGCCGCTAACGGCACACATAACCAAGATAAGCGCATAATATAACCCTTTGATTGTTGATAAATTAAGGCTGCTCAATTCTGGGCTGGTTACTGGCAATCCAATCGCTGACTAAGCTGTAAGCGACTGCCAACAATGTCGGGCCCAAAAACAATCCCATAAAGCCAAAGGCAAACAAACCGCCAAACACCCCCATTAGAACCACGACTAGCGGTAAGTTCCCGCCGCGGCTGATCAAATAAGGTTTAAGAAAATTATCGACGCTACTAATCACCAGCAGCCCCCATAAAAACATAAATATAGCCATGCCGTATTCATTTTGAAACACCAGCCAAGCCACTGCCGGACCCCACACTAAAGGCGGTCCCATCGGGATTAAGCTCAACATAAAAGTTAAAGCAGCTAACAATAAAGCACCCGGCACACCCGCCACCGCAAAGCCAAACAGAGCCACAAGAGCTTGCGCTGCAGCAGTACCAATCACCCCGTTAACCACGCGGCGCACAGTGCCAGCAACCAAATTAATATAGTAGTCCGCGCGATCTTCAATTAAGCGTTCCACCAAACTTTTAGCAAAATTGGCTAAACGCGGACCATCGCGATAAAAGAAAAACACCAACAGCAAGCTCAGTGCCAACTCTAAAATACCCGCACCAATACTGGCACTACGTGCTAATAACCAGTTACCTGTCTGCCCCATATAAGGCTTGGCTGTAGCTAAAA
>CALZAE010000050.1 GCA_945612235.1 uncultured Gammaproteobacteria bacterium | reverse complement strand
TACTCAGGATTTATTTGTGATTTCCACTGCTAATATCACCATGCAATTTGGTGCAAAACCTTTATTTGAAGACGTCTCTGTAAAATTTGCTAACAACAACCGCTACGGTTTGATTGGTGCTAATGGCAGTGGTAAATCAACTTTTATGAAAATTCTCGGTGGCGATCTTGAGCCATCGGCCGGTCATGTGATGCTTGAGCCGAATGTGCGCTTGGGTAAATTGCGTCAGGATCAGTTTGCTTACGAGCAATTCACTGTGATCGACACCGTGATCATGGGCCATGAAGAATTGTGGAAAGTTAAAGCTGAGCGCGACCGTATTTATTCGTTGCCAGAAATGACTGAAGACGACGGTATGGCGGTGGCTGAGTTGGAAACTGAGTTCGCGGAAATGGACGGCTACACAGCTGAATCGCGTGCCGGCGAGCTCTTGCTGGGCTTGGGTATTGGGGTTGATGAGCACTTTGGCCCAATGAGCGAAGTGGCTCCAGGTTGGAAGCTGCGTGTATTGCTGGCGCAGGCCTTGTTCTCGGACCCTGAAGTGTTGCTACTGGATGAGCCAACCAACCACTTGGATATCAACACCATTCGTTGGTTGGAAGATATTCTCAGCAACCGTAACTGCACCATGATCATTATTTCCCACGACAGACACTTCTTAAACAGTGTCTGCACACACATGGCTGACTTGGATTACGGTGAAATTCGTCTGTTCCCAGGTAACTATGATGAATACATGACCGCTGCCACGCAGGTGCGTGAGCGTCTGCTGGGTGATAACGCTAAGAAGAAAGCGCAAATTGCTGAACTGCAAACTTTCGTCAGCCGCTTCTCGGCCAACGCCTCGAAAGCTAAGCAAGCCACCAGTCGTGCACGTTTGATTGATAAAATCCAACTCGATGAAGTCAAGCCTTCCACACGTATCAGTCCCTTTATCCGCTTTGATCAAGCCAAGAAATTGCACCGTCAGGCTGTGGTGTTACATGAATTGAGCCAAGGTTTTGATGGCAAAGTGTTATTTGACAATCTCAATTTGCAAGTTGAGGCCGAAGAGCGTGTGGCAATTATTGGTCCAAACGGTATCGGTAAAACCACCTTGCTGCGCACCTTAATGGGCGAGCTAGCGCCAATGAGTGGTTATGCGAAGTGGACTGACAGTGCGGATATTGGCTATTACGCACAAGATCATGCCGATGATTTTGCTGAAGATATGAATTTGTTTGACTGGATGAGTCGCTGGACCACCGAAGGGGAGCAAATGGTGCGCGGCACTTTAGGCCGGATGCTGTTCTCGGGCGATGATATCGAGAAGTCTGTCAAAGTGATTTCTGGTGGTGAGCAAGGCCGTATGTTGTTTGGCAAACTGATTTTGCAAAAGCCTAACGTATTGCTGATGGATGAGCCGACCAACCACTTGGATATGGAATCCATTGAAGCCTTGAACTTGGCGCTGGAAAACTACCCCGGCACGCTGATTTTCGTCAGCCATGACCGTGAGTTTGTATCATCCTTGGCCACTCGCATTATTGAGCTGACTGAGCATGGCATCAATGACTTCCACGGTACTTACGACGACTACCTACGCAGCCAAGGTGTAGTGGTTTAACAGCACGCTCGTGCACCACTTAGTCACGGAAAAAAACGTGCACTAAGTGGTAACCAAATTGTGATTTAACCGGTCCATGAATCATACGCACCGGTTTTTTAAAGATGACATTGTCAATCGACTTCACCAGTTGTCCTGGGCGCACCTCGCCTAAATCCCCACCTTTTTTGCCAGACGGGCAGGTTGAATATTTGCGCGCAAGCTTATCAAATGGATCGCCTTTCTCGAGGCGTGTTTTAATCGCTTCAGCTTCTTCTTTAGTGTTAACTAAAATATGTCGCGCCATTGCTTTGGCCATCTTGCTCACCTGTACCCAATAAAATAATTGCAGCAGTTTAACTCATTTGTGTAGGGTTTTATTGCTGAGTGTGCGCTGATGAACCGGTATTTGCGACCATGCGTTGTGATTTTTTAGATCAGGCTCAGTAACGAGTGATATATGGCGATCGAACAATTTAAAGCAACTGCATATCTAAAGCAGACTCGACAGTCATGTTAAATCCTCTGCTTTATGGTTATGCTGTAAGCGTCAGTGATAAACATGGAGAGCAATCTTATGACTGCAACAGCACGTATGACCAATTTGTTTTTGCAACTGGGCTTGGACGGCACGCCTGAAGGTGTGGCCAAGTTTATCAGCGAGCATCACTTGCCCGATGAAGTGAATGTGCTCGATGCTGAGTTCTGGAATGAAGGCCAGCGTCAGCTATTAAAAGAGCTACTGTGTTCTGACGGTGACTGGGCATTGGTGGTTGACCAACTCAATGAAGCCTTGCGCTCACCACAGGCGTAATGCTGTTTAATGCTTAAAAATTGCCTTGCTGGCTGCCACTGAGCAAGGCAATGCGCCTTTTATAGGTGGGGCAGCAACTGTAACTCCCGACTGTTACCCATAAAGAGTTCTTGGTTGTGCTCAGCCGCAGCACGAATATAATCCCAAATCACTCGAATACGCTTCAGTTTACGAAAATCCTCGTGGCAAGAAATCCAAAAAGTATTGGTCACGCGTACCTCATCGGGTAGAACAGCCTGTAGGCGTGGATCTTGATCAGCAATAAAGCAAGGCAAAATAGCCAGATGCTGGCCCTGTAAGCAGGCAAAGTATTGCGAGATAGCGCCGGTGGTGCAGAAGGGTGTTTTCGCTTGGTGGATGAACTGATCCAAGTAGTGCAGTCGATTACTAAAAGTTAAGTCGGCCACATAGTTAATAAACGAGTGTTTAGGTAAGTCGTTTACGCAGCGGATCGGTTCGTGCTGCGTTAAATACTCGGCAGTGGCATAGAGTTGTAAGCGGTAATCACACAGCTTAGTACTGACAAAAGGGCCGCGCGTGGGACGCTCAAGGGTGATACCAATATCGGCCTCACGATTGGTTAAGTTCACAAAGTGCGGTACCGGCAGTAGATCAATTGAGATCTTCGGGTACTGTTTTTGAAAGTGAGTTAATTGTGGCGCTAAAAATAAACCACCAAAACCTTCAGTACAGCCAATGCGTACCTTGCCCGACAATGCGATGTCGGTACCGGTAATTTCCTCGCAGGCATTTTGCATCATGGCTTCAATGGCTTGAATACTCTCACGTAGGGCCAAGCCTTCACTGGTTAGTTTAAATCCAGTGTTGCGCGACTTCTCAAACAGTAACGTACCTAGGGTACCTTCAAGGCTGGCAATGCGCCGTGACACAGTGGTGTAGTCAACGCCTAGGCGTTTTGCTGCACTGGTCACGCGACCGCAACGGGCCACTTCCAGAAAAAACTTTAAGTCATTCCAATTTAACGTGCGCAACAGGTTGATGTATTTTTGCATATCGAATCTGCTTTTTTGTATGTGTTTATCCTAGGGCAAGCTACATATACTCGAGTTGAATGAAAAACCCAAGCAGTGTGCGCGTGCTTTTTAAGCAGCAGCACTGCAAGCAAGGGCTGAATTAGCAGGGCTTGTGGAGTTTTCTAATCAGTAAAACGCCTTATACACAACAATAAAAAACACGTGGTTTACACGTTAAGGGTAGGTTATGGCTAAAGATATTTATGCGCATATTCGCAATAATCCCAAGTTCGATGAGTTGGTATCCAAGCGCAGACGTTTTGCGACGATACTCAGCATCATCGTTTTAGTGCTGTTCTATGGCTTTATTATGCAAGTGGCATTTTTTCCTGAGGTGATTGGCAGGCAGGTTGGCAGTGGCAAGTTCACATATGGCGTAATAGCTGGATTTTTCCAGTTTAGCTTTTTCTTACTGCTGACGTGGCTCTATGTGCGCCGTGCTAATACTGAATTTGATCGCATCAACGAAGAGTTGATTGATGAAGCCATTGCGGCAGGGGATAAGCTATGACTACTCAAAACTGCATCACTGCACCAGTTAAATCACTGCTGGGCTTATCGTTACTGGCATTGAGTCCTTTGGCGGTGGCAGCGGATACACCGCTGAACGTTCCAGCGATCAGTATGTTCTTTATCTTTGTGGTGATGACACTGCTGATTACCGTCTGGGCTGCACGGCGGACTAAATCGACCTCGGATTTCTATACGGCAGGCGGTGGTATAACGGGCTTTCAAAACGGTTTAGCCATTGCCGGCGACTATATGTCAGCGGCAACCTTGCTGGGTTTTACCGCCATGATTTATATGTCGGGTGTGGATGCCTACATCTATATGGTGGCGTTCTTTGCCGGTTGGCCGATTATTCTGTTTTTGATGGCAGAGCGCTTACGCAACCTAGGTAAGTTCACCTTTGTGGATATCACCTCCTACCGTTTAAATCAGCGCAAAATCCGCACTATGGCGGCTATCAGTTCGTTAATTGTGGTGTGCTTTTACTTAGTTGCACAGATGGTTGGGGCAGGGCAATTGATTCGCTTGCTCTTTGGCTTAGAGTACACGCTAGCGCTGTTTATCGTCGGTGGTTTGATGATTGTCTATGTCACTTTTGGTGGCATGGTCGCGACCACTTGGGTGCAGATTATTAAGGCTTGCTTACTGCTATTTGGTGGCACTTGTGTGATGCTTTTAGCATTTTCACAGTTTGACTTTAGCTATGACAAGCTGATCACTGAAGCCAGTGCTGTGCATAGTTTGGGTGATAATTTAGTGCAGCCAGGCAGTTTGTTGTCTGACCCCGTTACTGCGATTTCGATGGGCTTGGGCTTAATGTTTGGTACTGCAGGGCTGCCACATATTTTGATGCGTTTCTTTACCGTATCCAATGCTAAGGAAGCGCGTAAGTCCGTATTATATGCCTCAGTATTCATCGCCTACTTCTTTAACGTGATTGCGATTATGGGTGTGGCGGCTATTGTAATTGTGGGCCAGAACACCAGCTTTTTTGAAGGCGGTGAGTTGGGCGCTGCACTGCTGGGCGGTAGTAATATGGTGGCCATGCACTTAGCGCAAGCGGTGGGCGGTAATATGCTACTGGGCTTTTTGTCTGCTGTTGCTTTTGCAACCATTCTTGCGGTGGTTGCAGGTTTGGCTTTGGCCGGTGCCACAGCTATTGCTCATGACTTGTATGCCGAAGTGTATAAGCGTGGCAAGGTGACAGAAAAGCAAGAGTTGCGGGTGACGAAAATTGCGACCGTGTGTTTGGGTGTGGTGGCGATTTTGCTAGGTATGGCCTTTGAGCATATGAACGTAGCCTTTATGGCGGCGCTGGCCTTTGGTGTGGCGGCATCGGCGAACTTCCCTGTGCTGATTCTATCCATGTACTGGCGCAACCTGACCACGCGCGGTGCGTTGGCAGGTGGTTACGGTGGTTTAGCCAGCTCAGTCACCTTTGTTGTCTTGTCTAAATCTGTGTGGGTGGATGTGTTTGGTTTTGCCCAAGCGATTTTCCCATACACACAGCCGGCGCTGTTCTCCATGCCGATTGCCTTTGCTTTGGCTTATTTTGTCTCCATGAGAGATCAAAGTGTCGCTGCGGCAGCCGAGCGTGAAGCTTTTGCTGATCAGTATGTGCGAGGCCAAACCGGGTATGGTGTTGCGGCTGCTGTTAAATAGTTAAATGAAGAGTGGGAGTTGAGGGTGGATGCGTAAGTATCCGCCCTTTTTTATCAGCTATACGAGAAAGCCCCGGACTTCTAGTGCTGGTATGCATAGCGCTGCTTTTAAGCCGTCTTGACTGAATCCAGTACTGCTGCACCGGATTCAGCATTTTTATGTTGATCTGGGCTATCTCTGTACTCTAAGTATTTTTGTGACCCAGATCACACTATGAAATTTAATTTTGACAGAAAAAATATAGCGTCTATTTTGAACTCTGCAGCCATACGTTAAGTTTGCAATCCTTATAGAGGCTGCCAATTTTTAATATTGCAAGGAAGGTGTATATGCGTAAAGAAATTATAAATACGCTATTAGCAGCAGCACTCGGTGCTGGCAGTTTATTTGCTGTGGCAGCTGAACCTAAAACTGAAGCGGGGGCACAAACAGTGACTGTCGTTGAGCAGCCAGGAGTCAATATCAATACTGCCGATATCGAAACGCTTGCCCGTGAACTCAATGGCGTAGGTACAGCGAAAGCGCGAGCGATTGTGGAGTACCGCGAAGCCCACGGTGAGTTTGCTCATGTTGATGAGTTGCTTGAAGTCAAAGGTATTGGTATGGCGATACTAGAGAAAAACTTAAGCAAGCTTACAGTTGAGTAAGCAGTACTGCAGACTGTGTCTGTTACGTGACTTATAGCTTTGGGTCACAAAATAGGATTGGGAGACGTGCCACGCAGTTTTGCGGGCAGTCTCCTAACTTTTATTGAGCCTTAATAAGCGTATTTATGTAGTGCGCTGGGCAGATCCCAACTCAGTAGTGCTGCTAGGGTAATCAACAGAATCGGTATAATGATTTGCCATTGTTGGGCACTGAGTGCGCGAATGGGGTGTTTAGCTTGCACTAGCAGTAAACTCAGAGAGCACACCACGCTTGCCAGTAAGCTGCCGGCTAAAATGTCAGTGGGCCAGTGCGCCGTTAAATACACGCGCGATAATGCAATAGACAGCGCAGGGATTAATGCCGTTAATATCCACAATACCCGCCAGCGTTGCGGCTGTTGCCGACTCGCAAGTACCCCTAACACTAGAAAAAACGCAAAGCCTGAAGCGCTGTGGCCGCTAGGGAAGCTAAAGCTTTGTAACGGCTCAAGTAGAACTGCAGGGCGCGCACGCTCAAAAAATAATTTAAAGAAATAATTACTGATGGCTGTCACCACTAAGGTGCTAGCGCTGAAGGCTAATGCTTTATATTGTTTGGCAATAAGCAGTAATGTACAGAGTATGGCACTGATAATCACTTGGGTAGAGAAGTCGCCGAGTCGAGTGATCAGCACCATAAGATGATCTAACCAAGGTGCACGTGTGGCTTGGCTTAAATCATGTAAATAGCTATCAAAAATAACCAAATGCTGCCAGTTGAGCATCAAGATAATCAATACTAGAGAAAAAGCTACAGCGCTGATGAAGCTACTGCTGCGCCAACCGCGCAAGCAGCCAAATAGACTGACAGCCACTGCTAACCCTAACAAGCCAACCACCCATGCCGCCTGCAACCAAAAACCAGGTGGAGGGCTTAAATCAAAGGCCGCACCAACTGCCCAGCCTGGTAATACATAGGCAATTGACCAACCTGCTGCAGCCACAAAACTGACTCCTGCAAAACGTGCGAACGGCATCGATAGCATGCCAGCAACCAAAGGCAGGATCGGACGCAAAGGGCCAATAAAGCGACCCAGCAGTAAACTTAATGCACCATAGCGTTCGAAATGAATCTCAGCATTCACCAGCCAGTGTCGGTTTGTGCGCAATAAAGGCAGTTGCGGGACTTTCTCTTTAAAGCTGTGTCCTAATGCATATGAAACAAGATCGCCGGTTAAACCACCTAGCCAGGCCAGCAATAAGATAGTGGGTAAGCCTAGGGTGCTACTACCGGCAATGACCGCCAAGCCAAACATTAACACCACACCAGGCAATACAATACCGACCAGCGCTAAGCATTCTAAAAAAGCAGTGATAAAAATTGCAGTCCCCAGCCAATAAGGACTGCTACCAGACCAAGCTAAGACGGTTTGTAATAGGTCATTCATATATAAAGATACTTAATTGTCAACGCAGATATGTATAGGGTTCGGCTCCAGACTCGCTGGTGCTTAAGCTTTGGGCGATATCGCTAGTGGGTGACGATGGAGTTGCGTGCATATTTCAGGGCTTGAGTGTAGCGCGATTGATCTAGAGTTTCTAAGAGTTCTTCGCGAAGTCTTTGGGCAGTACTGCAGTGACAAGAGCTGCCTGTGCTAAAGTAGAGCTCCCTTTACAGACTTGAAAAAATCATGTTAATTCCTTTTGAACAGCTTGCAGCAGACACGCTCACCGGCCTCATTGAAGACTTTGTGACTCGTGACGGCATGGATAATGGTGATCAAACACCTTTAGAGGTGCGCATTGAGCGAGTGCGCGCTGCTCTAAGTAAAAAGCAGGCTGTGATTCTTTTTGATGTGGAAACCCAGCAGTGCCAGCTGTGTCTAAGACGTGATGCACCCAAGGAATGGTTGGATGATTTAGATCAGTTAAGTGTTGAGGATCTCGGTATTTAACTTTTGTTAACTTAAAAACATGTTAATTTGAACTTGTAAGTAATACATTCAGTCTCTATTGCTGAAGCCTTGATATTTATAACGGAGATAACCCCATGAGCAAGAAATACTTTACCGCACTGTTTGCTGCTGCAGCACTGGTCGCTTTAGCTGGTTGTTCTTCACCTACAGTGATTACTTTGAAAGATGGCACGCAGTTGGAAACAACGAGCAAGCCAAAGTTTGATGATGACAGCGGTTTTTATGAGTTTAAGCAACTTGATGGTAAGCCGGTACGTATTAATAAAGACGATATTCATACCATTAAGCAGATGTAAATGGTCAGCGTGCATGGCATATCTTGTCTATGCCATGCGCTTTTTTAGATGCCGGTAGGCATGGGGGATTATTTAACTTTAACTGATGTGATCCAGTCAGGGTTGAGTTGTTGTTGATCAGGATCGATACCCAGCTCTTCTAGATGCAGTTTATGAGCATCAACCTCAGCCACCATCTGGCTTATTTCACTGGTATTCCCTTCCAAGCGGTGCATCTGCATCACCCCTAGATGATAAAAACGTAACAGCTTGAGCGCTTCAGGCTTTTGCGCTGTAACACCTGCTTTAACGTTATGCATGACATTGGTCACGCTCATCAAGCTGCGCTTAAGCTGCCAACCGTACACATTCGCAGCCATCCAAGGTTGTTTGCTGAAGATTGAGCGCACCAATCCTGCCGTCACAAACACGCCAGTGGCCACGCCTGCTAGATTTAAACGAAAATTATCGCCACCGGGCTCGCCAAAGAACATCACCATTAAGCTTGATAGCAGCATGGCTAAAGCAACAAAGGCAACGATAATGATCCAAGTCGCTTTACGGGTTTGCTGACGATATTCTTCTGGATTGATGTTCTTTAACTTAAATGCAGGGGTGCTTGGTGCAGAAGATGAAGTGGCCATGATGGATATAAATCTCAAAAAATAAATATGCGCTTATCATACAGTAGCGTGCAGTTTCAGCCTATGAACGGTGCGCCGCTGTATTGATCTGCAGATGGATTTGAGACGCTGGCTATGATGGTTGCAAGACGTACAGAGTTACATAGGCAAGGATGGCATAGCGTGCAGTTTTAGCGATAGTTACCAGCAGAGTAAAGCGCCAAAAGGGTTCGCGTAGTACACCAGCAATTAAAGTGAGTGGATCGCCCACCACAGGCAGCCAGCTTAAAAGTAAGCTCCAACGCCCGTAGCGCTGATACCACTGCTGCGCACGTTCTAATTGTGTGGCTGATGCCGGAAACCAGCGCCGTGTTTGCCAGCGCTGTACTTGCGTACCCAGCCACCAGTTCACTTGGGAACCGATGATATTGCCCAGCGCTGCAACCAGGACCAGCGAGTAAACAGCACGGGGTTCGAGAGCGAGCAGGGCCACCAAGGCTGCTTCCGATTGCATCGGCAGTAAGGTGGCAGCAATAAATGCAGATAAAGCCAGCCCGGCATAGGTCATCCAGTTCAGCACGGGGTAGAATCGCTTAGGTATTTAACTTTGGTTGTCATTGCGAGAATAACTCCAGTTGGATGGCATTCTGTTGTTGCTGATCCTGTAAGCGCACTCCGACGCCTAATAGCCTCACTGCTTTGTTACCGCGCAGGTAAGCTGCCGAGATCAATAAACGATAGCTGTCTAAATCCAGAGCCGCACCGGCTTGCTCAATGGTGGTTTGGGTAAAGTCGTGGAACTTTACTTTTACAAAAGGCTTTTCTGGACTATAGCTTTGATCTAAGCGCCCCAGACGCTTTTCTAACTCAGCAAGCAAGTAGGGTAGTTGTGCATAGCAGGCGGCTAGATCAGGCAGATCGTGCTCAAAAGTACGCTCCACACTGACACTTTGCCGCCGGCTGTGGGGCTCCACCGGCCGCTCATCAATGCCACGAGCCAATGACCATAAGCGTTCACCGTAACTGCCAAAAGCTTTGCTTAAATGCACGACACTGTGCTCACGTAACTGTGCGCAATTTTCAATGCCCATACGGGCCAGTTTTCCAGCAGTCACTTTGCCTACGCCATGCAGTTTTTTGACCGGCAAAGCCAAGACAAAATCATCGACCTCATCAGGCGTAATCACAAACAAGCCATTGGGTTTGCGCCAGTCAGAGGCGATTTTAGCTAGAAATTTATTCGGTGCGACTCCTGCTGATACAACTAAACGCAGCTCTTGCCAAACACGGCTGCGGATGTCTTTGGCAATTAAGGTCGCGCTGCCTGAGCACATCTCACAGTCACTGACATCTAAAAAAGCTTCGTCCAGCGAGAGCGGTTCAATGCAGTCGGTGTAATCATGCAGAATGTGATGAATCTGTTTAGACGCAGCCTTATACACATCCATGCGCGGCTGAATAATGACTAGATCAGGGCACAGCTTAACCGCTCGTGCCATGGGCATGGCAGAATGCACACCCCAAGTTCGCGCCTCATAGTTACAAGTGGCCACCACGCCGCGACGCTCAACAGCACCACCGACTGCTACAGCGCGCCCCTGTAGGCGTGGATCATCGCGCAACTCAATAGCTGCATAAAAACAATCGGCATCAATGTGAATTATTTTTCGCGAACTCAAAACCTCTGTAACCCCTATATACAGTGTCTGTGCGCTGGCTAGCTTAACATTAGAAGGTATAAGGATACGCGATTACTGTATTTATATTCAGTAAACGTTTGACAAGGCTGGAAAAGACGCTATAATTTGCGCCGCGGGATGGAGCAGTTTGGTAGCTCGTCGGGCTCATAACCCGAAGGTCG
>CALZAE010000049.1 GCA_945612235.1 uncultured Gammaproteobacteria bacterium | reverse complement strand
TGGCGATCGCTACGCCTTCAGCACAAGCAGCAGTGGCGGGCACCAAGCGCATTCCAATTGTTTTTTCGGCAGTGACTGACCCAGTTGAAGGCCAGTTAACACCAAGCTGGGAAGCCAGCGGTACTAACGTTACAGGCGTCTCTGACGTACTTGAACTGAGCAAGCAAATGGAACTGGTGAAGCAAATCGTTCCTAATGCTAAGCGCATTGGTATGGTGTTTAACCCGGGCGAAGCCAACTCTGTTGCTGTAGTCACTGCACTAAAAGAAATCTTACCCAAGTACAACTTAACCTTGGTTGAAGCAGCTGCACCTCGTTCGGTGGACGTGGGTACTGCTGCACGCAGCTTGGTCGGTAAAGTGGATGTGATTTATACCAATACGGACAACAACGTAGTTTCAGCCTATGAAGCTCTAGTTAAAGTCGGTAACGATATGAATATCCCGCTGATCGCTTCAGACACTGATAGCGTTAAACGCGGCGCAACTGCTGCGCTAGGCGTGAACTACCGCGAACTGGGCCAGCAAACTGGCCGCATTGTGGTGCGTATCTTAAACGGTGACAAACCTGGCGATATCAAACCTGAAACCAGTGAAAACATTCAGTTATTTGTCAACTTAGCTGCGGCTGAAAAACAAGGCGTAACCTTGTCGCAAGAGCTGATTGATAGCGCTGCTGAAGTGATTCGTTAAGTTTAATACCCTACCGCACCCCGAGTTGCCCACTGCGCTCGGGGTATTTTTATTTAGCCTTCGGTCAACCTACCCATGTCCCTGTTTTCAATGTTTGGTGCCCTCGAGATCGGTCTGATCTTTAGTTTAGTGGCACTCGGGGTGTTTATCTCCTTCCGCTTATTACGTTTTCCTGACTTAACCGTCGATGGCAGCTTCCCTTTAGGTGGCGCTGTTGGTGCGTTATGTATTTCCAACGGCATGGATCCTTTTCTCGCCACTGCATTGGCTGCATTAGCCGGTGCTGGCGCCGGTGTGATTACCGCCATTTTAAATGTGCATCTGAAAATCATGGATTTACTGGCCAGCATCTTGATGATGATTGCCCTGTACTCCATCAACTTGCGCATTATGGGCAAGCCTAATATTCCATTAATTATGGAGCCAACGGTATTTAGCATTCTCGAGCCAAGTTGGTTGGTCGACTATATAGCGCGCCCGTTAATTTTAGTCGCAGTGGTGTTAATCGCTAAATTCGCACTGGATGCTTATTTCTCCACCCGCCAAGGTTTAGCCATTCGCGCTACCGGCTCTAACCCTCGCATGGCGCGTGCCCAAGGGATTAATACCGGTGCCATGGTGATTCTTGGTATGGCGATTTCCAATGGCTTAGTCGGTTTAGCCGGTGCGCTGTTTGCGCAAAGCCAAGGTGGTGCGGACATCTCTATGGGCATTGGTACCATTGTGATTGGTTTGGCGGCAGTGATTGTCGGTGAAAGTATTTTGCCATCACGCAAATTGTTCTTGGTGACCTTAGCTGTGGTGTTAGGTGCAGTGGTCTATCGCTTCTTTATTGCGCTGGCCCTCAATAGCGACTTTATTGGCCTGCAAGCGCAAGACCTCAACTTAGTCACCGCTCTGCTAGTGACTTTTGCCTTGGTCATCCCACTGATAAAACAGCGCATGTCACGCCGCAAGAGGGTTTAAAGATGCTTAAAGCCAATGATTTACACATTACCTTTAACCCAGGCACACCGATTGAAACCCGTGCGCTATGTGGCTTATCTCTGCAAATTCCCACCGGTCAGTTTGTCACCGTGATCGGTACCAACGGTGCCGGCAAGTCAACGTTCCTCAATGCCATTTCGGGTGACTTAAGCATCGATAGCGGCAGTATTTTAATTGATGATATTGATGTAACTCACAAACCAGTTTGGGCGCGCGCCAACCAAGTAGCACGAGTTTTCCAAGACCCCATGGCCGGCACCTGTGAAGATTTAACCATTGAAGAAAATATGTCACTGGCCGAGCAACGCGGCCAACGTCGCGGTTTAAGTCGTGCGGTGAAAGCCTCACAACGCGCAGGTTTTCGTGAGCAGTTGGCCATTCTTGGCTTAGGCTTGGAAAACCGTTTACAAGACCGCATCGGTTTACTCTCAGGCGGCCAACGCCAAGCAGTCAGTTTGCTCATGGCGGCCTTACGCCCATCACAAATTTTGCTACTCGATGAGCATACCGCCGCGCTCGATCCGCGTACCGCTGATTTTGTCTTAGAATTGACGCAGCGCATTGTCGCAGAAAAACAGCTGACCACCATGATGGTGACCCACAGTATGCGCCAAGCGCTGGATGTGGGTGATCGCACCATTATGCTGCACCAAGGCCAAGTGGTGCTCGATGTCAGCGGTGAAGAGCGTAAAGGTTTAGACGTACCTGACCTACTGGCGATGTTTGAAAAAGTGCGTGGCGAACAAATCACTGATGATGCTTTATTACTGAGCTAACACATGAATACACAACTGATACTGGTCTTATTGCTACTGCTGGTAGCAGTTGTGTTATTTGTCCGCAATCAGCCACGCATGGATGTTGTGGCGCTACTGATGATTGTTGCGCTACCACTGACAGGTATCTTAAGCGTCCAAGAAACCATCGCAGGCTTTAGTGACCCCAGTGTTGTGGTGATTGCAGCGTTATTTGTGATCGGTGAAGGTTTGGTGCGTACCGGCATCGCCTATCAACTCGGTGAGCGTCTAATGCACCGCGCTGGTAGCAGTGAAACCCGGCTGATTATCTTACTGATGCTGACTGTTGCTGGCTTAGGCTCGGTTATGAGCTCCACTGGTGTCGTCGCCATTTTTATTCCTGTGGTTTTAAGCATTGCTGCGCGCCTGAACATCTCGCCTAGTCGCCTGATGATGCCACTCAGTTTTGCGGGTCTGATTAGTGGCATGCTGACTCTAGTGGCCACGCCACCCAATATGATTGTGCACAGTGAACTGGTGCGCGCAGGCTTAACGGGCTTTAGCTTCTTTACTTTTGCGCCTATTGGTTTAACCATCTTAGTTCTGGGCATTGTGTATATGCTTGCCACTCGGCATTGGCTCGCCAGTGCCGATAGTCAAAAAACCGCTGGCGAGCCCCGCCACAATATTGCTGACCTGGTGCGCGAGTACCGCCTTGCTGGGCGTGAACGACGCTTACGAGTGCGCCCAAACTCCATGCTAGTTGGGCAAACGCTCAATGAACTGCAGCTGCGTAAACAGGCTGGTATTAACGTCATTGCCGTTGAGCGCCAGCGGCGTTTCCGGCGCATTTTACTCGGCGCGACCGGCAGCACTGAATTGCAAGTGGGCGATGTTTTACTGGTGGATCTAGTCAGCCCAACCATCGACCTGCTCAACTTTTATTATGAAATGGGTGTTGAGCCCGTAGCCATGCAAAGCAGTTACTTTAGCGATCATCACCGCACTCTAGGTGTGGCTGAAGTGATGCTGCCACCGGACTCTGGCTTGGCCGGCAAAACGATTCAAGAACTGGGCTTTCGCAGCCAACGTAAACTCAATGTGATTGGCCTGCGCCGTAACCAACAGGCTCTGGATGGTTTATTAGTTGATGAAAAACTCAAAGCCGGTGACACTTTATTAGTGGCAGGCAACTGGGAGCATATCCGTCAATTACAAGGTTATAACCGTGATTTTATCGTGTTGAGCTTACCGGCTGAAGTGGATGATGTCGCACCAGCTCTCAGCCAAGCACCGCATGCGTTATTTAGTTTAGCGGTGATGATCATTTTGATGGTCAGCGGTATGGTGCCTAATGTGCTGGCCGTACTGATTGGCTGCTTATTAATGGGGGCGTTTCGCTGCATTGATATGGACAGTGCGTACAAATCGATTCACTGGCAAAGTATTGTGTTGATTGTCGGTATGTTGCCTTTTGCTTTAGCGCTGCAAAAGACTGGCGGGATTGATTTAGCTGTAGAGGGCTTGCTGAACTTATTTGGTAACTCTGGCCCGCGGATGATTCTCGCGATTCTGTTTGTCACCACCGCCTTGATTGGCTTATTCATCTCCAATACCGCGACTGCTGTGCTGATGGCACCCGTTGCCATTGCCAGCGCGCAGGCTATGCAAGCCTCACCGGCACCCTTTGCGATGATCGTCGCTATTGCCGCCTCAGCAGCCTTTATGACGCCCATCTCCTCCCCGGTAAATACTTTGGTACTTGGGCCGGGGCAATATCGTTTTGCCGACTTTGTACGCATCGGGGTGCCTTTTACCCTTATCGTGCTAGTAACTAGCGTTATTTTAGTGCCTGTATTGTTTCCGCTCTAGTGCGCCCAGTGCATGCGCCAGTACTGATAAGTAGTCTGGCGCATGCCGTACTGCATTAGTGTCGCTCTTCCCTCAACGCGCCTTCCTGGCGCAATTCGGGCGCTTCGCCATCCATGGCTACGCTTGCCGCGTCACTAACGCAGTACTCGTTGATCAGATATGTTGCGTGCAAAATTGTAGTACGCCTCAACTAGCATCAATCTAATATCTGAAAATATCCGCTCTATGAATAACTGGAATTGCATCAACTCGGCCAATACAGATATTCATTGCGTGCTTCGCTGTTGCTGTGACAAGCGAGCCATGGATGGCGAGCGCCGGAGTTGAACCCCGGACGGGTTCATCGACGGAACAACAGCAATAGCGAAGCACAGCCCACGCCACATATTCAGTCCACACAGCAAACTCACACCAAAAAAAACTTAACAGCACCTACACGCAGACCGCGTAAAACCCATAAAAAAACGGCAGACTGCCTACGCAATCTACCGTTTATCAACACACTCAAACTCTAATCAGGCACGCGGCAAGGTCACGCCACGCTGGCCCTGATACTTACCGTTACGGTCTTTATAGGACACTTCACATTCTTCATCGGATTCAAAAAACAACATCTGCGCCACGCCTTCATTAGCGTAAATCTTCGCTGGCAAAGTCGTAGTATTGGAGAATTCCAAAGTCACATGACCTTCCCACTCCGGCTCCAGCGGTGTGACGTTAACGATAATCCCACAACGCGCATAGGTACTTTTACCCAAACAAATCGTCAACACATTGCGCGGAATACGGAAAAACTCGACTGTGCGAGCGAGTGCAAATGAGTTGGGCGGAATAATACACACCGGGCCCTTCACATCGACAAAACTCTTTTCATCAAAATTTTTCGGATCAACAGTGACCGAGTGCAGATTAGTAAATACTTTAAACTCATCAGCACAACGCACATCATAACCATAACTGGACACACCGTACGAAATCACCGGCTCAGAGTCCTCATTACGCACCTGGCGCTCCACAAAAGGCTCAATCATGCCGTGCTCTTGCGCCATACGACGAATCCACTTATCGGACTTAATACTCATGCTGACCTTCCTAAAAATTTTAATAACTACATTCAGTATAAATTCTGCGCTTAGTTTACCTGCAACAACAACGACTTAACACAACAAAGGCGCAACACAAAAGGCAATTTCAAAAAAATAAAACCTATCCTTTTAAACTATTTTGAAAATAATGTTGGCACTGCGGCGAAAAAAGGGTACAGTTCATCTCACTGCTGCTGCTTGTGTAACCGTGAATCAATATATGTTTAGATTTCGATCCAATCATTGCTACGACTCCTGTAACTCCTTGCGCTCAGTATCATTAATCTTGGGCTCAGCCCAAGTATAAATTTACTTCGTTCAAGGAGACATACAATGTCTAATCGCCAAACTGGTGTAGTTAAATGGTTTAATGATGAAAAAGGCTTCGGCTTCATCACTCCTCAATCAGGTGACGATTTATTCGTTCACTTCCGCGCTATCCAAAGCGACGGTTTCAAAAGCCTGAAAGAAGGCCAGACTGTATCTTTCGTCGCAGCACGCGGCCAGAAAGGTATGCAGGCTGAAGAAGTACAAGTTGTTTCTTAATTTGTGCATCTAAAAAAACCCGCTTCGGCGGGTTTTTTTATGTCTATAGAAAAGTACCCACCCTCTGCACAACCCGCTCCACCCTTCCCGCAACACCATCCAAACACAACACACAACAAAACCATGCACCACTCCTGAGAGCAACACACATGCTCAACAAGTCTTGCAGGGTATGAGCGACAAGCGTAGCCAGGGATGGCGTAGCGCCTGAGTTGAATCAGGATGATTCATCGAAGGAACAGCCATACCCTGCAAGACGCCACGCGCAATAAAGCACACAAAAAAACACACCAACAACACAAATGTTCAACACAACCCGCACACTAGACAAAACGTCACACGCAAAAAATCACATCGGATCATTACGACGCAACAACTCCTCAGGCCAATGCACAATATATTCATCTTCTGGCGGCGGCAGTTGCAAATGATAACCCTGCGAATCTAAATTCTGCAGCACCTGATCAATATCCTCACGTATCAACTTACGCTCAGGCGTCAACACCAAATCAAACGAATGCTTAGGCTTACCAAACAACTCCAACAACGCCGCAGGCACTTTCTTTAACGCATCCGCACGCAACACATACAAATACATACCCGTTTTTTTCGAACTCTGATAAACCGAACAAATACGCTTCACTGCACATCCTCCAAAGACTCTAATAATGCCGCACCCATCAATTCACGTCGCCAACCCTGCAAACTCTCAGGCAACTGATACGGACCATCCGGATAACCCGAACGCAACAACTCCTCAAGAATCTTCTTACGCAACATCAACTCAGGTGCAATATCCAATTCCAACCCAAGCTCCAAACCCACCTTACGCAAACGCTTGAGCACCTTCGATGCCTCAATCGGCAACGGCTCAGGCAACGCATCAGGCCACTGCGCCTCAGGCAAAGCACGCGCACGCTTAATAATCTTCAGCAAAGTCGCACCCTCCTGACGCATAATTCGCGGATGCATATCATCCAATGGCGCCAAATCAGCCATCTCAGACGGCAACTCACTGGCCAAAGCCCACAGAGTACTCTCACGCACAATACGATTACGCGGCACATCACGCTCACGCGCCTGTAATTCACGCCACGCCGACAACTCACGCAACACCGCCAACTGCTTAGGCGACAACTTCCAAGCTAGTTTTACTGAGCGCCATAATTCATAGGGGTCTGACGTATCCAAATAAGACGCCACTGACAGCGCCCCATCCTCCAACACCCAAGCTAATTTCTGTGCAGATAACTGCTGCATCAGCGCCTGATACACATCCACTAAATAGGCCGTATCTTGCGCCGCATACAACACTTGCAAATCACTCAATGGGCGCTGCAACCAATCCGAGCGCGTCTCACCTTTAGGCAGTTCAACATCTAACAACAGCTGCACCAAACGTGAATACCCCATAGAAAAACCTAAGTTTAAATAACCAGCAGCCACCTGCGTATCAAATAAAGGTTGTGGCACAGCCCCTGTTAATAGCGCCAAAACCTCAAGGTCTTCACCGCAGGCATGCAACACTTTGACCACTTGACCATTACTCAAAACATCAGCTAAAGGCTGCCATTCTTGGATCAATAACGGGTCAATCAAATAAGTCGACTCACCATCACTGACCTGCAGCAAACCCGCAATCGGATAAAAAGTATCCACTCGAATAAATTCAGTATCCAGTGCAATAAATGCCAAGGTATTCCAATGCTCACAATGCTGCGCCAATTGCACATCATTACAAATCCAGTTTATTTCTATACTCACAAGTGTGATTCCTTAAAGTTCGGCACAAGTATACAAGCGTCAGCTGCGCAAACACACAAGTATGCCCAACTGCAAATGACACTATGTAGCTGTTGTGTTACCTATTATGAGCGGTACAATTGGTGAGTTGTTTCATTGCTGGGGTAGCTCTTGATCAAACTTTTGCTCGTCGATGACCATGATTTAGTGCGCACCGCGATTGCGCGAATGCTTGCTGACAACAACGGATTACAGGTTATCGGCCAAGCCTGTAGCGGTGAAGAAGCATATCAACTCGTAGGCGAACTCAAGCCTGACGTGGTGTTGATGGATGTACGCATGCCTGGTATTGGCGGCTTAGAAGCCACTCGCAGAATCAAACAACGTTATCCTGAAGTAAAAATCTTAGCGCTCTCGGCCTATGAAGACGAACCCTTCCCAACTCGATTACTGCAGGCCGGCGCAACTGGCTACCTCACCAAAGGCGCCTGTATTAACGAAACAATACGCGCTATTCGCCAAGTCGCCGCAGGAAAACCTTATTTAAGCCCCAGCATTGCTCAGCAAATGGCTCTTAAATCCTGCGATATTAATCAGCAAAGCTGCCCATTTGAGCAATTATCAGAACGTGAAATGCAAATCTCACTAATGATTGCCAGCGGTAAAAAAATCCAGATAATTTCTGATTTGTTATGCGTTTCACCCAAAACAGTTAACACACACCGCTACCGTATTTTTGAAAAACTTAAGATTGATAATGATGTTGAGCTCGCACTGTTAGCTGTTCGCCATAATCTTGTTGAAAACTCCACTGTATAAGCGTGGCTTATGACAACCTTGCCCTTTGATGCTTCAGCTTTTTTACGCTCATGCACCCAGCATCCTGGGGTGTACCGCATGTTCTCTGCAGAGCAACAGTTGCTCTATATTGGCAAAGCTAAAAACTTAAAAAACCGCCTCAGCAGTTACTTTAAAACCACAGTCAACGCGCCTAAAACCGCGGCTTTAGTTGCCAAAATTGCTAGCATTGAGCTAACCATTACTGCGAACGAAACCGAAGCCTTACTGCTTGAGCAAACACTGATTAAACAGTGGCGCCCCCCCTACAATATTTTACTGCGCGACGATAAAAGCTACCCTTATATAGTGCTCTCGAAAAATGAGTTCCCGCGCTTAGGCATTCATCGCGGCAGCAAAAAAGGCAATGATCGCTTTTTTGGTCCCTACCCTAGCTCAGGCTCGATTCGTGAAAGCCTCAGCATGCTGCAAAAAGTCTTTAAAGTGCGCCAATGCGAAGACAGCTTTTACAGCAATCGCAGCCGCCCTTGCCTGCAATATCAAATCCAACGCTGTAAAGCACCTTGTGTAGGTTACGTTGATGCGGCTGAATACGCAGAAGATGTCCGGCTATCGGTCTTATTTTTGGAAGGACGCAGCACAGCACTCACTGACGAGCTCACGCAGACGATGGAGCAAGCATCACAAGCACTAGAGTTTGAAACCGCAGCGGCAGTGCGTGATCAAATTGCTTTATTGCGCCGCGCACAAGATCAGCAAAGCATGGAAACCGGCCAAGGTAACCTTGATATTATCGCCGCCTATGCCAGCCCCGGCGGCGCTTGCGTACATGTGATGAGCGTGCGTGATGGTCGTGTATTAGGCAGCAATAACTTTTTCCCACAAGTGGCAATTGAAGAAGACAGCGCTGATATTTTGGCTGCCTTTACTGCGCAGTACTATTTAAGCAGTCATGAGCGTGATTTCCCTTATGAATTAATTGTCACCAGCGACCATGCTGACTGGCCGACAATCGCAGACGCTATTGCACAACAATGCGGACATAAAATAGCCATCAGCCACAGGGTGCGCGGGATACGTTCACGCTGGCAGCAGTTGACGATGACCAATGCTGAGCAAGCCTTATTGACCCGTTTAGCCAATCGCACACAAATGGCCGCACGCTTTAAAGCCTTTGCTACAGCTCTAGATCTAGCCGAGCCACCTGAGCATCTTGAGTGCTTTGATATCAGTCACTCCAGCGGCGAAGCCACTGTGGCATCCTGCGTAGTCTTTGGCCCTGAAGGGCCACGCAAGTCAGATTACCGCATCTATAATATTGAAGGTGTAACCGCAGGTGATGACTATGCAGCGATGCGCCAAGTTTTACAGCGCCGCCTCAGTGGCGCCCTCGAAAACCAAGGCAAATTACCCGATGTATTGCTCGTGGATGGCGGTAAAGGACAACTGAACATGGCACGCGAAGTATTCGAAGAACTGGGTATCACGCAGATTCTATTACTCGGCGTTGCTAAAGGCGTCACACGCAAGGCCGGCTTTGAAACCTTGTATATCAATGACACTGCTACAGAACTGAGCTTACCCGATCATTCGCCTGCTCTACATTTAATTCAACAGATCCGTGACGAAGCCCACCGCTTTGCAATTACCGGTCATCGTGCTCGTCGCGGCAAAACACGCCGCACCTCGGTACTCGAAGGTATAGCAGGTGTAGGCCCAAAACGTCGCCGCGAACTGTTAAAGTACTTCGGTGGCCTGCAAGAACTCAAGCGAGCCAGTATCGATGAAATTGCTAAAACACCCGGAATCAGTAAAACTCTTGCTGAATCTATATATAGTGCACTGCGCGAGGCGTAAACTGCGCCTTCCATTCTTTGCTAAAAAAAGAATTATTGAATGAATATTCCAAATATTTTAACCCTAATGCGCGTGGCGCTAATCCCCGTATTTATTGTTTTGTTTCTTTTACCTTTCTCTTGGAGCTATTGGGCCGCCAGTGCAGTATTTGCTTTTGCTAGCTTTACCGACTGGCTGGACGGCTACTTAGCGCGCCGTTTAAATCAAAGTACACCTTTTGGTGCTTTTTTAGACCCCGTCGCAGATAAGCTCTTAGTCGCTGTTGCTCTGGTACTGCTCGCGGCTGAACACGCCAATTTATGGCTGACCATTCCCGCCATAGTCATTATTTGCCGTGAAATCATGGTATCTGCCCTACGCGAGTGGATGGCTGAGATTGGTGAGCGTGCACAAGTCGCTGTTTCCAACATCGGCAAATGGAAAACGGCGGCACAAATGCTGGCTCTGATTATTTTATTGGCTAATCCGCCTGGTTTTAATGCTTGGGTCATCAGTGGCTATGCATTATTAATCCTGTCAGCCATTCTAACTTTATGGTCGATGATTCAGTATTTGCGCGCGGCCAAGCCTCATTTGCATACGAATCAACAAGATAACTAACTATTTTACAAAAAAGGCTTGACGGATTATTTAAATTCGCTATTATAGCGCCCGTCACCAAGACATATGCGGGAATAGCTCAGTTGGTAGAGCACGACCTTGCCAAGGTCGGGGTCGCGAGTTCGAGTCTCGTTTCCCGCTCCAAATTGTCATCAAGAATGCCGCTTAGTGCGGCGTTTTTGTTTAGGCCGGGTGGTAGAGTGGTTATGCAGCGGATTGCAAATCCGTGAACGCCGGTTCGATTCCGGCCTCGGCCTCCAAATATCAAAGCCCTTAAGTAGCAATGCTTAAGGGCTTTTTTATTGCCTATTGAAAAGACACCCGCCCAGCA
>CALZAE010000048.1 GCA_945612235.1 uncultured Gammaproteobacteria bacterium | reverse complement strand
CGCCCAGTAGTAGCGCTGATTTTAAGTCGAGCGGATTGCTGTGTAATGCCGGTTGCTCTACTCGGGTACCGTTGCGATGCTTGCGCCAGATCAGCAGTGCCGGCAGATATAAAACCAGCGTCATGACCAATAGCGGCATAGTTAAATTACCCAGTAATGCCGGATTAATCATCGCGCAATACAATAAAATTCGCAGGTACATGGTGCCGCAGGCCAGCAAAATCCCGGAGGAAAGCAGTGGTGAAATCTGCGGTGTCTGCCGTGCTAGTCGAGAAAAGTGCAGTGTCAATGCGGTGGATGAGGCCAGTCCCGCAAATAAACTGGTGAATAAAATCCCTTTTTCTGTGCCGCCAACGCGCATGGCAAAATAACCAACAAATGAAATTGAGGCGATAAGTACCACCATCCACCAAATTTCATAAGGGTTGAGCATCCCGTTCGGGCCAATACCTTCGTTGGGCAGTAGCGGCAGCATAACTACTGAAATCAATAGCAGTTTTAATGCTGCGTCTAGTTCATGCTCTTGCAGGCGATTGAGTGCGCTATGAATTTCGTTTTTATTGTCGAGAATAATAGTGGTGATTACCGCAGCAGTGGCAGCCACGGTAATGTCCACGGCAACAGCCATAGCACCAAAACAAAAAGTCAGTAAGATGCCAATAATGCCAGTGATGCTGTAATCGCGCATCTGCAGCATACGAGTACGATAGGCCATAACTGCGGCAGTACAGATTGCTAATAAGCCGGCTGGTAATACCCAAGGCGTGACTTTTAGCGACAATAACGCCGCAATACCGCCTAGTAAGCCTACCAGTGCGTAAGTGCGTATACCGGCTACACGTTCGCCGGGTTTCTGCTCGCGTGTTGCCCAGCCGCGCTCTAGGCCGGTAAGCGCGCCCAGCAATAAGGCAGTCGCGAGCTGGATAATCATTTGTTGTTCGCTGACAAATTGTTCGGCAATACTTTCCATGAGGGACCTTACTTATGCGAATTTGGCAGAGTTTTATATTGTATTATTACTCACTGTAAAGCTAAGCCAGTCAGGGCCATCTGGCTACAGCTTAGGTGTTTAAAATAAGCGTGCTAATAGGGCGGGGACAGCGGTTTCAACGCGCAAAATACGCTCACCCAATTGTACTGGCTGCAAACCTGCCTTGATCAACATCTCCACTTCATAGGGAATCCAGCCGCCTTCTGGGCCAATGGCGAGTGTGACCGGCTCACTTACACCTCTGGGGCACTCAGGATAATCACCTGGATGAGCGACTAAACCGCGGGTATTCGCAATCAGAGCAGGCAGTTCATCCTCAACAAAAGGCTTAAAGCGTTTGGCCAAAATCACTTCTGGCAACACAGTATCGCGAGCTTGTTCCAAGCCTAAAATCAACTCAGCCATAATGGCTTCAGGTTTTAAAAAAGGCGTTTGCCAAAAACTTTTTTCCACGCGATAACTGTTAATAAGCACCAATTTATCCACACCCATACTGGCAATGGTTTGCAAGGTGCGGCGCAGCATCTTCGGTCGCGGTAAAGCCAGCAGCAGAGTGATTGGCAGTTTCGCGGGTGGCGGGTCAAGGAGTTCGACTTGCAGTTCAGCCTGTTGTGCATCAATGGCGAGTACTGTGGCTTGGCCTTGCAGCCCAGCTAAACGTCCAGCACGTAGCTTTTGACCAACGCTAGCTTGGTTAACAGTGTTGAGGTGGTGTAAGCGCCGATCGCTAATACGAACGCGGTCAGTACTGATAAAGTCAGCATCGTGCAGCAGCAGTAGATTCATGGTTGCACTGAGGGCGTGTGTTCGTCGTCATTGTCAGCAGACTCTGTTGCAGTCGCCGTTTGAGTCTCACGCTCTTTTTGAATCAAGCTGCCAAATAAAACACCCACTTCAAATAAAAACCACATCGGAATAGCGAGTAATGTTTGCGAAAAAATATCGGGAGGAGTCAGTAACATGCCCACCAAAAAGCAGCCGACAATCACATAAGGACGGCTTTTGCGCAGGGTGGCAACCTTGACGAGGCCGATCCACACTAACAAAAAAGTCGCTACGGGGATTTCAAAGGCTACGCCAAAGGCAAAAAACAGGGTTAATACAAAGTCTAAATATTGACCAATATCGGTCATCATTTCGACACCTTGTGGTGTAACACTGGCAAAAAAGCCAAACATAATTGGAAACACTACAAAGTAAGCGAAGGCCATCCCAGCATAGAATAAAAACACGCTGGCAATCAGTAAAGGTACTGCGATACGTTTTTCATGCTTATACAAGCCTGGCGCAATAAAACCCCAGATTTGCTGCAAAATCACCGGCATGCTGAGAAACAGCGATACCACCATGGTGAGCTTAAAGGGCGTTAAAAACGGTGAGGCCACACCCGTGGCAATCATAGTCGCGCCTTCTGGCAGATAAGCACGCAGTGGTGCTGCAACTAAGGCATAAATATCTTGCGCGAAGTAAAACAGTCCAGCAAAAATCACCAGCACTGCGACTACGCAGCGCAATAAGCGCGTGCGTAGTTCAGTGAGATGGGCCACCAAGGGCATATTGGTGTCAGGCTGCTGCGGTGTGCTCATGAGGATTGCTCTTTATCAGCTTGAGTGCTGTCTTTAATCAGGGTGTCCAGTGGCTTATCGCTGAGTACTTGCTGCGCCTTTGCGGCGGTTTCTTTAAGTATTTTGCGCTCTTTTTCGAGAATCTCTTCGTTGCGCAGTTCGCGACGAATATCATCTGCCCCCAGCTCGCGCTCCACATCTTCTTTAATGGAGTTAAAGCCACGCTTGATACGCCCCAGCCATAATCCAGCCACTCGAGCAGCACCGGGTAAACGCTCAGGACCCAGCACTAGGAGGGCTACTACACCAATGAGCAGCAGTTCAGAAAAGCCGATATCAAACATGGGTTAGCTCATTTTTTAGCTGAAGGATCTTCAACGTGCTCTGCTTTAGCATCAAAGGTTTGCCCTGTTGCTTCAGTCTTTTCTACCGTTGGTGTAGGTTTGTCTTCAGTGCTGTCGACGGCTTTTTTAAAGCCTTTGATGGCATCACCTAAGTCACCACCAATACCTTTTAGGCGTTTGGTACCAAAGAGTAAAACCACTATGGCTAAAATAATCAGTAATTGCCAAATGCTAATGCCGCCCATAATGCGTGCTCCGTAAAACGAATAATTAAGAAGGTGTACGGGCTGCTTTTTCAGCATGCCCCGACAAGCCAAAGCGGCGCTCAAGCTCTGCTAGTACCGCTTGTGGCTCTAAGTTTAAAGCAGACAACATTACTAAAGAGTGAAACCACAAGTCAGCGGTTTCATAAATCACGTCATCGTTATTTTTTGAGTGTGCAGCATCTTTTGCGGCAAGAATGGTTTCGACGGCTTCTTCACCGACTTTTTCTAAGATTTTGTTCAGTCCCTTATGATGCAAACTGGCCACATATGATGAGCTTGGATCAGCGTTTTTGCGCGATTCAATCACTTGCGCTACGCGGCGTAATATATCGTCAGTCATAGGTATCAGCCTTAATAAATATCATTTGGGTTTTTTAGTACAGGCTCAACTGTTTGCCATTGGCCATCGGTTAATACGCGATAAAAGCAACTGTGGCGACCAGTATGGCAGGCGATATCACCGATTTGCTCAACTTTGAGGATAATAACATCAGCGTCACAGTCGAGTTGTACTTCATGCAGTTTCTGAATGTGTCCTGACTCTTCACCTTTGCGCCAGAGCTTTTGGCGCGAGCGTGACCAGTAAATAGCGCGTTGCTCTTGCACGGTGAGTTCTAGTGACTCACGGTTAAGCCACGCGACCATTAACACACGATTAGTTTTATAGTCTTGGGCGATGGCGGGAATTAAGCCTTTTTCGTCCCATTTAATAGCGTCTAACCAGTTGCTCATAGTGTTCTCAATCAATATTAATAGATAAGTGGCTGTTAGCGGCGCAGTACCAGCACTAAGCCAGCACCCAGCATCAGCCAAGCCGGCCAGGTTGCCAGCTCTGCTGTCAGTCCTAATTGTGCACTGCCGACTAATAAGCCAGCGCCCACTACTTTATGCAGCCAGACTTGCGAGCTGTGCTCTTGCACCGGCGCGGCGCTGAACTTTTCCACACTATCACGCAACATATTGGCCACATGCGGTAGCTTTTCAAATTGCTGCTGCAGATTACCCAGTACATGCTTGGGCATATAACGCTCACGCATCCAGCGCTCAAGGTACGGCTGGGCAGTGCTCCATAAATCTAAATCTGGATACAGTTGGCGACCTAAACCTTCGATATTGAGTAAGGTTTTTTGCAATAACACCAACTGTGGTTGCACTTCCATATTAAAACGGCGTGCCGTATTAAATAAATGCAGGAGCAAGTGGCCAAAAGAAATATCTTTTAATGGCCGCTCAAAAATGGGCTCACAGACAGTGCGAATCGCCGCCTCAAACTCATTCACTCGGGTATCGCTGGGCACCCAACCGGAATCAATATGCAGTTGTGCAACTTTGCGGTAATCACGTTTAAAGAAGGCTAAGAGGTTGCGTGCTAGGTAATCTTGGTCTTCTGGTGTGAGTGAGCCAATAATGCCGCAGTCAATCGCTATATATTGCGGGTCCCAGGGCGTACGGGTGCTGACAAAAATATTGCCCGGGTGCATATCTGCATGGAAAAAGCTGTCACGAAATACCTGGGTAAAAAAGATTTCCACACCGCGCTCAGCCAGTTTCTTTAGGTCAGTGCCTTGGTCAGTTAAAGTGGCCATATCAGTCACGGCTACGCCATAAATGCGCTCCATCACCAGCACTTTAGGACGGCTCCATTGCCAGTAAATTTGCGGCACATAGAGCAAAGGTGAATCGATAAAGTTACGACGTAGTTGGCTGGCATTGGCGGCTTCACGTAATAGATCTAGCTCGTCATAGATGGTCTTTTCGTAATCGCTGACCACTTCTTTAGGGTGTAAGCGACGTGCTTCAGGTGACATGCGCTCAACCAAGCTGGCCAGCAATAAGAGCCAGGCAATATCTTGGGCAATCACGGGTTTAAGACCGGGGCGAATCACTTTGACCACCACATCTTCGCCGGTTTTTAGGCGGGCCGCATGCACCTGTGCAATCGAAGCAGACGCCAATGGCGTACTGGAAAAACTACTGAAGATTTCGCTAATGGGTGCGCCCAGTTGCTCTTCAATCAGCTGCATGGATTGTTCCGACGAAAAAGGCGGCACTTGATCTTGTAGCTTAGCCATTTCGTCGGCGATGTCTGGCGGCAGTAAGTCGCGGCGCGTGGATAAGATTTGCCCGAACTTCACAAACACCGGGCCTAAATCCTCCAGAGCTAAACGTAAGGCTGCGCCCCGCTCGAGCGTTGATGCACTACGCGGCAACCAGCGCCAAGGCATGAGTATTTGCAGAGCGCGCACATATAAAGGCAAGGGTAGGGCAAAGACTAAATCATCCAAGCGGTAACGAATGGTGACCCGCAAAATGCGCCATAGGCGGCGGATGGCAAGCAACTTCATAGAGGCGTTGGGTTCCGTTTAAGTAAAAGCGCAATGCGCGCATCCAAGCGGTCTAAATTCAGCTTGAGTTGATCGATTTCGTTAAAGCGCGTTTGTGCTTCAAGACGGCCTACCAGGGTGCGTGATTCTTCTGCTAAATAGTCAGCGGTATTCAGATGCAAGCTGCGCGCGGATTGTTTCGCCCAATCACGGTGGCTGCGTAGATGACTACTCACCAAGGCAGTGCCCAGTGGCCCAAGCCAGCGTGACACTTCATATTCCCAGTCGAGTTCGAGGCTTTGTAGAATCTCAGCTAAAGTCATCAGTAATCCACTGTTACCGTCGAGACTGACATCAGGGTGGTGCAGCACAGTGGTTTTATCGGCGCTGGTGGCCAGTTTCAGTAACAGGCTGGCCGGTGCAGTTAAGGTGCAATCCGCTGGCGCATCCCAGTGTTGAGCTAATTGAAGACCATCAGCCAGTGGAATCAGGTACACAGTCACAGCAGGCAGCGTGCAAGCAATGGCAATCACTTGTCCAGCTAAAGGCGCCAAGCGCGCTTGCGCGGTGCTGTCGAGTTTAAGCACACTATTGAGGGCCGTTTCGGCACTGGCCAAAGCGAACTGCATGATCATTAGGGCTTAATTCCACGGTGCAGAGCGACAATACCACCGGTCATATTGTGGAAGGTGATGCGCTCAAAACCGGCATCGGCCATCATGCCTTTTAAGGTTTCTTGATCGGGGTGCATGCGAATCGATTCAGCTAAGTAGCGGTAGCTGTCAGCATCATCGGTAATCAGCTTTCCGGCCAATGGCATAAATTTAAACGAGTAGGCATCGTAAAATTTAGACAACAATGGATTGCTGGGCTTAGAGAATTCCAGAATTAATAAACGACCACCGGGCTTCAGCACGCGCAGCATAGAGCGTAGCGCATCTTCTTTATGGGTAACGTTACGCAGACCAAAAGCAATGGTGACCACATCAAAGTGATTGTCGGGGAAGGGCAGTTTTTCCGCATCCGCTTGGACAAAGCTGATATTGCCGGATACGCCTTTATCAAGTAGTCGATCACGACCGACTTTGAGCATGGAAGCGTTGATATCGGCCAGTACCACCTCACCCTCTGGACCCACGAGGCTGGAGAACTTACGCGCTAAGTCACCGGTACCACCAGCAATATCCAACACTTTATTACCGCGACGTACGCCAGATAACTCAATGGTGAAACGCTTCCATAAGCGGTGCATGCCACCTGAAAGTACGTCATTCATAATGTCGTAACGGGCAGCGACTGAGTGGAAAACTTCGGCTACTTTGCCGGCTTTTTCGCTTTCAGGTACGTTTTTAAAGCCAAAGTGAGTGGTTTGCTCGTTTGGGTTGGGCTGATCTGGATTGCTCATAAAAC
Source organism: uncultured Gammaproteobacteria bacterium (assembly GCA_945612235.1). Lineage (GTDB taxonomy): Bacteria > Pseudomonadota > Gammaproteobacteria > Pseudomonadales > Pseudomonadaceae > Denitrificimonas. The sequence continues at coordinate 4,397 of CALZAE010000048.1, read as the reverse complement.
TTCACCTTAGACAGATTACTGAGCATTCTAATACCCACAGCACGGTTTGTCTTGAAGGGAGGGCAATTCGTAGCAATATCATTGGTTTAACTGTGGTTAAAATAGCTTAACTGAGCAGATGTAGAGGATAACATGAGCACAATAGTGATCGAACGCGAGCATCGTTTAGGTTATGCCGCTGCCCGCGAACAGGCGCAACATCTAGCTGAGCGTTTGGCGCAGAAATATAAGGTCAGTTATCACTGGGATGCGGATACTTTGCTCTTGCAAAGACGGGGCGCGCAGGGATCGGTGCAGGTGGATGCCACACGAGTTTATGTCAAATTAAAGTTGGGAGTGTTGTTAGCACCGCTGGCTAGCATCATAAAAGCTGAGATGGAACAGGCCTTGGATCAGCGCTTAGGTTAAGGTGCGGACCACTTAGAGCATTAAGCGTACAACTGATTCGCTGGGGTCGCGTGATTGTCCGGCAGCGCTGAGGGCAGCTAAATAATCTTGCCAGAGTTGGGCTTGCTGTGTACCCAGTTGATGCAGGTAGTTCCAAGTAAACAAGCCGGTATCATGGCCGTCATCAAAGGTCAGTTTCAGTGCGTAATTGCCAGCGGGCTGCACTTGAGTGATGGCGACATTGAGCTTGCCGTGTTGCAGAATCGGATTGCCGTGTCCTTGCACTTCAGCGGAAGGTGAGTGCACCCGTAAAAACTCAGCGGGCAAAGCAAAGTGCTGGCCATCGGCGTAACCGAGTTCCAAAGTTTGTGAGCTTTTATTGAGTTTAATACGGGTTGGAATCAGCATAAGAGTCTCGTTGCAAGAGTGTGCTGGCGCAACAGAGTACGCCAGCACGATAAGAACGACTTATAAAATATAGCGCGATAAGTCTTCGTCTTTGGCCAGTTCGCCTAAATGCTCATCGACATAAGCAGCATCGAGCTCTAACGGATTAGACTGATACTTTTCTGCCAGTTCTGCAGCATCAAAGGATATTTCTTCCAGCAAACGCTCGAGCAGAGTGTGCAAGCGACGCGCACCGATATTCTCGGTCTTCTCGTTCACTTGCCAAGCAATTTGCGCAATACGCTCGATACCGCTTTCGGTAAACACCACATTCAGACCTTCAGTGGCTAACAAAGCAATATATTGCTCAGTGAGCGAGGCATCAGGCTCGCTGAGGATGCGCTTAAAGTCGTCTGGGGTCAGGGCTTTAAGTTCCACGCGAATCGGTAAACGACCTTGCAGTTCCGGCACTAAATCGCTGGGTTTGCTGAGGTGGAACGCACCGGAAGCAATAAACAGAATATGGTCAGTTTTCACCATGCCCAGTTTAGTATTGACCGTACAGCCTTCAATCAATGGCAGTAAGTCACGCTGCACACCTTCGCGTGATACATCAGCACCGCCGGTATTGCCGCGCTTGGCAATTTTGTCAATTTCATCGAGGAAGACAATGCCGTGTTGCTCAACTGCTTCGAGGGCACGAGCTTTAATATCGTCTTCGTTGACTAAGCGCGCAGCTTCTTCATCACGAATCAGCTTCAGAGCGTCATCAACCCGCATTTTGCGGTTTTTAGTTTTGCCTTTATGCATGCCGGAGAACAGGCTTTGCAATTGGCTGGTCATTTCTTCCATGCCTGGAGGGGTCATGATTTCTACGCCAGCCGGCGCTTCGGCCACATCAATATCAATTTCTTTATCGTTGAGCTGGCCTTCACGTAAACGCTTGCGGAATAGCTGGCGCGTGCTGGAATCAGTGCGCTCAGCCGTCTCCTCACCGCTAGAACGCGCAGGTGGCAATAAAGCGTCGAGAATACGGTCTTCTGCCGCATCTTCAGCTTTGCTGCGCATATTTTTGATTTCTTGCTCGCGCAGCATCTTTACCGCAGCATCCGCTAAGTCGCGAATAATCGACTCAACATCACGGCCGACATAGCCAACTTCGGTGAACTTAGTGGCTTCAACTTTAAGAAAGGGTGCGTTGACCAGCTTGGCTAAACGGCGGGCAATTTCAGTTTTACCGACACCGGTTGGGCCAATCATTAAAATGTTTTTAGGTGTGACTTCATTGCGCAGGTCCATGGGTAACTGCATGCGTCTCCAGCGGTTACGCAGCGCAATGGCTACCGCACGCTTGGCGTCATCTTGGCCAACAATATGGCGGTTGAGTTCATGCACAATCTCACGGGGTGTCATCGACATAATGGTCTCCGAGGCGCGCTTAAACAGCGCTATCCTGCTCTTCGATAGTCAAATTTTGGTTGGTGAATACACAAATAGAGCCGGCAATATGTAAGGCTTTTTCAGTGATTTCACGCGCGGATAGTTCGCTGTTTTCTAATAAGGCCATGGCTGCTGCCTGGGCAAAACCACCGCCAGAACCCATGGCAATTAAGCCATGCTCAGGCTCAACCACATCACCATTACCAGTAATAATTAAGGAGGCATCTTTATTGGCCACCGCGAGCATGGCTTCGAGGCGGCTTAATGAGCGGTCGGTCCGCCAATCTTTGGCTAACTCAACCGCAGCACGCACTAAATGGCCTTGGTGTTTTTCCAACTGGCCTTCAAAGCGCTCAAATAAAGTAAAAGCATCTGCAGTCGCACCAGCAAAACCCGCTAGTACTTCACCGTGATAGAGGCGGCGTACCTTTTTAGCATTACCTTTCATAACGGTGTTGCCAAGTGATACTTGACCGTCACCACCCATAACGACTTTACCGTTGCGACGAACTGAAACAATTGTGGTCAAGGGACTTCTCCACGTTAAGGGGTATACACCCAGATTATTAAGAGATGGGGATGAAAATGGCAGGCTTCAAGGGTTACGCAGGAAAAAGTCTGAATTAAGGGTACTCGCTACTCAAGCAATGGCTACATTTTAGAGTCAACCACGGGCATGTACAGGTTGCCTCAAGTAATGACTCAAGTTCTGCTAGCAAAATCTACCAAGCAATATGAAAGGTCAACAAGCAGTGCGCCATGCACAAGAAGCCAAGAGCAAAGCAGCTTGCAGGCTTCGTAATCCAGTATACGAAGTCTGCAGAACTTTAACTGTTAGCCACTTTTACGTTGTTGTAACAGCAAATTATTAAAACCACTGCTAGACAGTTGCTTTTGCGCTGTAGCCAACTGCTCACGACTGACAAATGGACCCACCATCACGCGGTGCCAGGTCTTATCGCCGATTTGCCCCGACTCAATTCGCACATCTTGACCGCTCAATAATAATTGCGCCCGTACTGATTCAGCCTTAGCTCGCTCAGGGAACGAGCCGGCTTGCAGATAGAACTTAATGTTCTCTTCTTTCTTCACTGCGGGCGCTGGCGGTGGAGTTTTACCTTCCAAAATGGCTTGCGCACGTACAGCGTCAGCTTTTTTAGCGGCTTCAACTTCCACCTTGGTCGGTGGCGGCGGCGGTGGTGCTTTTTCTGGCAAAGCTTCAGCCGGCACAATCACTTCTGATTCAGATAGCAGTGTATAAAACTCAAACTTCGGCTTATTGGCAGAAGGAGCGGGTGTTGTAGTTGTGGGTGCGGATTTTTTAGTATCTGCTGTCGATTTATCACGTTGAATCGCGTCATTACCCGGTTCCAACTTAAACAGGGACATGACAAATACACCCACAATTAAACCGGTAATCACCCAAACCAATGGGTGAATCGGTTTCTTAGCTGCTGCAGCAGCTGAGGAGCGGCTTGCCCCTCTTTTGGGTGCGGTTTTCTTCCTTGCCGCCATTTACATACGCTCCAGTGTTTTCAAGCCTAATAAACCAAGGCCTTGTTGCATAGTTCGACCAGTCAATGCGGCTAAACGCAAACGACTGTTACGTGTCGTTTCATCATCGGCAGATAGAATCGGGCAGTGCTCATAAAAGCTGGAGAACTGGCCGGCTAAATCATATAAATAGGTACACAGAATATGCGGTGTACCTTTGTCAGCAATATTGTGTAGCACTTCGGCAAAACGCTGCAAAGTGGCGGCCAGAGTTTGTTCGGCTTCGCTGGCTAAAATAATTTGGCCCGGTAACACGCCATGCATTTCTAAATCAGTGCGACGGAACACACTGGCGACACGGGTGTAGGCATACAGCAAGTAGGGCGCGGTATTGCCTTCAAAGCTGAGCATTTGCTCAAAGTTAAAGCTGTAGTCGCTGCTGCGGTGCTTGCTCAAGTCAGCGTATTTTACTGCACCAATACCCACGGCTTGGGCGATGCTTTTCAGTTCGTCTTCGGCCAGTTCTGGGTTTTTCTCTTTGACTAGCGCGTAAGCACGTTCTTCGGCTTCGTTGAGTAAATCAACTAATTTGACGGTACCGCCATCACGGGTTTTAAACGGACGGCCATCGGCGCCATTCATGGTGCCAAAACCCATATGCTCAAGCTGCATCTCTGGGTGGACAAATT
>CALZAE010000047.1 GCA_945612235.1 uncultured Gammaproteobacteria bacterium | reverse complement strand
TTGATCAGTTGATCTTTGCTAAGGGCCATAAGTAACGCTCCATGGTGAGTAAGGGCTGCAAAGTAGCATGAATTTTTGTTGGTGCGTAGAGAACTATCGAACAAAGTGCCTAAATAGCTATAATTGCGCTTAATAAATGGGTGTATCTGCACTCTGCGCCTTTTTAAGTCTTGTTAGTCGCGAGTTGAGTCATCGCTGTGTGCATCATCTGCAATCAGTGAGAGCAGAGCATTTTGCTGGCGCTGTGCTAATAGCCGAAAGCGCACTAACAGTTCGCGCTCGTGCTGTGACAGTTCTGGGCTGTCTAGGCGCATGTTGTCTGCCTGCAGGTACTGATTGTCGTATTGTAGGCTGTTTTGTAAGCGCGCAATGATCTCAGAATTCATACTGCGGTGTTGTTCGCGAGCGACTTGTGCGATGCGGTCACGCATGCCTTCAGGGAGGCGCACAACAAACTTGTCAGCTGTGCGGCTTGAGTATGCGATGTTTTTTTTCAGGCTCATAATATAACCATTAGGTATGAAAATTTTATAAAATAAAGAGGTTTGACATTACTGCATGTAAATATATATGAAAGTTCGTGCTTTAACGCGAGTCAGCAATACTACAGCTATGGCGATTAACCAAGCGCTGTGTGTGACTTGTGCCACTGCTTACAGACAGTAATATCTACGCATCGTTCAGTATTGTGCCTAACCCTAGAATAACTGTGGGTAATGTGCTAAATATTATTCCACACAGCGACTGAAAAGATGTAATGCTAAGGCATAAATTGAGTATAGTAGCTACAAGGTCTGCGTGACCTTAATCTTACATAATTGCAGTGCTCAGATTTCTCTAGATCTTAGCATTACATGGCCACTTTTGAGTTTTTAAAACATGAATCGTAAATTTTACCAATGGGCTTTGGTTTCAGTGTGTTCAGTGTTGGCAGCCTGCTCGTCTAATAAAAAGCCTGAGCCTGTGGTCTACCTTGAGAAACCTGCGATTTCCGCAAAATGGATGTCTGATAAAGAGGCGTTGTTGCGCGAATCGATCAAAGGCTCACCATTCACCTTGCATAAACAAGATAACGCTTGGGTCGTGACTGCACCGGCGCAAACTGCGTTTAATGCGGATCGCCCAACTTTGCTACTGCCGGCGATGCTGCGACCTATTACTCGTATTGCTAAAATACTAGAAGCGAATCCCGATACTTCAGTATTGATTTTAGGACATACCGACACGGCACGAGATGACAGCGCTAGCCATAAGCTCAGTGTTGGCCGTGCAGGTGCCGTGGCGTCGATTTTCCGTCTCAGCGGTTTAAATCGTGATCGTATGATGCATTTAGGTATGGGCAGCTCTTTTATGCTTGAGCACAATAAAAGCACGATGAAAAACCACAGAGTTGAAATTGTTATTACCCGTCATGCGCAAATGCAAGATGTGATGGCAATGTATCACCCCGTCTATGTTCGTCAGCTGGCGTTAAGCCAGGCGCGCTAATCTGCAATGTGTTTTTAATTTAAGGCCATACTGATGAGTACTGAACACTTGGCGAATATGCGCCGTAATTACACCCGTGATGGTTTGCTTGAAGAGCAAGCTCCATTAGATCCGCGCATTTTGTTTGAGCAATGGTTTGCTGATGCAGTGGCGACTGAGCAGCCACCGGTTGAACCGAACTCGATGACCTTAGCCACAGTAGACGCGGCTGGGCAGCCGCATTGCCGTGTGTTATTGCTCAAAGGCTTAGATGCGCGTGGTTTTGTATTTTACAGTAATTACACCAGTGCAAAAGGCCGTCAGTTGGCCCAGCATCCTCAAGCGGCATTGACGTTTTTTTGGCCGGCGCTGGAGCGTCAAATTCGTATCGAGGGTAGGGTTGAGAAAATCAGCGGTGAGGAGTCGGATGCATATTTTAATATGCGCCCACTGGGCAGTCGTTTGGGTGCTTTAGCATCAGAACAAAGCCAGCCGCTAGCTTCGCGTGAAGTACTTGAAGCTACGCTGGCAGAATTAGAGCAGCGTTACGCTCATGAAGCACCGCAGCGCCCTGCGCATTGGGGCGGCTATCGTATGTTGCCGCAGCGCATGGAGTTTTGGCAGGGACGTACTTGCCGCTTGCATGACCGCTTAAACTACCAGTTGCAAACAGAGGGTAGTTGGACGCTAGAGCGTTTAGCACCTTAAAATCTATTACTGATTGGGCTTGCTATGTTCAGGCTCAATCAGTTCTAGAGGCCGTGCTTGATTTATTTCACACTTCGCGATATTGATTTGCTGCAGTTTGTAGCCAATTTTCGAGCTGCCCTTTCTTGACTTTAAGTGCTGCAGCTTCTTCAAGTTTTTTCAGCATATAAGCCTTTTTCTGTGGGTCATCTCCTGCCATTGATAGTGCTAAGTCGCGATTGGCCCAGCGTTTAATGCGCGCAAAAATCCACCAGTGAAAGTACAGTCCAGAAAGCGTCGCAACGGCGATAATAAAATAATCCATATGTTCCTCAAGGTTGGTGGTAACATCTTAGGTGTTTAGCTGTCTTTGATAGTCTATATTTATATATTAAGGAGTCATCCATATGCGCAAGTCTATTGTTTTTGCGGCAACTTTTACAGCGCTGAGCATACTTATGACAGGTTGTGCTTCCAAATTAACGGGCGACAGTTATTCGCGTGATGACGCTCGTAAAGTGCAAACAATACGTATGGGAACTATTGAGTCATTACGCCCCGTGAAAATTGAAGGTACCAAAACGCCAATCGGTGCCGGTGCGGGTACTGTGATTGGCGGTATCGCAGGTAGCACGGTCGGCGGCGGTCGTGGTAGTGCGGTTGCGGCAGTGATTGGTGCAGTGGCTGGTGGTCTTGCTGGTGCTGCAGTAGAAGAGGGTGTAACACGCACCCAGGGTGTAGAAATCACTGTGCGTGAAGATGATGGAGTCTTGCGTGCCTATGTGCAGGCTGTAGAACCTAACCAAGTGTTTCGTTTAGGTCAGCGCGTACGTATCACTAACGTTAATGGTCAAAGTCGCGTCGCACCTTAATCATTTAACAGTGCCGCTGCTCAACAAGCCCTGAGTGACTCTAAAATCACTCAGGGCTTTTTTAATATGCTAAGGCCAGTGCGTTACTATTTAAACTTTGTTTAATTTAGTAACATAAAATTTACAGACACTTGTAAGTTTGTACTGGATAATCACCGTTTTTTCTGATCGCTGGGTGTCTCCTGTTCGTCCGGCAGAACAATATGGAGGCTTGTGTGGTTTTACTTGCGTTAGTTTTTGCACCTTTTTTGGCAGTGATCTTGCCCTTTCTCGCGGCGCGACGCGGTCAAACTTGGATTGCTGTGGCAACTGCCATTGCACCTTTGCTTGCCTTGGGTTTACTACTCAGTCAAACCTCGCAAGTGTTAGCTGGTGATATTATCAGCGTCAATTATGCTTGGATCACGCAGTTGGGTCTTAACTTAAGCTTTCGTCTCGATGGTTTAAGTTATCTGTTTTCTCTATTGATTCTAGGGATTGGCCTGCTGGTTATTCTCTATGCCCGCTATTACTTGTCGGAACAAGAGCGGGTGGCACGATTCTTTAGTTGCTTATTACTCTTTATGGGCTCGATGCTCGGCTTGGTATTGGCAGGTAACTTACTGCTGATGCTGATGTTCTGGGAGTTGACCAGTCTGTCATCGTTTTTGTTAATTGGTTTCTGGAGTCATCAAACAGCCGCACGTCAAGGTGCGCGTATGGCGTTAGCCGTGACTGGGGGCGGTGGTTTAGCCTTGCTGGCGGGTATTTTGGTGATTGGCCATGTGGTTGGCAGCTATGAGCTGACTGAGGTGTTGGCCGCCGGTGATGTGCTGCGTGCACACAGTTTATATCCAGTGGCTTTAGTCTTGGTGCTGCTGGGTGTCTTTACCAAGTCTGCACAGTTTCCGTTTCATTTTTGGTTGCCGCATGCGATGTCAGCCCCCACACCTGTATCGGCTTATTTGCACTCCGCCACTATGGTTAAAGCGGGTGTGTTTTTGCTGGCGCGCTTGTATCCGTTGTTATCTGGGACGGATTGGTGGTTCTACTTGGTGACTTTTACGGGTCTGATTACCTTGTTAGTCGGTGCGGTGACTGCTTTATTTCAGCATGATCTGAAGGGCTTGCTAGCCTACTCAACCATCAGTCACTTGGGTCTGATTACCTTGTTGTTTGGTTTGGATTCAGATTTTGCTCCAGTGGCAGCGATCTTTCATATTATTAACCATGCGACTTTTAAGGCATCCTTGTTTATGGCGGCAGGGATTATTGACCATGAAACCGGTAGTCGTGATATGCGGCGTATTAACGGTTTATGGAAATATATGCCGCATACGGCTGTTCTAGCGATGGTGGCATCCTCGGCGATGGCCGGTGTGCCGCTGCTCAATGGTTTCTTAAGTAAAGAGATGTTCTTCTCTGAAACGCTGCACCAGCATTTGTTGGGTAGTTTTAGTTGGCTGTTACCAACTATGGCGACTATTGCTGGGGTGTTTTCTGTCGCTTATTCGCTGCGTTTTATTCACGATGTGTTCTTTAATGGCACACCGATTAATTTGCCTAAATTTCCACCGCACGAACCACCACGCTATATGAAAATTCCTGTGGAAGTGTTGGTGTTTTGTTGCTTGTTGGTGGGTATGTTGCCGGCCTTTACTATTGATTCGTTATTGGCAGTAGCAGCGCAAGCCAGTTTAGGGCACGCCTTACCTGAGTATGATTTGGCGATTTGGCACGGTTTTAATCTGCCCTTGTTAATGAGTGTCTTAGCCTTGATCGGTGGTGTTTTAGTGTATAGCCAGCGTGAGCCTTTGTTCCGTTGGTACGAAGGCTTGCCTGATATCAATGCACGCATGATGTTTGAGGGGGGGCTACGTTTTCTATATGGCTTGGTGTCGCGCATGTTGGCGCGCATTGAAAATGGCTCTTTGCAGCGCTATATCAGTCTGTTATTGATCGCGGTGATTGTCATGCTCACTGTATGGCTGGCACCTTTAACACAAATCACGGGTGAAGTTGCTTTAACGCCTGTTGATCCTTTAACCGCTTTAGGCTTAGGCGTGATGGCGATCAGTGCGCTGCTCACCATGGGTTTACACCGCCAGCGTTTAACCGCGTTGTTAATGCTCAGTGTGGTCGGCCTGGTGGTCGCTATGGTGTTTGCACGCTTTTCTGCGCCGGACTTGGCGTTAACTCAGCTTGTGGTTGAGGTAGTGACCATCTTGCTGATGCTGCTGGTGGTGTATTTCTTACCCGCGCAAGCGCCGCTGGAGTCCAGTAGCTTATTGCGCTTGCGTGATTACTGTATTGCGGCCAGTTGTGCGGTGTTGATGGCAGTACTGACTTTTGCGGTATTAACGCGTCCGTATCAGAGTATTGCTGATTTTTTCTTAGCCAATAGTTTGACCGGTGGCGGTGGTACTAACGTAGTCAATGTGATTTTGGTGGATTTTCGTGGTTTTGATACTTTGGGTGAAATCAGTGTATTGGCGATTACCGCTATTGCCACAGTGGCTTTATTACAGGGTTTAAGTCTGCCGCGTGCGCGTGTCGATACCATGGGGCGCGCTTGGTCGACAGAAGCTTACCCTATGATGCTGGGTATGTTGGCACGTTTGATTTTGCCACTGGCTCTTTTGGTGTCGATGTTTATTTTCTTGCGCGGTCATAACGAGCCCGGTGGTGGCTTTATTGCTGGCTTGATCACTGCGGTGGCGTTAATTCTATTGCAAGTGGCCTATGGGCAAGAGTGGGTGCAAACCCGTATGGGTGTCAGCTTGCCGCGCTTAGCGGCAGCAGGGGTATTGATTGCTGCAGCGACAGGTTTGGCCAGTTTACCCTTGGGTTACCCATTCTTAACCTCGGCTTTTGCGCATATTAATGTGCCGTTGATTGGTGAAATTGAAGTGGCATCCGCCATGCTGTTTGATTTGGGTGTGTACTTGACTGTAGTGGGTGGCACGCTACTGATCTTAAGTGGCTTGGGCGGTATTGGTCACAGTGTAAAACTGCCGGAGGAAGCGTAATGGAATTATTAGTAGCCATCGCTATTGGTGTATTGACCTTCAGTGGCGTGTATCTGATTTTGCGTGCGCGTACCTTCAGTGTGGCCTTGGGTTTGACTTTATTTTCCTATGCGGTGAATTTATTTTTATTTGCGATGGGGCGTTTGCATACGGGCCAACCTGCAGTGCTCAGTGATGCCAGCAGTTACACCGATCCAGTGCCCCAAGCATTAGTGTTGACGGCCATTGTGATTGGTTTTGCCATGACGGCTTTTGTACTTATCTTGTCTTTACGAGCACATACTGAGCTGGGTAGTGATCATGTGGATGGTGTTGAAAAGCCTAAACCTGAGCCCAAGCAGCGCAAGGTAAAAAGTAAGCGTCAGCAGGCAAAACGACAGCGTCCGGGAGCGTCACGATGAATCATTTATTATTGCTCCCCGTGTTATTGCCCTTGTTGTGTGGTGCGCTACTGATGCTGGTGCCGCGCCAAGCAACTCAGTTGGCGCGCTTGAGTAGTATCGCGAGTGTGCTAATGCTACTGGTGTGTGCAGGTTATTTGTTACTGCAAGCACACGGCGGTGAAATTCAGGTGTACAGCTTAGGCAATTGGTCAGCGCCTTTTGGTATTGTTTTGGTCTTGGATCGCCTCAGCGCTTTGATGTTGGGCGTCACAGCAGTACTTGCGGTCTTTGTGACCTTGTATGCAGTACGCGGTGACGACCAGCGCGGCGGCTATTTTCATGCGCTGCTGCAGTTTCAGATTGCTGGAATTAACGGTGCGTTTTTAACCGGCGACTTATTTAACCTCTTTGTGTTCTTTGAGATTTTACTGATTGCCTCCTATGCCTTGTTGTTACATGGCTTGGGTGCTGCGCGTATTCGAGCGGCATTGCATTATGTGATTTTAAATTTGATCGGTTCGGGGTTGTTTTTAGTGGCTGCGGGCTTGTTTTATGGCGTTGCTGGCACACTGAATATGGTTGATTTAGCCCGCTTTGTGGCGCAAGCCGAGGGCGATCAGCTGTTTTTGCTCGAAACTGCCGGTGCGTTATTGATGTTGGTATTTGGCCTTAAAGCTGCTTTTTTACCGCTGCACTTTTGGTTGCCGCGCGCTTATGCCAGTGCCACAGCGCCTGTAGCGGCGCTGTTTGCAGTGATGACCAAGGTGGGCTTGTATGCCATTTTGCGTTTTGGCACTTTGGTGTTTGGTGACGAGGCGGGCGCTGCCAGTGGTTTAGGTAGCAATCTATTATGGGTGCTGGCCTTATTAACCATGGCTCTCGCTGCTTTAGGAGCGTTTGCGGCAAACAGTTTAGGGAGCTTGTTAGCCTATTTGGTTTTGGTGTCGGTCGGTACTTTGCTTGCCGGGATTGCTGTCGGTACTGAGGCGACGATTGCCGCCAGCTTGTATTATCTGATTCACAGTACTTGGGTGATTGCCGGTCTGTTTTTATTGGTCGATATCATAGCCAAACAGCGTGCAGATTTGGGGGGTGGACTGAAAGTTGGGCCGCGATTACTGAATCCACATTTGCTGGGCGCTAGCTTCTTTTTAGGAGCGATTGCGGTAGCAGGCTTGCCGCCGTTCTCAGGTTTCTTGGGTAAGGTTTTACTGCTGCAAGCGGTATCTGATACTGCTGCGTGGCAGTTGTGGTCGGTGGTCTTGGTCTCGGGTTTAGTCGGTGTGATTGGTTTAAGTCGTGCCGGCAGCTTAGTATTTTGGCGTCATCATTCGACGGCCAGTACAGCGGCATCTTTAGATAAGACAGCCTTTGCTATTGCCGCGCTGTTGCTGTCGAGTAGCGCAGTGTTGGTGGTGTTTGCGCAGCCGGTGATTGATTTTACTGAAGCCGCGGCTATGCAGTTGTTGGATGTACAGTCGTATGTGCAGGCCATGCAGTTGGAGGTTGCACCATGAGAGGATCCAAGTGGTTAGCCCATCCGCTGGGTAGTTTAGGCTTGCTGGTAGTGTGGTTGCTGCTGGTGGATGATTTTTCTTCAGTGGGGCACTGGTTGCTTGGTGGTTTTTTAGCCGTGCTGATTCCGCGCTTTACGCAAAGTTGGTGGCCACGTTTGCCGCATATTCGTAGCTGGAAACATGTGTTTGTTTTTAGCCGGCATATGCTGGTTGATATTATTGTTGCCAACTTTCAGGTAGCACGTTTAGCCTTAGGGCGTGTGGATCAGTTGCAGCCCATGTGGGTGCAGGTGCCTTATGAACTGGATAATGATTTGGCGATTTATTTATTGGCTAGCGCCATTTCTTTAGCGCCCGGTACGGTCGCGGCCAGCGTCAATCGTCAAACGTCAATACTGACGGTGCATGCTTTGCATTGTGATGATGCCCAAGCTTTGATTGCGGAGATTAAGCAGCGCTATGAACAGCCACTCAAGGAGGTGTTTGTATGCTCACCACAGTAATTTATATCAGTATGCTGATGTTTGGCTTGAGTTTGGTGTTGAACTTTATACGCTTGCTCCGCGGACCTGATGCGGTGGATCGTATTTTAGCTTTAGATACCTTGTACCTTAATGGCTTAGGTTTGCTGGTGATGTTTGGAGTGTTATTAAGCAGTCGCTTGTTTTTTGAGGCGGCTTTATTAATCGCTTTATTTGGCTTTTTCAGTACGGTCGTGCTGTGTAAGTACCTGTTGCGCGGCGATATTATTGAGTAAAGTGAGGTGGTTATATGTCGGTTTGGATTGAGTACAGTGTTGCGTTTTTCTTGTTGGTGGGTAGTGCCTTTGCTTTAGTAGGCTCAATTGGTTTGTACCGTTTTCCAGATTTTTTTACCCGCTTGCATGGTCCGGCTAAGGCAACAACCTTGGGTGTAGGTTGTGTGTTGATTGCTTCTATGCTGTATTTCAGTAGCAAGGATGAAGCCTTGCATGTGCATGAATTACTGATTACGCTATTTCTGATGTTAAGTGCGCCGGTCTCGGCGTATATGTTGGCTAAAGCTGCGGTGCAGCAACAGGTCAAAAGCTTTAATCGCAAAGATTAGAGATCTGTTATGCCAGCGCATAAGTAGCGCTGGTGATCTTACATGTTTAAGTGTTGAATACGATTGTCTATAGGGCAGTTCTGCATGCTTATCAGGTGCATAACTGTCAGCTATAGCTATTGCTGTTTGTACTTTATCTATTATTGAGAGGCACCCGTATGCAGTTGTCAGGCCGCGGTGTGGCGATGTCGTTTTTCGCTTCATGCATATTTACTATTGTGCCAGCCTATGTGCTGTTATTAGCGCCATTGGATGGTGTGCAGGTTTTTGCCCAGCGTATTTTGTGGTCACTCCCTGCTGTGTTTATCTTATTGTTGATCGTGGGTCGTGGACCTGAACTTAAGCAGAGTATTAGTCGTTTAAAACGTGAGCCTTTATTAGTGTTGGCGCTGATTGTTGCAGCCGGCTTAATGGCGGTGCAATGGTTTATGTTTGTTTGGGCACCGCTGACAGGGCATATGTTGGACTTAACCATGGGCTATTTTTTAATGCCCTTGGTGTTAGTGCTGGCGGGGCGGGTTTTTTACAATGAGCACCTGCGTGCTTTGCAGCGTATCGCTGTGTTTCTTGCTGTGATAGGTATGCTGTACGAATTGTGGCGTGTGGGCGGTTTGTCTTGGGTCACCATTATCTGTGCTGTGGGTTATCCACCTTATTTTATGTTGCGCCGCTGGATGGGTTTTGATGCCTTTACCGGTTTCTTTTTAGAAATGCTGGTGATGTCGCCCTTAGCGCTTTATTTGGTGATCAGCTTAGCTCCGGCGCATGCTTTTGTAGAATCACCACAACTTTGGTATTTGCTACCGGGGTTAGGCCTGTTAAGTACCTTTGCGTTTGCTGCGATGTTAGGCGCTAGCCGCTTACTGCCACTGGGGTTGCTGGGTATTTTAAGCTATGTGGAGCCGGTCCTATTATTCCTATTTAGTGTGTTCTGGATTGGTGAAGCAGTGGAGTCGGGCCAATGGTTGACCTATGTACCGATCTGGCTGGCGGTCACTTTAGTGATATTTGATAGCTTGCGGGTGCTCGTCAAGCAATCTCGAAGCGTAAACTGAAGTACAATGTTTCTTTATTAGCCTTAGCCAGTGCGCGGGGCGTTATTTATTATGATCAATGATCTTTGAGGTATACCGTGTTTTCTGAACTTGCCCTGCATGAGCGTCTCTTAAAAGCGCTGGATGAATTGAATTTCACCGAGCCCACGCCTGTCCAAACAGCGGCGATTCCGGCGGCCCTTGAGGGTCGTGATCTGCGTGTGATTGCTCGTACTGGCAGTGGTAAAACTGCAGCTTTTGTCTTGCCGTTATTGAATCGCTTTATTGCTGGTGCCAAACCACGAGTGGCGATTCGTTCGCTGATTTTATTACCGACCCGTGAACTTGCTCGTCAAACCTTGGCTGAAGTCGAGCGCTTTTCGCAATTTACCTTTATCAAGTCGGGCGTGATTACCGGTGGTGAAGACTTTAAAGAGCAGGGTGCATTACTGCGTAAAGATCCGGATATCTTGATTGCGACACCAGGTCGTTTAATTGAGCACCTGAACGCGGGACACCTCAAGTTAGACCAAGTTGAAGTACTGATTCTTGATGAAGCGGACCGCATGCTGGATATGGGGTTTGCTGAAGATATGCAGCGTTTGGTGGATGAGTGCGCTAACCGTCAGCAAACCTTACTGTTCTCGGCGACCACAGGTGGTAACGCCTTGCGTGAAATGGTTAACAATGTACTTAAAGACCCATTGCATTTAATGGTCAACCAAGTAGCTGAAATGAACGAAAGCACGCGCCAGCAAATTATTACAGCTGATGATGTGCCGCATAAAGAGCGCTTAGTGCATTGGTTACTGAACAACGAGCCCTTCCGTAAGGCAATAGTGTTTACCAATACTCGAGTGCAGGCTGACCGTTTGTACGGACGTTTAATTGCGCAAGAGGTCGATGCTTATGTGCTGCATGGTGATAAAGATCAAAAAGATCGTAAGCGTGCGCTAGAGCGTTTCAGTCAAGGAAAATCACGGGTCTTGGTCGCCACTGACGTTGCTGCGCGTGGTTTAGATATTGATGGTTTGGATGTGGTGATTAACTTTGATATGCCACGCTCAGGTGATGAGTATTTACACCGAATTGGTCGTACGGGCCGTGCCGGTGAAGACGGTTTGGCTATCAGTTTAATTTGCCATAATGACTGGAATTTGATGTCCAGCGTTGAGCGCTACTTGAAGCAGACTTTTGAGCGTCGCGTGATTAAAGAGCTTAAGGGTACCTATCAAGGTCCGAAAAACGTCAAAGCTTCAGGTAAAGCAGCTGGCGTTAAAAAGAAGAAAGTAGCAAAAAAAGATGCAGTGAAAAAAGTCGTGAAGAAAACGGCTAAGCGTCCTGCTAATCGTCGTCCAGCCCCAGAAGGTGCTTTTGTGGTCAGTGATGACGGCCATGCACCGCTGCTGAAAAAGTAATTTAGCTGTTTGATTGAGTGTTTTGGAGGTGTCAATGTCACAGGCTCTTTTGCATTCGTTTGCGACCCAGCAGGCATGTAATGAGGCGCTGACGCAAGCGTTGGCAGCCTGTATTACGCAGGATTTACAGGCTCACAATACCGCTAGCATTTTGCTGCCCGGTGGCAATACCCCTGCAGCCTTGTTGGCTGAACTCAATCAGGTCGCCTTGCCCTGGGCGGATATTACCATCAGCCCAACCGATGAGCGTTGGGTAGCGGGTGAGAGCGAGTACAGTAATGCGCAGATGCTAAAGAACGCTTTACCGCAGGCACAAGTACTTGATCCGCGCTTGGCTGACACAGCAGAGGCATCGAGTGCGGCTTGGGCACAAGCACTGGCAGGCCAGCAACCCTTTGCTGCGACTGTGTTGGGTATGGGTGGCGATGGGCATATTGCTTCGCTGTTTGCTGGAATGCCTCATTTAATGCCAGCTATGCAGTTAACCACAGCGCCTGCAGCGTTGGTGGGGCTGGCGCCAGATGAGCCTAAAGTGCGTTTGTCATTGAATATGTCGATGCTGTGTGCCACAGGCTACTTAGCCGTGTTGGTGTTTGGTGATGCGAAGCGCCAGATGCTCGATCGTGTATTGGCGAATGATCCCACCACACAAGCCTTACCGATCTATCATTTACTCTGGCATGCGCCATTGCCGGTGCAGATTTATTGGGCACCATAGTTTTGATGCTATTGAACAGACTGTTAGCAAGGAAATCAGCATGATGCATTCCGTGGTTGCGCAAGTGACTCAGCAGATTGAAGAGCGCTCTAAGCTGCGCCGTACGGCCTATTTAAATAATGCCTTACAAGCAGCAGAGCAGGGCGTGAATCGTGCGCATGGCTGCTCTAATTTAGCCCATGTGATGGCTGCGCAACCTGATGATCAACGTTTGATTATGCGCCAAGGTGGTGCCGCGCATATGGCGATTATTTCCAGCTACAACGATATGCTGTCTGCCCATGCACCGCTTAAAGAGTATCCCGAACAGTTAAAAGCTGCGCTCTACCGTTATGGTGCTAGTGCGCAATTTGCTGCTGGTGTACCGGCGATGTGTGATGGCGTGACTCAGGGTACAGCGGGGATGCAAATATCG